>JAYONY010000002.1:0-63189 GCA_038121585.1 archaeon | reverse complement strand
CTTTAATACTCATGTACCTACACATTCACAATGGTTTTTGGACTCGAAACAGTTATTGAGAATCGGTACTTACGAGCCTTAGCAGTTCTCGTCGTTACGTTCGTAATACTTCGCCTCGGTATTTTTATTCTTGAAAAGGTAATTCTACGACTTACTTCAAAGACAAAAACTGACCTTGACGATAAACTCATTGCGAAAGCATCAAAACCAATAACGAATATTGTACTCCTAGTCGGTCTTCGAGCAGCTATTGAGGAACTCCAATTAATTGAAAGTATTGAGCTCGTACTGCACAATACCATTATCTCCTTCATTGCAGTATTCCTCGGCTACCTCGTATTCCTTGTTATTGACATCATCCTCTTTAGAGCACTCAAACATGTTGGGAAAGATCGGTATGAAGCGGTAAAAGACCTAATGGCACTACTTAAGAGCATTCTTAAAGTGGTCCTTGTAGTCTTTGTACTCCTCTACGTCCTGAGCGTGTGGGGCGTTGAGGTCGGACCATTCCTTGCAGGGCTTGGCGTTGCAGGTATTGCAGTAGCGTTTGCTCTTCAGTCAACACTCTCTAACGTATTCGCTGGAGCCTCAATCCTCCTTGATAAATCGCTTAAAGTAGGAGATGTTGTCTACCTTGACGACATTACAAAAGGAAAAGTAGTTCGCATCGGTATTCGTGCAACTCGTATTCAAACATTCGATAATGAACTCATTATTGTCCCTAACAGCAAAGTAGCAGATGGAAATATTCAAAATATCGTACTCCCAGAACCTAAGAGCCGTGTTGTCGTACCGTTTGGTGTAGCATACGGCTCGGATATTGACAAAGTAAAGAAACTTGTAATGAAAGAAATTGAAAAAGTACAGCATTTTGAAAAAGACCCTGAACCATCAATTAAGTTCCTTGAAATGGCTAACTCATCACTTAACTTCAAAGCATACTTCTATGTTGATACGTACGAACACCGATTTGGCGCTCTAGACGAAGCTAATACCCGTATTTACAATGCACTTAACAAAGCAGGCATTGAAATACCATTCCCACAAATGGATGTTCATGTCAAGAACGAGGAACCGAAGAAGCGCAAAAAGTAGTAAACACAAGCTACTTAAAGCAAAACAACTCTAGAAGTATACCATGGGGGTAAGAGGTAAACTACGCGCAGCAGGACGATTTTGTATTGTAACACTTATCGTATTATTTATGACCTTATTCCTTATAGGACTTACAACAACGTACTCACTCAGCACTCAAACTATAACTACGTTAATCGCTCAATCACAACAAATACCTGTTGAAGATGTTGAGGCAAGCGGGATTATAGACCCGATAGCTAACGGGCTAACAGCTGGAAGAGTGCTTGCTTGGATGCTTGGCATGATTACGGTAATGCTTATTTTCGTACTTGCAGTTTTAAGCATTCCACGCTACCATTTCCTAGTTGATTTAGGACTGGCAGGAATCTTGTCAGGACTACCATTTGTCTTCTTCATGGCAATAAATGTAGAAATCAATTATCCTTGGGCAGGAGGCCTTAATTCATTTGCAGAATCAGTACTTATTAGGCTCGGAATCGCATTTCTCATCGTTTTTATAATGGGTATTGTCTCATTCATCTTTGGCATTTTAGGACGTATGCGTTCAAAAATTCATAATGCAGCTGATACAAAAGAAGATACTATCAAAAGCCCTGTAAGTCAACTAGTAGATAAACCTTAAATAATTCTATTCTATAGTAGCACCATGTTAGTACAAGAGGTTATGAAAACAGCGATTGGCATTAGCAAAGAACTAAGCCTCAAACGAGCCTCAATCATTATGAGTGAGAAACAAGTTGAGATACTCTTTATAGTTGATGCAACAGAAGTTATTGGAGTTATTAGTGAACGAGATCTTATAGGTAACTTTGGTAGCAAGAAAAAAGTAGGCGATATTATGTCACGGAGCGTTATTAGCATCCCCCCTAATGAAGAAGTTGAAACAGCTAGGCGCTTAATGCTTGAAAAAAAAATGGAAATGCTACCTGTTGTTGATGCGCGTGACGGACTTGTTGGAGTGCTTTCTTCAAACGACTTACTTGACGAATCAGCAACACAAACAGATCATTTCTTGGTGGAATAAATGATGCTTGCACTACTCCTTCTCGTACTCGCTTTCCCACTCGGCTACCTTATTGCCTGGCTTGCTCGTGATGAACTTGGTATTGGAAAACGATTTTTCATCATACTCCTAGCAGGAAGCGCACTCCTAGGAATTTTCTCACTGATTACTCAAGCACACGCAACTGCTTGGACGAGCGGATTTATAGCAGTGGTGAGCGGAGTGAGTATTTGGAAAAGTACTGATGCACAATTCACACGCAAAACCTAAAAACCCTTCTTACACGAAACTACTATGATTGACCTCAAACAAATTGAAACTGACGTGCTAACACGCTGGGAAGAGCTTGGCGTGTATCAACGAGTCAAGGACAGAAATCGCCATGCTAAAGGCAAAAAATTCTACTTTTTACAGGGACCACCCTATACGTCCGGCAAACTCCATATCGGACAAGCATGGAATAGCTCACTCAAAGACATGATTATGCGGTACAAACGAATGCGTGGGTTTGACGTGTGGGACCGTGGAGGGTATGATATGCACGGCCTCCCAACAGAGCAAAAGGTGCAGAAAAAACTCGGTCTTAAAGACAAAGAAGCAATCGAACAGTATGGAGTTGATAAATTTGTAAAAGGATGCATTGACTGGTCAGAAGAACACGCAGGTTACATGAGCGAGGACTTATGGCGCATGGGCATCTGGATGGACCATGACAACGCATACAAACCAATAACTAAAGATTACATTAGCGGGGAATGGGCATTTTTCAAAGCTGCATGGGATAAGAAACGACTCTACAAAGGTCTTAAAACAATGCACTGGGACGCAGAAACTGAAACGGGACTCGCAAAACACGAACTTGAATATAAAACAATAACTGACACCTCAGTCTTTCTCAAATTCAAAAAAGCAGGAACGCAGAACGAATACTTTATCATTTGGACAACAACCCCTTGGACAATACCATTTAACTTAGGCATTATGGTGCATCCAGAACTCGAATATGTAGATGTTAAAGTAGATGATGAAATCTGGACAGTTGCAAAAGACCTGTCAGGTGTATTTATCTCAGGACTTCTCGGTAAAAAAGTCGATATTGTCAAAACATACCTTGGAGAAGAACTCAAAGGACGTGCGTACGAACACCCGCTCTACGACCAATTATCTGCAGAATACGCTAGAATCAAACAAGAAAGTCCAAACGCGTTTACAATTCTTTTGAGTAATGAATATGTAAATACCTTAGCTGGAACAGGACTCGTACACTGTGCACCTGGTTGCGGTCCTGAAGACTTTGAAGTTGGAGAGCAGAATGGAATCGCACCGTTTAATACGCTTAATGAACGAGGAACTTTTGAACATGCAGGGAAATTTACAGGGTGGGAGGCAAAAGTTGATGATCCTAAGTTTATTGCAGAGTTTGAAAGTCGCGGCATTCTTGTTGCACAAACAGAAGTTGAACACGAGTATCCGCATTCGGATAGAAGCCATAAACCAGTGGTGTTTCGAACAACCGAACAATGGTTCTTGCGCACAAAAGACTTAGCACCAGAGCTCGTGGGTATGAACGCTGGAACACACTGGGTTCCGCGAAAATGCCATGATTCCTATGAACGATGGACTGGTAACTTGCGAGACAATAGTGTTGCACGACAACGATACTGGGGATGTCCACTCCCAATTTGGGTGAATGAGAATGATGAAGAAGACGTACTCATCATTGGTAGTACTGAAGAGCTTGAAGCATTAACCGGTAAAGAATTTGACATGATTACCTTACATAAACCCTACATTGATGATGTAGTGATTGAGAAAGAAGGCAAAACGTATCGGCGAATACCTGACGTCGCTGATGTATGGATTGACGCAGGTGTTGCATCATGGAATTGTTTATACAATGATCCACACCTCATAGAGCAATACTATCCTGCTGACGTCGTACTAGAAGCAACAGAGCAAACAAGGTTGTGGTTTTCACTCCTCAATATTTGTTCAGCAATACGCTATGAAAAACAAGCGTTCAAAAACGCATATTGTACGGGAATGATATATGATTTTGAAGGTACAAAAATGAGTAAGTCCCTCGGCAATATAATCTCACCGTATGAAGTTATCGACAAACACTCAACTGATGTATTACGCTACTACCTTGGAGGCATTAGTGCTGGAGAAAATATTAGTTTCAGTTGGGACGAAGTGAAAGTCCGACAGCGAAACTTGAACATCTTAAGCAATATTGGACGCTACGTAGCAGATCTTGAAACACTTGACATTCCTAACGGAGAACCAGGAGAAGAAGAACGATGGATTATCTCTCGGTATCACGCAACACTCAAAGAAGTCACAAAACTCTTTGAAGAATATCGACTTGACGAAACAGTAAGTGCTGTTGAAACACTCATCATGCAACTCTCACGAGACTATATTAAACTCGTACGTGATAAAGCACATAGCAATGCAGTTGTTCGCTCAACAATAAAAGAAGTTTTTGTAGGTATTTTGAAAATGTTTGCTCCAACGTGTCCTTTTATCACAGACCACATTTGGCAAACAATGCACCAAGAAGAAGAATCAGTGCACCTAGCGATGTGGCCAGAATATGATGTGAAACAAATAGATCCAATGCTTGAAGAAACGTTTGCGACAATGTTCTCTGTTATAGAAAAAGGACTTGCTGAACGAGACCGCGCACAACTAGGTGTCAAATGGCCACTTGCAAATGCAGATGTAACCATTTCTAGCGAACTAGGCCCAACCCCAGAAGCACTTATCAAACAACAACTTAATATCAAAATGCTAACGTTCAAGCAAGGAGACCAAGTAGCAATAACACTGGACACCACCCTAACACCTGACCTTGAAGCAGAAGGGTTTGCACGAGAACTCGCTCGACGAGTACAAGCCGAACGTAAGAAACGAGGCATGCAAAAAACAGAAACAATAGAACTTGCAGTATATGTTGAAGAAGGATTGCGTGAACAAATCAGCCCACACATTGATTTCATTGGTCAACGAACTGGAGCAACAAATGTAGTCGCTGTTGATACCTTACCTGACACCGGAATCACGTTTACAGTACGTAAAAAAGAGCTCGGCTTCGCATTTTAAGATTTAATGCGTACTTTTTTACAAGTGACGCTGTTATACACCTCCGTAGTGATTATTTTGGAACAAAGTTTAAATACTCCGTATTACATACCTGAAGTATAACCTACTGGTGATCAGATGATAGTAAACGGAGAATTTTTAAGCCGCCTACGAAAAATATTTGACCTCAACCTCTACGAAGTTAAAGTGTGGACATCACTACTTTCACGAGGTGTTTCTACAGCTGGAGAGCTTAGTAATATTTCAGACGTTCCACGATCACGAACATACGACATTCTCGAATCACTTGAAAAGAAAGGATTTATCGTTATGAAACTTGGTAAACCAATCAAGTTTATTGCGTTAAAACCTGAAGAAGTAATTGAGCGCGTAAAGCGAAACCTTGTTGTTAATGCTCAAGAAAAAGCTAAGCGCCTTGAAGAGATCAAGAAGAATGAAGTACTCACTGAACTTGCATCCCTCTACAATAACGGTATCAAATTCGTTGAGCCAGCAGACCTTTCAGGAAGTCTTAAAGGACGACAAAACATGTACAACCACCTTGACATGATGCTCAAGAATGCTAAGAAAGAAGCTGTAATTGTAACAACTGCTGAAGGGCTCAACCGAAAACTCGAAGCGCTCATGCCATCAATTCAAAAGGCAAAGAAGCGCGGTATCAACGTCCGTATCGCAGCACCAATTACTCCTGAAAATCAAAAAGTTGCTAAAGACCTCGCAAAATTTGCAGATGTTCGTGCTCTTGACAAACCACACGGTCGATTCGCGATTATTGACAAAGACCAAATGATGTTTATGCTCCTTGATGATAAGACAGTGCATCCAAACTACGACGTAGCAGTATGGCTTTCAAGCGGATACTTCGCACAATCATTATCACAAATGTTTGACCTAGCCTGGGACAAGTTTACCCCAGCGGGAAAAACAGCTAAGAAGAAATAATTTTTTCTAACAATTCATAACATTTATTAATCATATCTATCTCGGTTCATTATGGTAGATGCTAAAAAAGCGCAAAAAACAAAAATCATTTGGGGCGTTGTTGCTGCAGTGATTATTGGCGCAGCATTTCTAAGCATGGCAGGTGCTGGTGGCGATTATAAGGACTTTGCAAGTTGCTTAAGCGATAGAGGTGCAGTGATGTATGGTGCATTTTGGTGTCCTCATTGTTCAGATCAAAAAGTAATGTTTGGAGCTGACTTCAAACATATTAATTATGTTGAGTGCTCTAACTCAGATAGATCTCAAACAGCAGAATGCACTGCTGCAGGAATTCAAAGTTATCCTACCTGGCGTTTTGCAGATGGTTCTGAGCGCGGAGGAGTATTATCTTTTGCACAGCTTGCCCAGATTACTGGTTGTGAGCAGCCATAACTACATTCAGGATTCTCTAATAACACGTTCAGGAGGGACTCCTAACGCATCAAGTGCTTGCTTCACACTAATAATAAATGACCAAGGACCACAGACATAGTAATGCGCCCCTTCACGAATAAATGGACGTAGTTCTTCAACAGATATTCTTCCCTTGCTAAATGAATCAGGCATTCTTGTAACGAAAAGATTGGTTGTTAGATGAGGTATTTTTTTTAATTCATCAAGTGCAATACACTCATTTTCGTGTTGTACAGAATACAGTAACGTACTTCTATCAATACCTGCACGCATAATCGAAAGAAAAGGAACAATACCAGTTCCACCGGCAATGAACACGCCAGGTCCCTTATATTCTAGCTTTCCCCATGCCTCACCAATACACACAGCATCACCTTTCTCTCGTTCACTCAATTTTTTTGTGAACCCACTTGCTTCTGGATAGGACTTAATAATAAACTCAAGATGCTCATCCAGCTGTGTTGAAGCGAATGAAAAAGGTCTTTTTTCTAGATCCCATGATTCCGGAGTGAGCGATACATAGGTTGCCTGGCCAGGTACAAAATGATAGCCTTGAGGTTTTTCCACTGTAAAGCTTACAATAGTAGTCCCTATCACCTTTTTTTGTAGAATTTTTACACGATGCATACCACACACCATAAACACAGATATATAATGATTTAGTATAAAAAAGGCCAGAACATTCGAAACCGAAGTCGCGATATCCTGGCCAGGTGGGTGTTTGGGTTGCTTTCATCGCGCAAATAGATCATCTACGTGATGTCAGCATGAATGGGTCAAAACAGAATAGCATAAGGCCATTCTATCCGACCCGGTGGGTTCCTTTACAAATGTAAAGGCTGGTTGCTTCTATCACACTAACCGAAGTTACTGTAATGTCTGCGAGCACTCATCACATCCCAACCGAAGTTGCTTTGTTTTGAGTACTATTAAGTGACACTTTGAGTATTTAAATCTTGTGGTATTGTTGTTATTAATAAGGAGTAACATAAAAGTGCAATATTGCCTGATTCACACCTTTGCGAGCCAATATAGTATTATCAACGCAATAAATCTTTAAATAGACTAGGCCGACTCATTACAGAGTAACAAATGGCGATAGATAAAACAACTCGCGCCTGGATAGGGGTGGCAATAGTAGTTCTCATAGTACTCATAGGATCATATAGGGCATCATTCACCACAACAAACCCTACTGCAAACGTTGTAGCACTCCCAACCACTGATGATGACATCCAAATTCAAGTTGAACAAGAAGTACAACAACCAATCATACTCGGCTTTATGGGCCCTCTAACAGGTGATGCAGCAGCGTATGGCCAAAGCATACAACGAGGAGTAGAACTTGCAATGGAAGACTTACAAGTTGAAGGAGTTTCAGTAGTTATTGAGGATTCAAAATGTGATGGCCGAGAAGCAGTCACTGTAATCAATAAACTCATCTCTGTTAACAACGCAGCAGCAATCATTGGAGAAGTTTGTTCTGGAGCAACACTTGCAGCAGCACCAATCGCAGAGCAACAAGAAGTAGTCCTTATTAGCGCTTCATCAACAAGTCCTGATATAACCGGCGCAGGGGACTTTATTTTTAGAACCGTTCCAAGCGATGCACTCCAAGGAGCATTTGGAGCAGATTTAGTACGTGAACGCGGACATGAAACACTCGCAATCCTCTACGGCAATGAAGATTATGGCGTTGGATTCAAAGACGTACTTGAAGACTCCTTTACAGGCAGCGTTGTTGCAACAGAAGCATTTGAACGTGGAACTGCAGACATGCGAACGCAACTTGCGAAGATACAAGCAGAAAACCCTGATGCAATTTATATTATTAGCAATTCACCTGACTCTGCAGTTGCAGCCCTTGAACAAATAACTGAACTCGGTATTGATGCAGAAGTATTTGGCTCCGAAGGACTCAAAAGTGATGCAGTACTTGAAGCAGCAGGCACAGCTGCAGAAGGGCTTATTGTGACATCAGTAAGCTTTGGCAATGATGCATTTACCGCAGCACACGTTGTTAAGTATGGGGAGGCACCAGGCCCCTTTGCAGCACAAGCATTTGACGCATTTACTGCACTCGCAGCAGCAATAGATGCTGGAGCAACAACAGGCCCTGAAATTCGAGATGCACTCTATGAACTCTCATTCCAAGGAGTATCAGGAACAATTGACTTTGATACTAACGGCGATATAGCTGGAAACTATAATATTGAACAAGTACAAGAGGGAGCATTTGTAACACTCTAATACCCATGGGATTATTCGCACAACTTACCGCTAACGGACTCATTGCAGGAAGCATTTATGCACTAGTAGCTGCAGGATTTGCACTTATTTACGGAACAAATAGGTTCATGCACTTTGCCCATGGAGCAAGCGTTGTTGTTGGAGCCTATGTGCTTTTTGCCCTCTTTTCATATTATCAAGTTTCATTTTGGGTAGCTGTATTTCTTACCGTGCTTATAAGCGGTTTCTTTGGACTGATTATGAACCGTCTCGTGTACGCTCCACTCAAAAAACGTAACGCATCAAAAGTAGTCATGCTCATTGCATCACTCGCACTCCTCATGCTCGTACAAAACCTTCTGCAAGCATACTTTGGAGCACAAGTACTCTCTATCGGCTACATCCCCGTCGAAGAAGGAACGTCATACTTTGGAGCAGTCATTACACAACTACAACTAATCATTATCACCTCATCAGCACTCCTCTTCCTAGGACTTTGGGTATTTATGCACAAGACAGTATTAGGAAGAAATATGCGAGCAGTAGCAGATAATCCTGAACTCGCAGGCATTGTTGGCATCAATGCAAACAAAGTTGTTTCATATTCATTCTTTATTGGCTCAGCACTCGCAGGAGTGGCAGGAATCCTCATAGGCCTTGAACAAAGCCTTAATCCTGCAATGGGCACCATGCTAATCGTGAAAGGTTTTACCGGAGCAGTAATTGGAGGAATAACTTCAGTACCTGCAGCAGTCATTGGTAGCTTAGTACTTGGGCTCGCTGAAAACTGGGGCATTGCATTCGTTGATTCAGGATTTAAAGATGCAATCGCATTTGGACTTCTCTTCCTCTTCTTACTCTTAAAACCAGCAGGCTTGTTTGGAACAGATAAAGGGGTGAAAGACAGATGAGTTTTGCACCATACCTCATTAATCTCGCCATATTTATTGGAATTTACATAATATTAGCCGTAAGCCTTAACTTTGCACTAGGCTTTACTGGCCTTATCAACTTAGGACATATTGCATTCTTTGGTATTGGCGCTTATACGTCCGCACTTCTCGTAGGTGCCGGATGGTCATTTTTAGCAGCATTCTTAGCAGCAGGAATAATCGCAAGTATCGCTGGATTCCTCCTTATGTGGGCAACACGAAAACTCAAAGGAGACTACCTCGCACTTGCCACACTCGGATTTAGTTTTGTTGTATTTTCCCTCTTCCTAAACCTTGACAGCGTTACACGAGGAGCTCGTGGAATAACAGGTATTGCAAAACCAGCATTTTTTGGCGTACCAGTACAAACAAATGCTGCATTCCTCCTCATAGTTATAATCGTAGTCGCACTCACCCTCTGGGTACTTAACCGTGTTACAAAATCACCATTTGGACGACTTATGGAAGCAACACGAGACGATGAGCTCGGAGCACGAGTACTTGGTAAAAATACGACTAAAATCAAGTATAAAGTCATGGCACTCTCAGCATTCTTCGCAGGACTTGCAGGAAGCCTATTTGCACACTACCTCTCATTTATCGAACCATCATCGTTTTATCTACAAGATATCATCTTAGTACTCACCATCGTGATAGTAGGAGGGCTTGCATCGATACAAGGAACAGTACTTGCAACAATACTTATCTTTGCAATTAATGAAATACCACGATTCTTTGATTTACCAACTGATGTACTTGGTCCAGTACGACAAATAATTTATGCAGTACTTCTCATAGGCATTTTACTGTTTAAACCACGAGGAATCCTTGGGAGGGTTGATATACCATGAGTAACATACTGACAATTGAAAAAGTTTCAAAGAAATTTGGAGGAGTAACTGCACTTGACGATTGTTCACTAGAAATTAAGAAAGGAAGCATTACTGCACTTATTGGACCAAACGGTTCAGGAAAGAGTACACTCTTCAATATAATTTCTCGACTCGTAGCACAAGATACTGGCTCAATCACTTTTGGTGAGAACTCAATTAGCGCAATGCGTGATCATGAAATTGCACAGATGGGAATCTCCCGAACATTTCAAGAAGTACGGTTGTTTCAGAATATGACTGTGCGAGACCATATTGCAATTGCATTAAATGCTCATGATGAGAAACTCTTTGCTTCATTCTCAGAAGAAAAAGAAGATGTAGAAGCTAGAGTTGCTGAAGTACTCAAGCGAGTAGGGCTTTCTGCATCACAGGAAACACTTGCAACAGAACTTAGTTTTGGACAACGTAAATTGTTAGACCTTGCAATGGCAATTGCAAAACCACACTCCCTCCTCATGCTTGATGAGCCAGTAGCAGGGATTAATCCAGTGCTACGAAAAGAAATACTTACAATACTTAAGAAACTCCATAAAGAAGGAGAGACAATACTTTTAATTGAACACGATATGAATTTTGTATCAGACATCGCACAAAAAGTATACGTTCTTGACGGAGGGAAGGTCATAGCAGAAGGAAAGCCAGTAGATATTCAAAAAGATAAAAAAGTATTGGAGGCATACTTAGGAACATGAAACTAACTGTTGAAAACCTAAAAGCAGGTTATGGAGACATGGAAGTTTTACAAGGGGTTTCTATTACTGTCGCTCCGAAAACAATAGTAGCACTTGTTGGGCCAAACGGAGCTGGTAAAAGCACCCTTATCAAAAGTATTTTCACCATTGCAAAAGTAACTGATGGAACAATAACGCTCGGAGAAACAAACTTGCGAGGAAAACAAACACATGAGCTACTCGAAGCAGGAATAGCATACGTAAATCAAGGAACAATCATCTTTGGAGACCTAACCATTGCCGAAAACCTTGCAATAGGCGTTAAGCAAACAACAGATCCTGAAGATGAACTCAAAAAACTACAAGAAATATATGAGCTCTTTCCTAACTTAAAAGAACGAGAGAATAGCCATGCCTATACACTTAGTGGAGGGCAGCGACAACAACTTGCATTAGGTCGAGCACTTATGAGTAATCCAAAAATATTACTTCTTGACGAACCCTCACTTGGCCTCTCACCAAAGCTTCAAACAGAAGTCTTTGCAACACTCGCGAAACTGAGAGACAAAGGCCTAGGAATACTCATAGTAGAACAAAACGCTAAGAAAGCAATTGAACTAGCAGATCATACCTATGTTTTAGAAGATGGGAAGGTAGCACTTGAAGGTGGAAAAAGCATTGTAAAAGACAAGAAAATACAGAGCATCTATCTTGGTGGGCGCTATTAAACCATTCCCAGCATCTTTATTAACTAGTTACTTTTCCTTATACCATGAACAAAAAAGGCGGTTTATTCATGATAATCGTACTCGTGCTTGTAGGTATCGGAGTGCTTATTGGTTACTTCCTCTTCTCTCCAAACGCTGATGCAGGGGAGGCATTTGATACAGCACGAGAGGTGATTGATACTGCAGAAAAAGGAAAAGACTTCATTACAGGTAATGATAAAGCAGATAGAGAACCTACTATAATTGATTTTGGGCCGGAATTACAACCTGAAGAACTAACAGATACACTACCTACTTGGCAACTCGAACCACTAGCAGACATCCGCACGGGAACGCCATTTACCATAGCTAACTTTAGAGGACGACTCGTGCTCGTGCATGCAACAACACCAACTTGCGAATCATGTATTACTGAGAACGCATTACTGCAGGACGTGCAAGCGGCACTTGGCGACCAACTCGTTACTATATCCCTTCTTGAAGACTCATTACCACTGCAAACAGCACAAGCATACGCTCAAGAAACTACATTACGGATTGTAGCACAAGGATCACCTACGATGCGATCAGCAATGCCCGAGAAGACCATTACACTAGTTTGTGCGGATGGGAATTACCGCCAACTTAATAACCCAATTGAAAGTAGTGAACAACTCATCCAAGAACTAGCAGCCGGTTGTTACTAATGATTAAAAGAAATTCGAGCGTCAACACACGCCCCACCCTTTGCTTTTAGAATAAACGGATTAATATCCATTTCTTCAATATCCTTATGCTTCGTAGGAATTTTAGAAACTGCAACAAGTACTTGTTTGATTAGTGCAACATCAAGCTTCTTACCTCGAAAACCGTAGAAAATCTTTTTTGCCTTAAGTTCATCAATCATTTCTTGCGCATCGTTTAACGTAATCGGACATTTTCGTGTTGAAGTATCTTCAAACACTTCAGTGAAAATACCACCCATACCAAATAAGATAACATGCCCAAACACTGCGTCTTTCTTAATACCAATAATTAATTGCTCGCCCTCCATGTATTCCTGCACCATAATACCATCCAGTTTTAACTTGTGTTTTTTGGCAACTTTCACTAAACCAATAAATGCATCACGTACTTCATCTTGTTCAAGCACAATTTTTACCCCGCCAATATCAGTTTTGTGCAGCGCATCATCAGACATGATTTTTAAGACTAGCGGAGCCCTAAGTCTAATATCATCGTATTTTGTAACAAGCTGTGACTTAGAAACAGGAATAAATTGCCCTAAAAACTGCTCTGCAGCAAAGCCATTAAACACTTCTTTTTTCTTCCCCATACACTCCCTCATACATTAGGGATTAAATAGGTTTTGGCTAAAGCTATATAAAATAGAGAACGCTTACTGTAATAGAGGTGCACTATGCGAGAGTTATCTGATCGAGAATTATTATTGCCTGACGTTGAATTTCCTAAGATTTTCCAGCGTGTAGTTCAGGATAAATCCATTATTTCTCTGGGTCCTGGCGAACCTGACTTTCAAACACCGCAACCACTGTTGAATTATGCTGCGAAAATGCTCCCGAAAGCAACGCATTATTCAGAGCCTCGGGGAATGAAAGACTTACGAGAAGCCATTGTGAAAAAACTTTGGAAAGAAAATAAGATTCGCGCCGAACCTGACCAGGTCGCCGTTGGATGCGGGAGTCAAGAAATGCTCTTTGCTTCGCTTTTGACAACATTTGACCCGACTGATAGAATCGTCATTCCCTCACCAGGGTATTTAGGGTATTTACCTGCAATAGAACTGGTGAATGCAGTACCTGACTTTCTCAAACTCGATGAGGAAGATGCGTTCTCAGTTAATCCAGACCGCTTACGAAAACTCATCAATAAAAAACGTACGAAAGCAATACTCATTAACTCCCCAAGCAACCCTACCGGAACAGTACTCTCTAAAAAACTCCTTGAAGAAATTGCAGACATAGCAGTTGACACCAACACCTATATTTTCTCTGACGAAGCATACGAGCAACTCACGTTTGACAAAAAAGCAGTTTCTATCGGTTCCTTAAACGGCATGCAAGACTACACAGTCACATTCCAGTCATTCTCTAAAACATATGCTATGTGTGGCTTTCGCGTTGGCTACTGTGTTGGCCCCAAGAAATTTATGGAAGACCTCGTCAAAGTCCATCATTATATTACACTCACAGCACCTCATTTATCTCAGATTGTAGCTACTAAAGCACTCACATTGCCTAAAAGCCATATTCAAAAAATGGTGAAAGAATACAAACGACGAAGAAATTATATTGTTAAACGCCTAAATGATATGGGCTTTGCAACCCCAATGCCGCAAGGAGCATTTTATACATTCTCAAACATGCAACACTTTGGTAACAACAGCCTAAAATTCGCACGATCACTTATGGACAAAGCAAAAGTAGCTGTTATCCCCGGTTCAGAATTCGGACCACACGGAGAAGGGTACTTCAGATGCTCATACGCAACAGACTACAACAAAATTGTGAAAGCAATGGACAATATGGAAAAAGTAGTTAGTTTGAACAAGAAGTAACCTTACTCAGAAGAATGCTCTTTTATCAGACCCTGTAATGTTTTATCTGCTTCATCAAACTTTTTTCTATGTTCCTTGTAATCTTTTTCCCTGTCAAGAACATACGTAACTCTATTCATTTTCCATTCTGCACCGTTTCTTCGAATTCTATCAACCTTACCATCACCATCAAAATCCTTTAACAACTCTGAGTCAAATAATCCATACCCTAAACCTGGATACACCTTAACATCTTGTGAGCCGTCGTGAAATCGCGTGTATTCAACATGACCAGTTATACCCGTCGCATACGAGGTTGTTGTATGTGCTTCGTTCTGAATATCTCGATTATTCCAAGCCAAATTACAACCCCTTGTAGCTCCAAATACTTTTGCCGCTGGAAGTCCAAGATACAGAAACATATTTTTTACAAATCCGTGAGATTTTCGCTGGTACATACTTTTATCGATGATAAACCGTATTAAACCTACTTACTCAGCAAACCACTTCATTTTATTCTTAATCTTAACACCAATCATTGTAAGAATGAATACTGCAATCGTAGCCCCTACAATGTACAACCAGTCAGTGAGATTCAACGCCACGGTGCCAAAGAAGCTCGCTAATGGTGTGTAAATTACTGCTAACTGTAATCCTAATGATGCAGCTACTGCGAGTATCAAGTACTTGTTCGAGAATGTTCCAATCTTATACTCTGAACGAATTGCTTGGAGACGCGCAAACTCCATCACGATCAACGCAGTAAATGCGATTGTTTGCATCTTCATCAAATGCATTGCTTCATCAAGGTCAGCATAGGCCGCATCCGCCCAATAGAACAATATGAGTACTGCGATGGTGATAAGCACTGCAACATAGATAATATTAAACATCATTGAACGATCCATTATTTTAGTCTGTTTCTTAGGTGGTTTATTCATTAGATTCTTCGAATGCGTATCAACACTCAACGCTAATGCGGGTAGGCCATCAGTCACTAAGTTAAGCCATAAGAGCATTATCGCAGTCATAGGGAGCGGCATACTGAATACGATAGCAAAGAAGATAATCAAGACTTCAGCCAAATTAGATGAAAGTAAATAATTAACAAACTTCTGAATATTTTGATAGATACCGCGGCCTTCCTCAACCGCGTTCACAATACTTGCAAAATTATCATCTTGCAATACCATATCAGAAGCTTCTTTAGAAACATCCGTTCCCTTGATACCCATTGCAACACCCATGTCTGCTTTCTTCAAAGCCGGCGCATCGTTAACCCCGTCACCAGTCATTGCAACCACTTCACCGTTGCGTTGTAATAATTCTACAATACGCATTTTATGCTGGGGCTCAACACGAGCAAAAATAGAGATTTTACGCACTAACCGGTATTGTTCGTTTGGCGTTAGTTTATTGAAATCAACTCCATTAATGGCCTCACCCTCAATGCCGATTTCGTGTGCGATAGCTTGTGCAGTGTTAATGTTATCACCAGTGATCATTATCGCGCGAATACCAGCCGTTTTACAGCGTGCGACGGATTCTTTTACTTCAGGTCGTGGTGGGTCAATCATCCCCTGTAGACCAATAAAGACTAACTTGCTTTCAATACCGCCAGTTTTCCTATACTCCTTATATGCAAATGCGAGTACTCGCAATGCCTTAGAAGCAAATTCAGTGTTTTTAGCAAGAATTGCCTCTTTCTGTTTCGGAGTTAGCTTACGTACTTTTCCACCTACAAGCATACTATCGCATCGTTCAAGAACACTTTCAGGAGCTCCTTTGGTAAATACAAATGACTTCTTACTTTTAGGATCTACCACAACTGTACTCATCATTTTTCGATTAGAATCAAACGGCTCTTCATGTGTTCGTTTCCATTCAGCAATCATTTTAGCATGATCAAAACCTGCTTTTTCAGCACTAACAAGCAGTGCTGCTTCAGTAGGGTCCCCTGTAATCGTTGCTTTACCCTTGTCAAGTGTTGCATTATTACAGAGCACTCCGCACTTAAACAGCATTTTTGCATGCTCAGGAATTTCCTTCTTGTTCATGATAATACTTCCTTGCGTAGCGTACCCTTCACCAGACACACTAATGTCTTGCATGTCGTACATTGCCTTTCTAACAGTCATTTCATTCTTAGTTAATGTTCCAGTTTTATCAGAGCAGATAACAGTAGTTTCCCCAAGCGTTTCAACAGAAGGAAGTTTTCGAATCAAGGCATTACGCTGAATCATGCGCCGAACGCCTAACGCGAGCGAAATAGTTACTATAGCAGGTAAGCCTTCAGGAACTGCAGCAACAGCGAGCGCAATAGCCGTTAAGAACCACTCCTTCGCAGCCACAATAAATGCAATGAACTCACCAGCAAATAATAAGGAGATTATTCCATCTTTTATGATGCCTGTTAGAAAAATACCTGCACAAATTAGAAGCGTTAGTATCCCAACCCACTTACCAAAAGCCTCAAGCTTTTTCTGCAAAGGAGTCATTTTGTCAGGCGCTTCATTAATCATTCCCGCAATCTTACCAATTTGCGTCTTCATAGCAGTCTCAACAACAACAGCTACACCTCGCCCCTTAGTAATTGCTGTACCTGCAAAAACCATGTTTTTTCGGTCAGCAATCGTCAGATCGCCTTTGAGCAAATCAGAAATCTTTGATACAGGAGTAGATTCTCCAGTGAGTGATGCTTCTAATGTTTGCAAACTCACTGACTCAATAATACGTGCATCAGCAGGTATTTTATCACCTTCTTCAAGGACGAGAATATCACCAGGCACTACATCCTTAGTATCAATCATAATAACATCCCCATTACGCCGCACACGAGCCTTCAAAGCAGATAATTTCTTTAAAGCTTCAATAGCCTTTTCAGCACGATATTCCTGAATAAACCCAAATAATGCATTAAAAACAAGAATTGATAATATCACAATGGAATCAACGTATTCCTGTGCTAAAAGCGAGACAATAACTGCAAATAATAAAATGTAAATAATAAAACTCCTGAATTGATTGAAGAAAATAACTAATGGAGAAATCTTTTTCTTTTGTTCTAAGACATTTTCCCCGTAAATTTGTTTGCGACTGGTTACTTTTGCATCGGTCAAGCCAGTTTTCACGTCGGTCTTGAGAAACTCAAGCACTTTGCTCGTAGGTTCTTTATAGAATTGCATCTCTTTTATGCGATTTTATACCCTGCAAGGTATATAAGCATTAGCTTCAACATATGAAAAGAGATATAAGGGGTTATTCACATACAACACTATGGCAGTAGGGGTGATGTTCTGGCTGGGCGTCTTTATTGGTAGTTTATTCATACTGATTAAGGCATCAGACCACTTCATTAAAGCATCTGAAAAAGTGGGGTACTCACTTAAAATACCATCATTTATCATAGGAGTTACTATTGTTGCAATAGGAACCTCACTCCCTGAACTCGCATCGTCTATTTTTGCGGTTACCAAAGGATCATCTGAAATTGTTGCCGGAAACGTTGTAGGTTCTAATATCGCAAATATTTTTCTCGTACTTGGTATTGCAGCAGTCGCAGGAGGCAATATCAAATTACTACGATCACTCATCAGAGTAGACCTTCCAATGCTTATTGGAGCATCACTCCTTTTTACCTTAAGCATTTGGGACGGAGAATACACCGTCCCTGAAGCACTCATCTCACTCTTCCTCGTAGCAATATACATTAGCTATACTGTTACATCTCAGAAAAAACATGAGGATAAAGACTTAAAACAAAAGATTAAGCGCGATATTCGAAAACGATTAGATGAAGAAAAAAGCGATCGCAAACTACACTGGCAAAGTTTTGTTGTACTCGGACTCAGCCTACTCTTCCTCTACTTAAGTGCAAACTTCGTGATTGAATCAGTACTACAACTATCAGAATTACTCAGTATTGGCACTGAAGTAATAGCACTTACCGCTGTTGCAATAGGAACCTCACTCCCCGAATTATTTGTTTCAATCAATGCGGTAATGAACAAAAAAGAAGAAATCGTAGTTGGAAATATTCTAGGTTCAACAATTTTCAATTCACTAGCAGTTATGGGAATCCCAGCACTCTTTGGAACAATCATAATAACCAATCAATATATCTCATTTAGCCTACCAATAATGGTTATTGCAACACTCATGTACTTCTTTATTACTCAAGACCGAGAAATCACTAAGTGGGAAGGCTGGCTACTCATTATCTTCTACGTATTCTTTATTGGAAAAGTAGTTGGATTTGTATGAAACCGATCGTTATCGCTCTAGGAGGCAACGCAATAGTGCGTAAAGGAGATAGTGGCGACATTGTAACACAAAAACGACGTGTTAGGGCAGCACTCAAAGCACTTTATCCAATAATCGAATCACACCCGACAGTTATCACGCATGGAAACGGCCCCGCAGTTGGTCATTTATTACTCCAACAGCACGGGAGTAAAATCCCCTTCCCTCTAGACGTGCTCGATGCAGAAACAGAAGGGCATTTAGGCTATTTACTCCAACAACAACTCGGTAATTTTTTTACAGACCATAATCACCCGCGCCTTACTGGCACCATTTTAACACAAGCACTCGTATCAAAAAAAGATACTGCGTTTCGCAACCCTACCAAATTCATAGGGCCCTTTTATACTCAGCAGCAAGCAAAAAAACTCGCTGCAAAATACATCATTAAAAAAGATGCTAATCGCGGATGGCGTCAAGTCGTTGCCTCACCAAAACCACTCGCAATACTAGAAGCCCCCATAATCGCTCAACTACTTAGACAGAATACCGTTGTAATAGCTGCTGGCGGGGGAGGCATACCCGTAATAAAGACTCGTAAAGGGCTTGAAGGAATCCCTGCAGTAGTAGATAAGGACCGTGCAAGCGCAACCCTCGCGCACGCTATTGGTGCTGAAAAACTCATTATTATTACCAGCGTTGATGGCGTCTATTTACGATTTGGTACAGATGAATCACGCCTAATTTCGAACATGCACTTAGAAGATGCACGGGCTTATTTACACGCAGGACAATTTCCTGAAGGAAGTATGGGGCCTAAAATACAAGCCGCCATCGACTTTTTATCCTCGAAAAAAAACACAAAAAGAAAAGTTATAATAAGCGATAGTGCCAGTATTAGTAAAGCCTTGCAAGGCAAAGCAGGAACAACAATACTAGCATAATGGCATCAAAAAAGAGGAATGTAGCAATTTTAGGAGCAGCAGGCAGAGATTATCATAATTTTCTAGTCTACTACAAAGATAATCCTGCTTACGATGTTAAATTTTTTACTGCGACGCAGATTCCAGGTATTGAGAAACGAAAATTTCCGAAATCAATGGCTGGAAAATTGTACAAACAAGACATACCAATATTTCCAGAAGAACGATTGACTGAACTTATCAGAAAATACAAAATTGATGAAGTAGTATACTCCTATTCAGACTTAAGCCACAATAATGTCATGCATAAAGCAGCAACTGCACAAGCAGCGGGGGCGAGCTTTGTCTTGCTTGGGCCTAACGATACAATGCTTACTTCAAAGAAGAAAGTCATTGCAGTCACCGCTGTTCGAACTGGAAGTGGAAAAAGCCAGACAACTCGAAAAATAGCACAACTACTGCAAAACGCAGGCAAACGAGTAGTAGCAGTACGCCACCCAATGCCCTACGGAGATTTAGCAAAACAACGAGTGCAACGCTTTGCAAAATACGATGATTTTGAAAAGCACAAATGTACAATAGAGGAACGAGAAGAGTATGAACCCTGGGTAGAAATGGATATTCCAATTTATGCAGGAGTTGATTATGCAGCAATACTCAAAGAAGCTGAGAAAGAAGCAGATATCATCTTGTGGGACGGCGGAAACAACGACATGTCATTCTACAAAGCAGATTTGTATGTTACGGTAGCTGACCCACATAGAGCAGGACATGAGCTACTCTACCATCCAGGCGAGACTAATATTCGGCTTGCAGATGTTATTGTTATAAACAAAGTTGAAACCGCCCCGCCAGAAGGAGTTACAAAAGTTGTAAAACATATTCAGAAAGTGAATCCAAACGCAACAATTATCAAAGCAGCATCAGAGCTCGTCATACATGGCGGACAATATATGAAAGGTAAGAAAGCACTTATTATTGAAGATGGGCCAACACTCACGCATGGAGAGATGAGCTATGGGGCAGGCTATATTGCCGCAAAAAAACATGGTTCGAAAATTGTTTCTCCAAAACCATACGCGGTTGGTACAATCAAACAAGTATACCAAAACTTCAAACAAGTAAAAGATGTACTCCCCGCAATGGGATATGGTAGCGCTCAAATTAAAGAGTTAGAGCGTACAATAAAACGCGTTCCTTGTGACATCGTAGTTGATGGGACACCAGTAGTGCTCTCACGACTTATTGATATTAAAAAACCAATAGTAGAAGTTGATTACGTCTTACGTGAAAAAGGACCAGGCCTTGCAGCTGTTTTGAAGAAGCGTAAATTTATGTAAACACTACATTTTAATACTTTACAATTATTCACTAAACCAGAGAGGTGACCATGCACAAACAATTACCACGACACGTATTATCGCTCAAAGATGTATCCCACGATGAAATAAGAGGGATTTTGAATCTAGCACGAAAAATAAAGAAAAATCCCCGTAAATACGAGAATGCACTCCGTCGTAAATCACTCCTTATGATTTTTGCTAAACCATCCCTTAGAACGCACTTATCATTTGATATTGCAATGTACCAGCTAGGAGGGCATGCCGTTTTCTATGACTTATCACACTCAACACTTGGTAAAAAAGAATCTGTAACTGACTTTTCACAAGTGGTTTCACGCTACGTAGACATTGTAATGGCACGGCTTTTTGAGCATCAAGCAATAGAAGACCTCGCTCACAACGCGACAGTACCAGTCATTAACGGATTAACAGATTATTTTCATCCTTGTCAGATACTCGGAGATTTTTTAACCATTGAAGAACATCTCGGCTCACTCGAAGGACGTTCAATTTGCTTTGTAGGAGACGCTAATAATAATGTAACGCACTCACTCATTGAAGGATGCCATACAATGGGCATGCGCCTCGTTGTGAGCTGTCCCAAAGATAAACTATACTTACCAAATCCAGCAGCATTTGGTAATGATCCATACGTCTATGAAGAAAAACCTGCTAAAGCAGTTAAAGACGTAGATATTGTGTACTCTGACTCCTGGATGTCATACCACATCCCTAAAAAACAAGAAACAAAACGGCTGAAATCACTCAAACCCTACCAAGTTAACGATGCACTCATGAAACAAAACGCACGCATGAAGTTTATGCATTGTTTACCAGCCACACGAGGGATAGAAGTCACCGATAGCGTCATGGACTCTGACCGCTCAATCGTCTACGACCAAGCAGAAAACCGCATGCATGTTGAAAAAGCAATTCTTCTCTGGGCAATGCGTAAAGCATAAACTATATAATCACTACTTGTGTTTGATGCGTACGAGGTGAATGATGGCAAGTGTAAAAGATATTGCTTTAGCACAAAAAGGACTTGAAGGAGTCCCAGCAGTTACAACAGGCATCTCAGTTATTGATGGAAAAAAAGGGAAATTACGCTATCGCGGTATTCCTATCGAAGATTTAGCTAAAAACGCGAGTTTTGAAGAAGTCGTTTTTCTCCTTTGGTTCGGTAAACTTCCTACAAAACTAGAGCTCAAAGCATTCGTTAATGACCTGCGCTCGCATCGTAAACTTGACAAATCAGTCATTCCAATCCTAAAGAAAGGAGTGAAAAACATGACAAGCATGGATGCACTACGCACCATCACCTCATATTTAGCACAATTTGACCCTGATTTAAACCATGATGATGACGATCCAAAAGCAACAGTTCGCAAAGCAATAAAGCTAACAGCACAGTATCCTACCATCGTAGCCCACTATTGGCGACTTTCACAAAGTAAATCAGTTATTCAACCAAAAAAAGACTTGGCCCCAGGAGCTAACTTTCTCTACATGCTCACAGGCAAAATGCCAAATAAACTCGAAGCACAAGCAATGGAACTAGACTTTTTACTCACAGCAGAACATGGCATGAATGCATCAACGTTTACCACTCGCGTTGCTACTTCAACATTAACTGATTTGCATTCTGCACTTGTAGCAGGACTTTGCACCTTGAAAGGGCCGCTCCATGGTGCAGCACGGGAAAAAGTGTATGATATGCTCACCGAAATTAAGCGACCTGAAAATGTTGCGCCGTATGTTGATGCGAAAATACAATCACATGGCCGAATCATGGGCTTTGGACACCGCGTCTACAAAACAATGGACCCGCGCGCACGTATTTTCAGAGATGTAGCCCACAAACTCGGAAAAGCGCACAATGAAAAAACATGGTACGAAGTATGTGACACTATGGAGCACTTAATGACTGAAGAATTTGTTAAAAAACGAGGTAAACCACTCTATCCCAATGTTGACTTCTACACCGGAGCAGTGTACAAATACCTAGGCATTCCATCAACACTCTCAACAGGCGTGTTTGCAATCGGACGAGTAGCAGGATGGAGCGCGCACTTCATGGAACAACGAGCAAACAATCGATTAATTCGGCCAGGCTCCGTCTACACAGGGCCTAAAAATAAAAAATACGTTCCGATTTCTAAGCGATGATAGCCGAAAAACTAGCGGAATACGCGTATAATCTGAAGTTTAGTGATTTGTCAGCGGAAACTGTGCATCAAGCAAAAAAGCATTTTATTGATGCGCTCGGAACAGGTATTGCTGCACGCAACGCACCGCCCATTGCAATTATTAAGAAAACATTTGCGAGTGAAAAAAACTCTGCACGCATGAATGCATTTCTCTACGGTGCAATGATTCGTTACTTAGACTATGATGATTGGTATGCTGCTAAAAGTCGCGAACCAGCACACCCTAACGACAACTTTGGAGGGGTTTTAGCAGTTGCAGAATACATGAAAAGCTCACCAAAAGAATTTCTCACTGCAGCAGTACTTGGGTATGAAGTACAATGTCGATTATGTGATGCAGGGAATCTTCGAACGCACGGATGGGATCACGTAATCTACGGAGCTATTTCCCAAGCGCTCGCTGTTGGCAAACTCATGAAACTCAACAAAGCACAATTAACTCAAGTCATTAACTTGAACTTGTCCACCAACATTACTTCAAGGCAAGTACGAGAAGCATCAGAACTTTCAATGTGGAAAGCAGGAGCATTCTCTAACGTTGCTAGAAATGCAGTGTTCTTCGCACAACTCGCTAAAAACGGGATGACCGGGCCATCAGAAATATTTGAAGGAAAATATGGACTGAAAAATATGCTGACGTGCGCAGGTCTCAAAATCTGCAAATTCCCACTTGATGTTAAAGCATTTGGTAAGCAAAAAAGCCATTTTGCAATCATGGATTGTTGGATGAAAAACTGGCCTGCGGAAATACACTCCCAGAGCGCTATTCAAGCGGCAATGGAACTCAGAGCAGACATTCCAAAGCTTGCTGACATCAAATCAATTCATGTTGATACCCACGAAGCAGGCTACACCATCATCGGTTCAGGAGCTGAAAAGTGGAAGCCAAAAACAAAAGAAACAGCAGACCACTCAATCCCCTATCTCGTAGGAGCAGCTTTGAAATACGGGTATATTGACCAACGCGTATTCGCAAAAAAAGTGTTGAATAATAAAGAAGTATTAGCAACCGTTGCAAAAGTAACCGTAAAAGAAGACAAAGCACTCACTAAACTCTATCCGTGGGCAGCTGCGAATCGTGTTACTATAACGCTCAATAACGGAACCGTACTCAAAAAAGAAGTGAAATATCATAAGGGACACTACAAGAACAAAATGAATGACGAAGACGTCGAGGCTAAATTTAAAATGCTAACTACAAAGCACATCTCGCAAGTAAAACAAAAAGCAATTCTAACAAACACCTGGAAACTTGAAAAGCAAAAGAGTTTTGATTGGGGCATTCTCGGCAAAGCATAGAAATTCTTTAATACTTGCAAATAGATAATGATGCATGAGGGAGAGAATAGTTGCAGCATCAGGTTATTTTGACCCACTCCATTTAGGTCACTTAGAATACTTAGAACTTGCAAAAGAACTTGGGGATAAGCTTGTGGTGATTGTTAACAATGACAAACAAGCAGTGCTCAAAAAAGGCAAACCATTCATGCCTGAAGCTGAGCGATTACGCATTGTAGAAGCACTCAAGTGTGTTGACGAAGTATTTCTTTCAGTTGATACAGATTCTTCCGTACGCGAAAGTTTACGAGCTGTTAAACCATCTATTTTTGCGAAAGGAGGAGACCGCCATGCAGGAGAAATACCTGAAACTCCTATTTGCAACGAATTAGGAATAGAAATACGAGATGGTCTCGGGGCAAAAATACAATCGTCAAGTGATTTGATTAAGAATTCTAAAACTTAAGCTTTTTTTGACGAGCATCATGCCTGATATTATTCGTGTGAGGAGGAATTACTTTTTTGAACGAATAACCCCAATCTTGAAGCATAGCATGCGCTTGTGGCGTAATCCTCGGAGCTGCAAGTACTGCCTTTACCTCAGAAATGCCTTTTGAAGCCATCACTCGCTCAACATATCTTCGAAGTTGTGTTACAGCACTTAAATCAGCAGTGTACCGCTTACACTCAATAACCACAAGTACACCGTCCTCATGCCCCACCACATCAATAAAGCCATACTTTGTTTGTTCTTCTCGACCAACAGGAATAAATGATTCACTAATAACGGTTGGATTGTCAATAATAAACTGGCTCATGTCACTTTCAGTTCCTTGCACACTAATACCCTCCGGATCATGTAATTTGCCAGAATGCATGTGATAGACTTTAGTAACATGTACTTTCATTATTTCTTTATTCTTAACATGCATGCTACTCACAATCACTTCTCCATCGTCAACTACGAGGGCGTGCTGAGTATCTGCCTTCATATAGTTTACTGGAACATGCTTTGTCGGTTGGTGCACGAGTAATGTCTTATCAGGTTTAATCATGAGCACCCTATCACCTTCATCAAGAATAGATTGTACACGACCATTGTAACGCACTTGACATTTTACAAACGCAATTACCATGTGACTTTGTGCGAGCCCTTGCTCAACCTGTGATGCGAATTCAGAAAGTTCCATTGGTTAGTGAATAATAGATTAGAGTATTAAACAATTACTGTTCTATGGATAGGAAAGTTTTTTTCCTTTCCAAATTGCTGGGTCGCCCCAGAGTTGACCACGCCAGGCAGAATATTCAAAGACTTGTGAATGATCAATAAATAAATTGACATCAGGACCGAATTCACGCAAGTACCACTTAAACACTGCAGGGTCAGAAGCCTCAAACATCCAGGTATTCAGTCCGAAATCTTTAATGACTTTCTTCACTAAATCCTTACGCCACTTGTTAGGGGGCAAATCTTCGGTAATACCTTCAGACTCAAACATTAATTTGTATGCTCCAGCATCGAGATATGCTTTCGCTTCCTTCATAACATCAGCAGTTGTTCTCAGTTTTGGTTTGTAATTAGCAACATGCGTTCCAGCACCAGCACCTTTCATAAATGAAATTTCAGGCTTTGCTTTCATACCTAGTTTGAGTACTTGACGAGTAATATTCACTTTGTCCTGCAGAGGCAATTGCTGAGCAAACCCACTCGAAATTTCAACAACATCAAACCCCAATTTCTTAGATTCTTTCAAATACTTATCAACCGCCTTAGGACCCTCAACTAACACTCGCTCAATCATCCCACCCGTTGAAACATAGACCTTATGTTTGTGACAGAGTTTCGTAATTTTCTTAATTTCGGTAGCAGGATACAATCGTTGACAACTTGCTACAAACTTGAACCCATCAATATATTCACCCATTACATCGAGCAAGTCAGACAAATACGTATAGGTAACAGGAGAATAGTATGAACCACGAATTTCAATCACACTTTTTTCGCGTGGTTTTTTTGCACGCTCACGCATAGGTAGAAAATCAAACCCTCTTTTGATAGCCATAGATATATGTACTCCACTTACTACTTAAATCTGATGCTTTGTAGCGACACCGGAGCGTTTAATAGTATGAACTAACTGGTGAATCTATGAAAGTCACACTCATACCCGGTGATGGAATCGGGCCTGAGATCACAAAAGCTGCAGTACGGTGTATCCAAGCGACAGGGGTGTCATTTGATTGGGATAAACATGTTGCAGGGGAAAGTGCTTTGTCTAACGGCGAAGACTCCCCCCTCCCTGCTGCAGCCTTATCATCAATTCGCAAAAACAAACTCGCCCTCAAAGGACCTACTTCTACCCCTAGTGGGAAAGGCTTTCGCTCAGTAAACGTAGCACTTAGAAAAGAACTTGATTTGTTTGCAAACGTTCGACCCGCTAGAATCTTTGAAGGTGTGAAAACTAACTTTAAGGATGTCGATATTATTACAGTGCGAGAAAACCTCGAAGACCTATACATCGGGATAGAATACCCTAAAGGAAAGTATACGGGCGACAATGTACGCAAAGATGCAGCAGTATCTTTGAAAGTAATATCAGAAAAAAACACGAAGCGAATTGTAGAATTTGCATTTGAAACTGCTATCAAAATGAAACGCACAAAAGTAACTGCAGTGCATAAAGCAAACATACTCAAAGAAACGGACGGGTTATTTTTACGCGTCGCACAACGTGTTGCTAAAAAATATCCTACGATTCAATTTGAAGACAGGATAGTTGATAACATGAGCATGCAACTCGCACAAAAACCAGAACAATACGATGTACTCGTCTGTCCTAACCTGTATGGCGATATCATTTCAGACTTATGTTCAGGCATTGTTGGCGGTCTTGGTGTTGCACCCTCAATGAATGTTGGGAAAGATATAATCGTATTTGAACCAGTACATGGAAGCGCACCAAAATATGCAGGCAAAGACAAAGTAAACCCTACTTCAATGATACTGTGCGGAGTTATGCTTTTGCGCCACGTTGGCAAGAACAAAGAAGCAGACCGCCTCGAAAACGCTGTACGTGCAGTTATCAAAGAAGGCAAGTACGTAACCTATGATATTAATCCTACAAAGCACGTTGGAACACAGGCAATGGCCGATGCAATAATAGAAAGATTATAGCAAAACTATAAAACGAGTGAACACGTCCCGCAATAATGAGAAAAAAGATTTCGGTGATTGGTGTTGGCAATGTTGGACGAGAAGTTGCGTCATGGCTTGCGATTAAAGAACTAGGCGATATTGTTATCTGGAATCGTACGAAAGAGAAAGCTGTTGGTAACGCTTTGGACATTATGGAAGCAGGTCCGATAGCAGGGTATGATGCTAAGATTATCGGAACAGACAAAATAAGCGATACTAAAAATTCTGATATTATTGTGTTTACTGCCGGAAGTCCTCGCAAACCAGGCATGCTCCGTGAAGAACTCATTGCTTCAAACGCGAAGGTTGTGATGCCCCTTGCAAAAAAACTTGCGAAAGCCTCACCGAAAGCAATAATGATAATGCTCACAAATCCTTTAGACGCAATGACGTACGCAGCGTACAAAGCAACCAAGTTCCCGCGAGGACGCATTATTGGGATGGCAGGCACACTTGACTCTTCCAGATTCAAATCATTTATTGCGCAAGAGCTTGGAGTTTCAATCGAAGAAGTGTCTGCGATGGTTTTGGGCAGTCACGGTGAAAACATGGTCCCGGTACCACGCCTTGTAACAGTGGGTGGGGTATCACTCGGAGACTTTATGCCAGAACAAAAAGTTAGTCGACTCGTAGACCATACTAAACAAGCAGGAGCGGAGATTGTAGGACTACTCGGTGGAAACGCCTCATTTTCTGTCGGTGCAGCAGCAGCAAAACTTGTTGAATCAATCGTTAAAGATAAGAAAGAAATCATGCCCTGCTCAGTCCACGTCAAAGGTGAGTATGACATTACTGGCGTATTTATCGGAGTGCCATGTGTTATTGGCGCTACGGGCATGGAAAAAATAGTGCATCTCAAACTTCACCCGAGTGAGAAAAAACTATTGCACGCTGCGGCACACCGCATTAAAACAATGCAAAAAACAATTGATGCACTCAAATAAGGAGTGCAGATACTTCTTAGAATAAAGATACAAATAAAAAATAAAATCAATCACGCTTAGCGTTTGCGAGCGCGAGAGGTACTTCGACGAGCTGTTGTTTTGCGAGTAGTTGTTTTACGCGCAGCAGTCTTCCTACGAGTAGCAGGAGCACGACGAGTAGTAGTCTTTCGACGAGTAGTTGTTTTACGCGCAGCAGTCTTCCTACGAGTAGCAGGAGCACGACGAGTAGTAGTCTTTCGACGAGTGCTTGAAGCAGATTTCTTTCGAATACCTGTAAGCGTTACATCAAACCGAGTAGGTTCTTGACGCTCAGCAAGTGCTGCTGATTTTTTAGCCATTGTACGAACACCTTTGATACTACGCATGATTTCACGATCAAGACGTGTAAGTTCACGCTTTACTTTTCGCGCTGAAGTAGCAAGTGCAGTTCGTGATAATTGACCAGCTCTGTAACGGTCAATTTCTCGACGGTATTCGTCGATAACTGATTGCTTTTCACTTTGACGCGTTCGGATCATTTCACCGTGCGCAGTCTTTTGACGAACAATCTGTGCAAACATTGACTCATTCATAACTTTTTCTTTAGCCATTACTTTCACCTCCTTTCTACATATTTAGATGATTTGTTTTTATTTAAGATTTTCTACAATTACAATTCAGACATATAACGATCACCACTATCACAAAAAAATGTAACAATATTCTTGTATTTTTTTGCATCTTTTTTACGTACCTTCAGAGCGCCAAGTAAGTTTGCACCGGAACTTGGACCAACAAAATATCCTTGCCTTGCAAGTTTTTTACTCATTGTAACAGCGTCGGTAGAACGAATCTCAATTACCTCATCAATAATCTCTCGATTATGTTCGATTATGGGAGGTATAAGCCCATCACCAATGCCTTCGATGCGATGATGCCTACATGCTTTTGTTTTTTTATTCACATGCCATACGCTTCCGATACCCGAACTTTCTAATACATGACACTCGTCAGGTTCTATTGCAATCACTTTACATTTAGGAAATTTTTTCTTGAGTGCCTTGCCAACACCAATAATGGTTCCGCCAGTGCCTACGCCTGCAACAACCGCATCAATCTTAATGCCTTTTGCTTGTTTAATTATTTCTTTAGCAAGATGTTTTTCATGCTCTTGAGGATTCCAAACATTAGCAAACTGCCGTGGTAAATAGGTGCCTGGTCGTTTTCCAAGTTCTTCAGCAGCAGCAATTGCACAAGAAAAACAATCTTTCTTTACACGAACAACACGCGCACCTAATGCATGCATTATTTTTACTCGCTCCTCAGATAACCCTTTCGGCATTATAGCGACCATCTTGTAGCCTTTAAGAGCTGCAGCAAGTGAGAATGCAATACCAGTATTACCTGATGTTGCTTCAACAATAGTATACCCTTTTTTGAGCAATCCCTTTTTTTCTGCTTGCTCAACAATATACTTTGCCATTCGGTCTTTAATACTACCAGAAGGATTGAGATACTCCAATTTAACGTGGATACCATCCATAGACATCATGGGCGTATTTCCCACCATATCGAGCAAACTCATGCAATTCCAAGAGCCTATAGCGTATAAATACATTACGTGCCAAATGCTTATAAACTTCTAACGGATGATAAGGGAGTAAAAAAGATGGGACTCAAAACAATCGAAACATTTGAAGTTAAACGCCTTGAGATTCTAGATGAAAATGGTGCTGTAGATGCTAAAGTAATGCCAAAAATTGACAATAAAACCATCAAACAAATGTATGAGTGGATGGTGCTTACTCGCGTATTTGATGATAAAGCACTCAAATTGCAACGACAAGGACGTATGGGAACTTATGCTCCGACACGCGGTCAAGAAGCTGCACAAATTGGTTCTGCTTTAGTTCTACAAAAAGAAGATTTAGTCTTTCCAGCATTTCGAGAAACTGGCGTGTACTTAGTGCGCGGCATGCCAGCAGAATTTATATTCAAATACTGGGCTGGTGACGAACGAGGAATGGCAATACCTGAAAGCGTGAACTTATTCCCCATCTCAATTACCGTTGGAGCACACCCGCCGCATGCTGTCGGTGCAGCAATGGCATTTAACATCTTGAAGAAGAAAGGAGTTGCACTAACGTACTTTGGTGATGGGGCAACTTCAGAAGGTGATTTTCATACAGCAATGAACTTTGCCGGCGCATTTAATGCCCCAACAGTGTTTATCTGTCAAAACAATCAATGGGCAATCTCGCTCCCTGTCGAACAACAAACCGCTTCAAAAACAATAGCACAAAAAGCTATCGCATACGGGTTTGAAGGAATACAAGTTGATGGGAATGATATTTTTGCAGTGTACAAAGCAACACAAGATGCAATTAAAAAAGCACGAAGCGGTAAGGGTCCAACGTTTATTGAATGCCTGACATATCGCATGGCAGACCACACAACGTCTGACGATGCTAAAAAATACCGTCCTGAAAAACTTGTTAAACCATGGGAGAAAAAAGACCCGATACTCAGGCTTGAAAAATACATGATGAAAAAGAAATTGCTAACTGAAAGTGCAAAGAAAAAAATCTGGGACAAAGCACAGAAAGATATTGATGCATCAGTTGATAGAATGGAAAAATGGGATTATTATCCACCAGAAGAGATCTTCAAGTACATGTACGCAGAACCAACGCCACTCCTCAAAGAACAAATTGCGATGATCAAAAAAGAAGTGCAACCAATGAAAGCACCAAAACAAAAAGCTCAAGCTAAAGACCAACCTGAAGAAAAGGGGATGGGCGTTGTGGGCGAGCTTGAGGTAGCGTAAGCATGAAACTTCGTATCGTCCCGTTCCAACGAGCGAACGCGGCATGGAACTTGGCCCTTGAAGAAGCACTCTTTCTCAAATCAAAACAAGCAGCTCTTAAAGGCACAGAAGTACAACCAATTGTTAAAACATACTCATTTACCAAACCAAGCGTTATTCTCGGTTATATGCAAAAGCTGAATGAAATAAACAAACAATTCTGTGATGATCACAAAATTGATGTTACGATGCGCACTACGGGAGGAGGTTCAGTCTATCTTGGAAGAAATGATGTGCAATATTCCATGATACTTCCGCAACACTATTCAAAACAACTCCTTACAAAAATTAATTCTAGCATAGTCAATGCAATGCAAGACGTTGGCTTTTCCCCACAACTCCTTACAAAAACAGGACACTCAGTCGTGCGACTTGACAAGCGAGGCGTGATTTTTGATGCACAACGACGATTCAAACATGTTTTATTACATCATGGAACAACACTCGTTGACAATTATGATTATGAACATATGCCTTCAGCACTGCGAGCAACAAAAGAAGAGTTAGAGATTGTAACCAAAGGCAATATTTGGTTACGAGAAAAACAACAAGTACGTGAACGAGCACTTATCAAAGCATTTGAAAAAAACTTGCCAGAAGACAGTTCAGTTGTTGTGAAAGATTATACGCTGTCAGAAATCAAACTTGCTCGTAAACTCTACAATGACTTTTACACGAACACTGCAGAGATTAGTGGAGGTAAGAAAGACTACGGAATATGTTATAAAACAGACTCCGCATATAATATGGAGCAATATGTGAACGAAGATGACTAGTGAAATTGATTATTCAGATAGAGATAGAAGAGCTTTTTTAGAACTTATTATTGGAGAGCGACCTGCACTCAATGAGCGTGAAGAAATAATTAACCAACGATATAATTCCCCAAGTATGTACAAACCAGAATTGAATCGAGAAGCTTTATATAACGCTGAAGATACATTAGACCGATAGAAAAAGAGGAAACACTGATGGCCGAAATGAATATGGTTGAAGCTATTAATTTAGCTTTAAAACAAGAGATGAAAAAGGACAAGACAGTCGTCCTTATTGGTGAAGATGTTGGTGAAGACGGAGGAGTTTTTCGAGTAACTGACGGCCTCTACAAGTTGTATGGTAATGAACGCGTTATGGACTCTCCATTGTCTGAGAGCGCAATTGTAGGCACTTCTATCGGAATGGCAATAGCTGGTCTAAAACCAATCCCAGAAATACAATTTGAAGGTTTTACATTCCCCGCTATAGACCAACTCGTTTCTCACGCTTCGAGAATTCGTAATAGATCGCGCGGTCGTTACACTGTCCCCATGGTTGTTCGCTCACCGATTGGAGGGGGGATTAAAGCTCTCGAACACCACTCAGACTCACCAGAAACCTACTTTATTCACACCCCAGGTCTCAAAGTCGTCATGCCATCAGGACCGTACGATGCGAAAGGGCTTATGATAGCTGCAATTCGAGACCCCGACCCAGTTATTTATTTTGAACCGAAAAAAGTATATCGTGCAATCAAAGAAGAAGTCCCAGAAAAAGAATATGTTATACCACTCGGTAAAGCGAATGTTATCCAAGAAGGAACTGATGTAACCCTCATTACCTATGGCGCATGGGTTAAAACAGCGAAAGAAGTAGTAGCACACAACCAAGATATTTCAATAGAACTTATTGACTTGCGAACACTTTCCCCGCTTGATGTTGAGACAATCATAAAATCAGTACAAAAAACAGGACGGTGCGTTGTCGTGCATGAAGCACAACGAACACTTGGTCTCGCATCAGAAATCATTGCTCAAATAAACGATAAAGCTCTGTATTCACTGCGCGCACCAGTTGAGCGCGTCACAGGTTACGATGTTATTGTACCACTTCGACTCTATGAGGATTATTACTTGCCATCAGCTCAAAAAATTCAAAACGCATTAGAGAGAGTGATGAAAAATGGCCTATGAGTTTTTACTACCTGACGTCGGAGAAGGACTTACTGAAGGAGAAATTGTTAAGTGGTTGGTCGCGGTAGGCGACACTGTAAAAGCAGACCAAAACATCGTCCAAGTAGAAACTGACAAGGCAGTAGCTGATTTACCAGCGCCAGTGGGCGGAACAATACTAGCAATTAACTTCAAAGAAGGCGAGGTTGTAAAAGTTGGCGAAATATTATGTTCTATCGGTGACTCCGGGGAAAAAGTTTCCCCGTCGCCCTCAACTTCTAAGACAAAAGAAGTTGCGGGTGCAGGTAAAATACCAACTCCAAAGAAGGCCCCTGCTACAGGAACTGAACTCCTCACCGAAGACGAGGTTATGGAACAAGTGCTCCAAAGTGCTCCAATGACTGGCAGTGCGCAAACAGGGAAAGTACTTGCTGCACCAGCAGTTCGGAAGCGTGCAGCAGAACTCAAAGTTGACCTAGCAACACTCAATGGAACAGGTGAAAACGGAAGAATCCTCATGCAAGACCTTGAAGGGGGCGTTCGTGCACGAACTGCTAGTGCTCCAGCACAGCACCCAGTGAGCGGTTCACCAGCCACGATAGGCGTACCACAACAAACAATCCCTATAGGAAAGAAATTTGATGAATATGGCGCAGTCGACCACATGCCACTTAAAGGTATTCGCAAAACAATAGCGAAACACATGATTGCTTCACTCCAGAATGCTGCACAACTCTCAACCATGGAGGACGTTGACGTCACCGCGCTTTGGAAGCTTCGTAAAAAAGAAAAAGCAGGATTTGAAAAACGAGGTGTCAAACTTACCTTCTTACCGTATGTTATCAAAGCAGCAATTGCCGCAATGCGTGAAGTACCTATTATGAACTCGCAAATACTCGATGAAGAAATCCTCATTAAGAAATACTTTAATGTTGGCATCGCTGTAGAAACAGAAGTTGGACTCATGGTTCCTAATATAAAAAATGCTGAAAAGAAGAATATTGAAACACTTGCACGAGAAATAATGACTCTTTCAGAACAAGCACGCACTAGAAAAATAGATGTGCAAGCAATGAAAGGTGGGACATTTACCATTACCAACTATGGTTCTGTTGGTGGAACATATGGCACACCAGTCCTTAACCCGCCAGAAGCATCAATTATTGGCCTCGGTAGAATTTTTGACCGAGCAGTACTTGATAAAAATGGGAAACTCAAAAACGTAAAAATACTTCCAGTTTCACTCACGTTTGACCACCAAATACTTGATGGAGCGCAAGCAGCACGGTTTATGAATGCGTTTCGTCAATTCCTTGAAGATCCAGCACACTTGCTGAGTAATATGTGAGGTGACCAATGATAAATTTCAAAAATTTCTTTAAGCCAAAACGAGTAGCTGTTATCGGAGCATCTAGAAACCCTTCTAAAGTAGGACACGTTATTGTAAAAAATATCCTTGATGGTGACTTTCCCGGCGAAGTTTTCCCCGTTAATAATAAAGCGTATGAACTCTTTGGTATGAAAGTGTATTCTTCAATACTCAAAGTGCCTAAACAGATTGATCTTGCAATTATTGCAGTGCCTGCTAAGTTTGTTATTCCAACAGTTAATCAATGTGCAAAAAAAGGAATTAAAGACGTCTTAATTGTAACTGCTGGGTTTGGCGAAATAGGTGACCATGCACTCGAGAAAAAACTCCGTCAAACACTTGACAAACACAACATGCGCACCATAGGCGTTAACTGTCTTGGGGTTTTTGATGCACACAATAAATTTGATACCATGTTCTTACCGAGCTATCGGTTAGAGCGACCGGAAGCGGGCGGGATAAGTTTTATCTGTCAAAGCGGAGCGGTCGGTAGTGCAACACTTGACGTGGCAACAGCGAAAGGACATCGATTTGCAAAGTTCATCAGTTACGGTAATGCAACACAGGTTGATGAAAGCGACTTGCTAGAATATTTAGGTAATGACAAAGACACAAAAGTTATTTGCTTGTATGTTGAAGGAATTAAAGATGGTGAAAAATTCTACAAAGTCGCTAAAAAAGTAAGTAAGAAAAAACCAATAGTAGCACTTAAAGGTGGGCTCTCTGACCGTGGCCAACAAGCAACCATGTCACATACCGGTTCGTTAGCAGGTAAAAAAGAAGTGTATTTTGGCGTGTTCAACCAATGCGGTATTATTCGCGCAACCACCTTAGAAGAAATGTTCTCTATTGCTTCACTCGTAGGGCAAGGCATTCAATTCAAAGGTGGCCGAGTACAAGTCATCACGAATGGTGGAGGATACGGTATCGTGTCAACAGATAATATCGTTGCATCACAAAATATTGAAATGGCAGAATTCTCAGAGTCAACTAAAAAAGAACTTAGAAAAGCATTTTCTAAGAATGTTTCAATCGCAAATCCGTTAGACCTTGTCGCTGATGCTACAACTGAAAGTTACAAAGTTGCACTTGATGCTTGTATCAAAGATAAGAATGTTGATGCGGCACTTGCCATTGTCCTCTTTCAAACACCACTGGTTACTACAAATGTTGTTGAAGTATTATCTGAAGCTCGACGACAAACAAAGAAACCCATAATCGTAGTTTCTACAGGGGCAGGATTTACAGAGAATTTATCAGATGCTCTTCGTTCAATGAACGTACCTTCGTTTACCTTCCCAGAAGATGCCATTACTGCAATGGATAAACTCCTTTGGTATGAGAAGAAAAAGAAAACACTTTAGTAAGAAGGATTGACATTTTTTCCAGCAAGTACTCGCTTGTATAATTCCATTGTTTCCTGCTCAATAACATCCCAATTATATCGTTGAGCGTATTTCTTGTTGTGTTCCCCTATAGCTTTTGCCTTCTTAGGATTATCTAGGAAGAACCCTATGCGTTCTGCGAATGAATCTAGATCATCCCACTTTATGAGGAATCCATTATCAGGATCTTTAATTTCGTACGGCACCCCATTAACAGGACTTGCTACAAGCGGTAATTCTGAAGCCATAGCCTCAAACAAGGTTAGAGGTAAGCCCTCACGATAGGAAGGTAAGACATACATGTCAGCAGCCTGATACATAGCCGCAACTTCATTTCGATCACGCGTTTCAGGTAAGAGCATAATTTTTTTCTCATCACCAATTGCATCAATTACTCGTTGCTTGTACCCTTCGTCAGGACCACGAACAACAAACGTTACATCATTGCGCTTAGCAAGTACTTTTTTAGCAATTCTAACAAAATTATCAGGGCGTTTTGTTTCACTTAATCTTCCAAAAAATAACACCATCTTCCCCTTAATATTGTGTTTTTTCTTGAATGAATTCTTTGTTACTTTCTTAAAGAAAATATCAGCCATACCGTTAGGAATGTTAATCATCTTATTTAGTGATGCTCCAAACCGTGTGAAATACTTATTCTCCCAAGTTGTAATAGTAATGAACGCATCAGTAGCATATTTCGCAATGGCTTTTGAAACAAGATTATAACTCAAGATAACACCCATTCTTCCAACAACTGAACGATGTGCATCAGACCAAGGACAGTGCGAGGTATGAATATGTTTTGCCCCCGATAGTCGCGCAGCAAGTCCTGCAAAAACATAGTGTGGGTGTGCGAATAGATGTGAATGGATAATATCAAACTTCCCCTTACGTAACTTAGTAAACACACTAGGCCAGACCGTAGAAAAATTAGCGAGTTTGAAATAATACTTACACCGATGTACAATCACCCCGTCAATAACCTCAGTCCCTTCAGGAATTGGTTTTTCCTTGTCCCACGCAGGAACAAACACATGCACTTCATGCCCAGCTTTAGCCTGCCGAGTAGCAAGTTCACGCACTACTTGTCCAACACCCCCAATGGCAGGGTAATATTCGGGTGCCACGTATGCTATCTTCATACTACAATCGTTTATCGACGATATTTAAGGGTTGTTACATAGCTTTTTGATATACTCAACTGATTTGCCAGTATTTTTAAGTACTATATAGCGATTTACTTTTGTAATGAGATTACAAATCATTTTACTAGTGCTCCTTACAATAGGCTTTGCTGTAGCCCTTACTGCGAGTGCATTACTTGCTACACCCCCTGGCATGAGTGTAGCGACACAAACGAACTTTGAGATTCCGCCACAATATCAAGGCAATTTGTTAGTCTTACCAATTCGCGCGCACCTCATAGTTGATGACTCAGGATTTTATACCTCGTATCGTGAAAAAGGCGAGATCATCAGACTGCTGGATGACATTAATCGAATTTGGGCACCAGCAGGTATTGCATTTTACATCGAAGATATTCAAACAACAGAATTAGCGTTTGAAGCAATCCCTAATGCACTTAATAGAAACTATGATACACTCCTTGCGAACGAGCACCATCATCCCCAGTTCATAAATATTTATTTTGCTCAAAGCCTCAATAACATTAATGGTCTCGCCATACCACAATCAAACAGCATCCTCATAGCTGATCAAACTACCAATAATGATTTTCGTGTTATAGCACATGAGCTTGGCCATTTACTTGATTTACGTCATGTTGATCCTCGAACACGCCTTATGAGCAGAGGATTTAACGGGGAAACCATTACTTCTTGGGAGATAGAAGTTGCTCGTTCAGCTACTCAAGAGCGTCTAAATTAGTTACTTCTTAATAGTAAAACCGAAAGATTTATATAGGGTAAAAAAGACAGGTGAAGGGCGATTTGCTCAAGCATAACGCCTAGGAGAACTAAACAATGAAACACGAACACGATTGGCACACACCAAGTGCACAAGAACCAAGCTTCAAAGCGAAGTATCGTACTATCGAAGACTTCGTACGATGTAATGGAGTAGAAGCAACTCGCAACCATCCAGTAGCGGGACCGTTCCTGGTAGACCTTGTAAAAAAACAAGGCATCGTAGCTGAAGACCTTGAAGTCTGGCAAAAAGCCTACGTAGCATCCCAAAAAATGGGCGTGAGCGCGTATGACACGTTATCAGACGTTGTGAAAGAAGCGTATGATGCAGCAGCAACATACCCTGAAAAATGGCCTGTGATAAGCACTGAACGGCGAGCACGACTACGAACAGCCGGACAAAATGCAGTACTCATGACAGAACTGCACGGTCACCCGTACATGGGTTCAAAGGACTATCGCAACGATGTAGCAGAAGCTTTTGCACGAGAAGAAGTAAACGGTTCAAAACTGCATTTTGCACGTAAAAAATACGAGCAGCGAAGCCAATACCGCAATGAAGACGAAGAACACTAAGCAAACACGTGAGCAAACGTGGTCAAATCAACTGTATTATTTTTAATTTTTACACCCTCGCTTTGTAGCAGTGCAATCTTGGCCTCAGGCAAGTGGGCAAACCCCCCAATACTGCCATCAGTTTTCACAACACGATGGCACGGTGTCGCACCCTTATTTGGGAACGTATCAGGATTACTCGCCATTGCATTACCCACTGCACGATACGCGCCAGTACCTAACGCATGCGCTATCGCCTTGTACGTCGTAACTTTCCCGGCAGGGACTTGTCGGACAAGCTCGTAGCATTGTTCGTTAAAAGATTGCATAGAATCTTCTATCGATGGAAGTATAAATTAGTTGTTGTCACCCATCACTTTTTTAAACCCTCAAAAATATTCTCGGCTCCATGCAGAAAGATAACGTATGGCACACTGTGCCAGTAGGAAATAACGCACCGCAGAAAGTAAATGCGATTATTGAAATATCTAAAGATTCACAAGTGAAGTACGAGCTCGATAAGGAAACGGGGATGCTCAAACTTGACCGATTTTTGTATTCTGCAGCACATTACCCGGGCGATTATGGATTTATCCCGCAAACACTCTGGGACGATGGCGACCCGCTTGATGTTATAATCCTCACTGGCAAACCAGTCTTGCCAATGACGCTAGTAGAAATCCGCGTTATCGGCGTCTTGCGTATGATTGATGATGATGAGGAAGATGATAAAATACTCGCAGTCTACGCTGGTGACCCACGCTATAAAGAAGTTGAAAGCGTGCAAGACGTCCCAACACACACCATTATCGAACTCAAAAACTTCTTTGAGCGGTACAAAGAACTCCAAGGCAAAGAAGTCACGATACCTGAAATTCTCGGCAAAACAGAAGCGTACAAAGCAATTGAAAAGTCACAGAAGATGTATCGTATGAAATATGATCTTATAGCACTCGAACAAGCGAATATCGCAACGCATTAATAGCCGCTTTTGCTTATTCTCACATGTATATTGACGTTCACTGCCATTTTGAAATGTTACCTGACCCTGCCAAGCGAATAGCAGCAGCTCAGAAAGCTAACGTTACAACCATTGTCGCTGCAGGAACAACACCGAAAACAAATCGGAAACTGTTAGAGCTTGCAACAGAATTCCCAGCAATCAAACCAGCGCTTGGAGTGTATCCAATCGATGCACTCAAACTCACTGATACAGAATTCGCACAAGAACTAACGTTTATCGAAGAACACAAGGATAGCATTGTAGCAATTGGAGAGGTAGGCATGGACTTCAAAGAAGATGATGCTGATCATGCACGACAAACAGAACATTTTACAGCATGTATCAAACTAGCCAAAAAACTCGATAAGCCGCTTGTGGTGCACTCACGTAAAGCAGAGAAAGAATGCATTGACATGCTTGAAGAACTAGGAGCGAAAAAAGTTGTCATGCACTGTTTTAGCGGTAATTTCAAACTTGTCAAACGAATCGTTGAAAACGGGTGGACGTGCAGTATTCCGACGTGCGTAACACACGCAGAACATTTCCAAAAAATGATTCGTGAGATACCAATTGAGCAACTCCTGTGTGAAACTGATGCACCATACATGCATCCGGAAAAAGAATTTCCAAACGAACCAGCTAATGTCGTTGCAAGTTACACAAAAATAGCTGCGCTTAAACAAGTTCCAATCAATCAAGTAGCAAAACAACTTACTACTAACTACACCGCCCTATTTGGTTAATCTTTATATAGTCATACTACCCCATTGTCTTATAGAAAAGAGGCAATGGTAGTTCGAAACAAACGAGGCCAGATGGGAATGCCACGACCAAATAATAGCATGGCAATGGATACACCGAGTGGTCCAAACACAACCCTCATTGTAATTATTGGTGTCGTACTTGTTATCGGCATCGTAGTAGCCTCATTTTTCCTCTTTAAAGGATTTTCAAGTTCAACAGAGGATGACGATACAGATCCAGATGGAGGAGACAATGACGACTCCCAAGTTTGTGGGGATGAAACCTTAGAGTGTGAAGATGGAACTGTTGTTTCACTTGAGCTAAGCGATAGTGGCAATTGTGTTTTCGTCTGTCCAGACAATGATCCAGACTCAGACCCTGAACCAACTTGTGGAGACGGGACAGTTGATTCCGGAGAACAATGCGATGACGGAAACACTCAAAACGGTGATGGATGCGACAGCACCTGTCAAAATGAACCACAACTACTTTGTAATGACCCACTACTCGATGAAATCCTATTAGAACAAGACGGTGACGATTCAATCACCGTTACCGCAGACATAGAAGATGGAGAAGTAACATTCAACCTCTTTTACGCTAACACAACAAGTGGTACATTTGAAGGAATGGGTAAAAGTGCTGAGCAAACACTTGCAACATCCCCTACAAGTACACTTAGTGCAGACCAAGACATTCACGATTGGATAGTCGTCTCTCACGGAAATACTACCACAAACTCATATGAAACATATGTTTTGAGTATCACAGAAATCTCAACTGCAAATGCTACAACGAATAGAACAACACTTACTAGCGTAGTTTCAGGAAGCACTATTGAAGCATCAATGGATATTGGTGAAACAGCATCAATAGGTTCCGCAGCAGTAACACTCATTAGTGCAGACGCAACAACAGGAGAAATCGTGCTTGAGTCCGCAAATACTGGAACACTCTTCAATGCACTCGTAACAACCTCAAAAGTCCTTTTGTCACTGCCATTTGGATGTGATGCACAATCAAATGCACCATGTTACTTTACACCAGGAGATGCTACTGTTGACGTACCATTAGCTAACGTGAGTAATGCTTCTGCATTCCCGCTGATTTTAACAATACAGCTAGATGTTAATGATAGTGAAATAGTAATTTATGATGATTCAGGACAGCAATGTGATAATACCGCAGCCCCAGTGTGTGGCAATGATATTATAGAAACAGGCGAAGAATGCGATGACGGAAACACCATTGATGGCGATGGGTGCTCAGCAATCTGTGAAGACGAACCACTATGCGGAGATGGAACACTCGATACAGGCGAAGAATGCGATGACGGAAACACCATTGATGGCGATGGGTGCTCAGCAATCTGTGAAGACGAACCAGCAGAATGCGGTAACGATATTATAGAAGGTGATGAACAGTGTGATGATGGGAATCTGATTGATGGTGACGGCTGCTCAGCAATCTGTGAAGACGAACCAGTCTTGTGTGGAGACGGTATTGAAGCAGGTGATGAACAATGCGACGACGGTAACCTAGTAAACGGAGACGGGTGTAGCGACGTATGTATGATTGAACCAATACTCGTTACAAGCACCCCTGACTGCTATGCACGCGGAGATACCGATGGCGATGGCGATCTTGACTTTGATGATGTAGCATTTATTGTTGCAGCCTACGGAGGAGGTCCAGTCACAGACCCAGTTGATATTATGGATATTGATAACAATGGAGTACTCGGCATTAATGATGGACCGCGCCTAGCGAATTACATTAACGATCCAAGTAATACAGACTTAGCACCAGTACCAGCAGATTATTGCGGTCAAATCATCAGCAATTAAGTTTCTAATCAGTTAACATTATATAGTAAAATTAGTTTAGACTAGTACTAAGAGAGTATGCATAATAAAAGAGGGCAGATGGGAGGCTCGTATCAGGAGCCGAAAGGATCAACATTTCTCATAATGTTAGTTGTAGGTATCTTACTTGTCGGAGGACTCGTAGTAGCAGGGTATTTTGTGTATGAAAACGTGCTCTCAAACGTGGATAATGAGGATGCTGAACAAGAAAACCCCTCTCAAAATCAGGTAGAAACATGTAATGATCAACTACTCGAATGTTGGGATGGAAGCTTAGTAGAACGAGACCCTGATAATGACTGTAACTTCTTCGCGTGTCCTGAAGAACCAGTAACGTGTACGAATGAAACAAACACGTGCTGGGATGGGAGCGTAGTCGGTAAAAACCCTGACGATGACTGTAACTTCTTCGCATGTCCGCCAGAGCCACCAGAACCTGAACCAAGACTACTTGAAGACCTCCTAAACCCTGTAAGCTGTGAGGATGAATTCAGCGTAACATTTGAAGAAGGAGGTGTTGCAGGGTATGATACATTTAAACTTAGCATTGGCAATGAAGGCTATAAAGAGCAAGTTAATTTGATTGATCAACTTGACACTGGCGAATTACTAGTAGGAGGTTTCTTTAAAAATACTACTGCTTTTCAAGAACGATCAACCCTAGCATTAATTCTTATTGCCCCTAATGGCGAAATAAGTTGCTTTACAATGAATCCTGTATCTCAGAGTGATTATTATGTTGAGATAACTGGTAATATGAACTTAATTAATAATGAAGAAGACTTGCTACTCTTTAGCCCAAAAAGAACAGCACCCCATATTAAACTAGCTGACGATGGAGGAATATACTATTTAGAAGTCGCCGCACCTTCAGAGATATCGATACCGGTGCGCCTTGTTAAATATTCGTTTGAAGGAGAAGTTGAATGGTACCAGTACCTTTTTGATTATGTTGAAGATGATTTTCTAACAGTTTCCTCAGGAATTACTGAAAACGATGATGGAACAATTCAAGTAATTTCTGGCGGACTTACCTCTTGGGACGAACTTACTGACACCGGCCAGTTCAAACTACAAACAACTACCCTCACTTCAGAAGGAATAATTGTTAATCAAGCAACACTAGCTGAATCTATATTTTCATCAACGTTTGAATTTGATCAATTCACTTTCTATAAAGGGTTTGAAACATTTGACAATGGAGATTACCTCATTAGCGGAACGCAACTAATTATAACAAACGACTCACAACAATCAGAGGGGTACGCATCCCATCAAGTAGTACAAAAGTATACTGCGAATAATACATTACTTTGGAACTATACTTCTGAACTTGAGGAAGCGCTCTATTTCCAAATTGGAATTGTGAAACTAGAAAATGGAGAGCTGGCAATCGTCAGCGTACCCTATGAAGCTTCACAGTCAATTGGAAATGCCCCAGTCATTCGCATCTTAGCAAGCAATGGTACTGAAACATTTAACTCGTACGGAACTGCATCTGGCACACTATTTCAGGAAATGATTGGAACCGAAGCTATACGCTCTCAAGATGGGAATATACTTATTACTGGCATTGGAGATGATACGGGAGTGCTTATGAAGATGAGTGCTGAAACAGGAGAAATACTTTGGCAACGAGCAATACAAGGTTTTGAAATACCAACAAGCTCAATTTTCTTTGGGAATCAACTTGCAGACACCCACCTTATTCGACTCATAGAACTTGATACTGGAGAACTGGTAGTTGGAGGCTCTACTTTGGCAGGATATCTTGTTAATGACACCTACGAGACAGTTTTCAATGGTACAATCATTAATGAAACCTATACATTCACACAGTACCAGCATGATTTCTTTGTTGCAAAAACAGATCCGAACGGTAACATTTAACCACGAGGAAAATAATTGCGTAATGCATCATAGAGCGTAAGTCCACTCTCACGATATTCGTTTTGCAAGCGTTCCCAATCACGGTTTTTAATGATTTCACCAAGCGATTCACTTTGCACAATAGTTGCAAGATTAGTAACGCCAGTCATGCCTGAATCATTCACACCCGCAACAATTCTTCCCTGACGGCACGCGTCCTGCGCGTATTCAAAACAAAGCGTTGAAGGGCTTTCTCGATAGATATCCATTGCATATAACGCTCGCTCATCACACGTACCACCTGCAATAACCGCTACATCAACACCATTACCGACAAGACAGCGTAACTTTACTGCTGCAATAGCTGATCCGCGCGTAGTATTCGCATGAAAAACATCGTTTGGACCCTTTGTAGAAATTTCAGACATGAGAATACCCTGCAGTATTGCATCATGTACTGGAGCAATAATAATTTGAGCATTACCCATCTACTATTACTCACGAAACAGTTTATTTAAGCGTTTTGAGCAGCTACAATATACGAGAGTAGCAGCCATAATGCCAATAGTATCGACTAGAATATCCCCAAGAGAAAACGCACGACCTGGAACGAGCAATTGATGCATTTCATCAGAAACAGCATAGACAAACGCCACAATCATACTCGGAATAATGAGTTTTCGCTTAGTCCCTTGCACAATAGAAATTAGTAAGAACAACGAAAAACAGAAGTACGCTAGAAAATGATATGCTAACGCCTTAAACCCAATCGAACCAGGACCGCTAGGAGGAAACGTCAGGGAAGAAATGTAAAACATCAGCATCGCTCCAAACAAAGTAATACTAAGAGATAAGCCCCAATGTCGTTCAAACCACCCAAACATTACAAACCAGCCCAAAATACACAATAAAAAGATTAGTATACTCTACAGAAACCTATAAAAAAGAAGTTGACCCTTAAAAAGTATGGAAAAAGAGACACCGCTAGCACCGCATGAAAAACGACTAGCGACAGTAGCATCCATTTGTATATCAGTAGTTATCGGAGTAATACTTATTACAAACATAATCCTTGACCTCCAAGATATTAGCCTCGCACCATCATCACAACAAACAACACTATCAACAAATACGCAAGTACCAGTGGCGTTTAGACCACCTTCTCAATGTGACGTGAATGAAGATGGAGTCGTGGACATTGCAGATGTTATCGCAATTGGAGAAGTACTTACCAACAACGCACAGTACAATGGAGACTGTAATGGAGATGGGCTAACAACACAAGCTGATCAGATAGCACTCCTCACCTACCTCTTCTATACCTTACCGGAAATTGATATTAAGAAAGATGCAAGAGATAAATTATCATCATCAGTAGCACTCGCACCAACACTCACAAGGGGAACTGATTTAACCTGCGATAGACCATTTATTCGAGGAGACTTTAATACTGATGCTGATGTTAACGTATTTGATGCAGTAGGACTACTCAACTACCTCTTCGTAGAAGGAGCACCACAGCCAGACTGCACTGCACGAGCAGATGTTAATGCAGACAATACAGTAAATATTGCAGACCCACTCTACTTACTCAACTATTTGTTTGAGCCAAACGCTCCACAAATACCAACACCTAACATGGCAACAGGCCCAGGCTACTAAGCCCTAGTTTCTATACCATTTCTAGATTAGACCCCTATACAAAACTAAAAGAGAAGTAAATTCGTGTTGCGAAAATCGAGCTCGCCCCAAAGCTCACTCTCGTATTCGAACCAGATTCGAATCAAAAAGCTATTTCCGACTTACCGAGCGCTCGACCCTCTTCGGAACTCAGAGACTCGCTGAGGTAAGCGGAAATGCGAGGGGTAGGTCCACGCAGCACTACACGCTGCGGGAGCCAGAACACGTACGAGTTCCGGCATTCGAACCTCGTTCGAATCAAAAAGAAATGCGAGGGGTAGGATTCGAACCTACGAAGGCACTAAGCCACAGGATTGCTTATGCAATCCTTAGTAGTTTTCTTCTCGTGAAGAAAGGACATCTTAAGTCCTGCCCGTTTGACCGCTTCGGTACCCTCGCAATAAGTTGGAATATATAATTAGCGTATAAAAGCATTACTACTCGGGCCTGTCAATACCTTCACGGATTGATTTGAGAGAGTCTGAGACATGCTGCATTATTTCAGGTGTAAACGCAGCAGGGTTTTTATCCTTATAACTCAAAGCTGCTGATGCTCCAGCAATAATAGCCATATTCATCATATGTGTTTCTTCATCCATTACTACTAAAGTGTAAAATGCTATTTAAGGATTATTATGATAAAAAAGGCGGAGGCACAAAGCCTCCGCAGAAGGGGTCTGCCACCCTCACCAATGAAACGATTAGTGGCAGTTGTGAGTATGACCCGGGCACGGTTGCATGCGCCCGGGTTTGCAAGGCACTACGGGTGAGTGCCTTACAGGAAAAAAGAGGCAGTATGATAGTGATCTCTGCTCGACACAGCGAGCAAACCCACAAGCTTGCTGAGGGTTGCACAGCAAGAGCGAGTCAGAGAGGATTTCTCATCGAATTGTCACGATGAACAATTCACGCTATGGGGGCTTTCTTTTTTCGTGTGTGTGAGTAGGCAAGCCCGCCCGTGCGGGCGGGGATGTGTACGCCATGTGAAAAACCTCCGTAAGGGTTGTGTATGTTTAGTTGGTACTGTGACGCAACCCCTTTATTAATCCATTATTAAACAAACCTCAAGAATCGACTTTCATAAACCTTAAAAATGAAAAACACACGATTTTTGTATGGCTCTCTTCTACGTTCTTCCTCATTGGTTTATTGGATACGGCCTCGCTTTTGAATTACTCTTTGGAATAGTCACCGGACTCCTTGCGTATTACTCATTTAAAGTGTACAACCTATGCGATCAAAAAGAATGTAAAAATCTTGGGTGGGCGTTTGCATCTATTTCTGCATCGTACGTGAGCCTGCTCATCATACAAATGGCTATGTGGGCAAAGATTAACACGAGTAGTTACATTAGGGCCATAGAGACATATTCGCTCTACACAATGATAGGGCTCTACCTCCACGTTATTTTCCTACTAATAGGATTTGCAACATACGCGTATGTAACACTCAATCTCAAAAACCAACGAGCATATTCCCTACTCATATCACTCAGTATTTTGAGTGTTATCTTCAGTGCTAACGTAGGGCTCGCACTCAACTTTATTTCAGCAGTGCTCCTCCTCTATGTAACACTGCATTATGCAAATCAGTATAAGAAAAAACATAATCATAAAGTACTCCTAACGCTCATAGGAGTGAGTGCATTACTACTTGCACGCCTCATATTTGCATTCACTAGCTTTAACCCAGTGCTTTATGCACTCAGTCATTTTATTGAATTTATAGGGTACACCGTAATGACGGTTAGCCTCATGAAAGCATTACGATAACTATGGGCAGAAAACGAAACAAGCTGGAAATAATCCGCGATATCCTACGGGTCATTCGGGAGAAGAGCGGGCGAATAAAACCGACGCACATACTGTACAAGTCAAATCTCTCACATCAAATGATGGAAGACTATTTAGCAGACTTGAAAATAAAACAATTCATTACCGAAGAACAACAAGGCCGAAGCCGAACGTACTCAATAACAGATAAGGGCATACAGTACCTCGATAAGTATGCGATGATAACTGAGTTTACGTCAGCGTTTGGATTAGGTGATGATTGAGAATCACCTAGAGGCTGCGCGACTTCCTCGCTTACCTCTAGTGCTACCATGCTGCCTGCGCAGCACGGTGGGAGCAAGCACCTAGAGGCTGAAAGAACATGTTCTTAGTGCCTCCAGGCACTAGCAGATGTTGCACATCAGCTTATAAGCACCTAGAGGGATTCGAACCCCCGACCCCTTGCTGTTTCTCTCTATGAGCAGTCACACAGACTGTCTCTGACCCACTCTGGCTGCGACGTTCCTCACAGAGGTTGCGGACGTCTCGCTGCGGTGGGCAGAGATACGAAGCAAGTGCTCTACCACTGAGCTATAGATGCACATTGAATGAAACCTTTTAATATCAATCATTCTTAAGCATTGTCATGAGAGGTGCTCAAGTACTTGTTGTTTTTCTAGGTCTACTAGCTATTGCTGGAGCATCATTTGGAGGATACTACCTCTACATTACATCCCCCCTCAATGTCAATCATGGGCCGGGCACAACTGTTCGTGAAGAAACATTTGAACCAACAGTTGTTACTGAAACTAACCTTAAGGCATTCCTCGAATCACGACCTCTCGTGCAGGAATTACCGAGTAAAGCAGTCATTTACCTCCATGTTGGGAACGAACTACACTATACGATTAAGCGAGAAAGTGTTACTGATGGCGTACCTCAAAATCCAGATATCACGCTTAGCATGCCAGTCTCATACATTGATGATTTAGGGACCATAGGCCTTTGTAACACGATTATTCTGGCTAATGACAACGGAGATTTAAGCGCTCAAGTACACCTTTCCCAAAAAGCACTTCTCTGGAAATACAGAAGTGTTCTCGAATATAGAGAATGTTTTGGGCTATAATCATAACATTTATTACACTCAAACTTACTAAGCTAGTATGAAAGACGCAGTTGTAACAGCACTCTCTTTTCTTCCGCTCAAAAAAGAAGAACTTGCTAAACGAATAGAAGCCCCTAAAGATCCAAGCAAAGGGGACTTTGCATTACCGTGCTTCACACTTGCTGGAGAGCTTAAACAACCCCCAGCAGAAATCGCAAAGAACATTGCTGAGCAAGTCGTACCTGGAGAATTTTTTGAACGCATAGTCGCTGAAGGCCCGTATGTTAATTTCTTCACAAATAAGATAAAACTTGCTGGTGAAGTTATTGACCGTGTAAGAAAAGAAGGTAATTTGTTCGGATCTCAAAAAATTAAAGAAAGAGCATTCATTGAAATTTCATCACCTAATACTAACAAGCCACTTCACCTAGGCCATATTCGAAACATTATCTTAGGGCAGGCAATGACGAATATTATGCGGCATATGGGCAATACAGTTATTGTTACTGCAATCAATAATGATCGTGGTGTGCATATTTGCAAATCCATGCTTGCGTATGACAAATTTGGCAATGGAGTAACACCTGAGAAAATGAATCGCAAACCAGATCACTTCGTCGGAGATTATTATGTGAAGTTCGCGCAAAAAGCAAAAGAGAATCCTGAACTTGAAATCGAAGCTCAGACGTACTTACAACAATGGGAAACTGGCGATAAAAAAATGCACATTCTCTGGAAGCAAATGCGTGATTGGGCCCTAGCAGGCTTTACAGAAACATACAAGAAGTTTAATGTGCATTTTGATACGCAAGCATTTGAATCTGAAATCTACAAGCATGGCAAGGATGTTGTGCAAAGTGGCCTTGCACAAAACGTTTTTATTCAACGTCCTGACGGATCAATTTACGCCGACCTCACACAAGAGAAACTTGGTGAAAAAACATTACTTCGTAAAGATGGCACTTCAATCTATGTTACTCAAGACCTCTACCTCGCTCAACAACGACACAAAGAACTCGATTTTAATAAGGGATACTACGTTGTTGCTACCGAACAAAACCATCACTTCAGAGTATTATTTACATTACTCAAAAAACTTGGACATTCATGGGCAGACAAACTCTACCACCTCAACTATGGACTGGTACATCTCGAATCTGGACGTATGAAATCACGTGAAGGAACAGTTGTTGATGCAGACAATGTACTTGAAGAAATGACTGAACTTGCAATGCAAGAAGTGGAATCCCGCTATCCTGAACTCCATGCTGACGAAGCACATGACCGTGCATTTGCGATAGCCATGGCAGCGCTCAGATATTATTTTCTGAAAGTGGAACGTTTGCGTGACGTAACGTTTAAGCCAAAAGAATCATTGCGTTTTGACGGCGACACAGGACCATACTTATTATACAGCTATGCACGTTCACAAAGCATTCTGCGTAAAGCGAATTATAATGCAAAACTCACGTTTAGTGTAGGAGAGTATTTAGAAGAACAAGAAAAAGCGCTTGTTCGAGAACTCGCTCATTTCCCCGATATTGTTAAGCATGCCTATGAAGCACACGCACCAAACGTAATTGCAAATTATGCATTTACGTTAGCAAAAACGTACTCTGACTTTTACCATACCTGCCAAGTTATTGGCTCCGATAAAGAAGCATTTCGGCTCCATCTCGTGCATACCTTCGGCCATGTGATGAAAAATGCGCTTAATCTCCTTGGCATACCAGTTATTGCACAGATGTAACCCCATCACAGCAATAGTTAAATAGGGATTTTGCAGATTATCGCTCAATGGCGAGCACACTGCAATTACTACTTATGCTTTCACTATTTTTAGGCATCGTGCTTTTAGTACTTCTCATAGTGCTAGTAGCAGCCCCAAAACAAACCCCTCCACGCGGTAAAAGAAAGCGCGTAGTTACCGACCTAGCTAAAATTAAAGAGCAAGTGAACGGCGACCACGAATAATTCCCTAACGTCACTACTTTGTTAGATACTACAAGTAGAGAACTTTTTTATACTGAATAACCCTCGATAAGTATGCATCGCCATGCAAAACTTGCACCGATTGTATTTGCCTTAGCTGTTTTTCTCGCATTTGTCTCGATTACAACTGATGTTTCAGGTAAAGAAACACTCAAAAGTACTGATTCTGAAACGACACTGTTCTCCTCATCAGGACATGGCTCCACTGGACGATTGATTAATCCGCCTGGAAATCCACACGGCCAACCTGAAATAGGAGGGAGTTCGGAAGACCAACATGCTGATGTTATGCAAAGTGATAGCTATTCTCAAATGATTCCTGGTGACTATGTCCACGCGAACTATCCTGATGCACCTCACCAATATACTTCCTACCTTCCACCTGACTATACGCATGTTGCTGAAGATACGTATCAAAACACTCACATGATACCCCCAACATGGATTCACTCAGATAGTGAAGCGGCACAACAACTCTCGGAATACTTCCCGCCAACTTGGAATCATATAGAAGCTGGAGAATACACAGATGTTGTAGCTACGACCTACTGGCCCCCAGGGTATGTGCACGCAGATGTTGCGCAAAGCGACATCTATTCAACGATGGTGCCTGAAGGGTACGTCCATGTTGATATTGCAGGCTATCAAGACTACACTGAGTACGTACCTCCAGAATATGTTCACTGGGATATTGCAGGGCCTGACAATACTAAGATGGTACCCCCAACCCATGTTCATGCCGATTTAACACAAAGTCAACTATACAGCTCAGCCGTTCCCTTAGGATGGGAGCATGTTGAAACAGATGGCATTGACCCTGAAGGAACGTACGGTCCTGGGGAAGGTCCTTTTGGATTCCCACCCGCAGCGACAACATACTGGCCCCCAGAAGTAGTACATAGGGATTTTGAACAAGCAGATGACTATACAGAATACGTGCTTGAAGGAACGCACATTACAGAAGGTCCTGACATCAGCAACTACTATCCACCAGGATGGGAGCATGTTGAAGCAGCACCGGGCGAAGAAGACACTTACTCCGAACATACAACATACATTCCGCCAGGATTTTTCCACGGAACAGAAGGATCTGATGCTTCAACTTACTACCCAGAAGACCACTTTCATGTTGATAATGAAGGAAATTCACAACACACTACCTACCTCCCACCAGACTATTACCATGTTGAAGCACCAGCAGGACAAGAAGGACAATACCCTGATCACACAAATTATGTTCCAGAAGGATCAGTACATAGTGATTTTCAAGCGAGTAGCCAATACACTCAGATGATGGAACCTGACTGGTTTCATGCTGACCAACAAGGCACGAGTGCATATACAAACTATCTTGCGCCTGGCTACTTCCATAACGATTACCAACAAAGCAGTCAATTCACTCACTACTTCCCACCTTGGATTTCTGAACATGCAGATGTAGCAACGAGTCCTGAATATACTAACTATCACCTTCCAGGAGCACAACATATTGATGTGCAAGTAAGTTCAAGTTACACTGAATATAGCCCTCCAGGATGGTATCATGCAGATATTCAAAGCTCTGATTCGTACTCAGAAATGCTACCTCCCAATATAGTACACATTGAAGCGCCAGCAGGGCAAGAAGGACAATACCCAGACCACACCTCATACATCAATGATGATTTTTTCCATGCGGACTTCCAACAAGCAGATAGATACACAAGCTATCTCCATCCAGACTATGTACATATAGATGATACTGCGAGTGGAGACCATACAAACTACAAACCATATGATTATGAACACTGGGACACTGCAGGCCCTGATTACACATCGTATGTACACCCACTCTATGTTCATGCTACTATAGCAGGAGTTGATTATACAAGCGCTGTACCAACCTCTTGGACCCATGTTACGCAAGGACCTGAAACTTCACGCTATGTTTCACCATTACACGAACATGTAGAAAACCCGCAAGACAGCGATTATACGCGTTACATTGAGCGACCACTCTTCGCCCCTGATGATTAAAAGACATTACTTTAAAGTGATAGCTTTATATAGAATTTAACGGAACAAACACTATGAAAAAACAATGGAAATACGCAATTCCAGCAGCACTGAGCATTACAGGAGCTGCAGGACTCTACGGACTATTATCTAAAGACACGCACACCCACACCACACACCCACCCTCAATACCAATTTCCGAACAACCAACCACAACGCAATCATTAGAAGAAATAGTCGGGCCAGTACAACCAACACCCACACCACCCACAGTTCCAACCCCAACACCAATTGACCCGCTACGAACGTACCTCTCAGGACTCCATCAAGACCTAACCGCGAATACGTACCCGCTAGATACTGATACACATATGACAGAAGCTGAAATTCGACAAATACTCGCAACAGACTATACGAGCAGTGAGGATGTATTTACACTCATGCAAACATTTCTTGAAGCAGGAAAGTTATATGATGCTGCAACAACACTCAAACTATTCGGCTACACCCTCAGCGATGAAGACCCAGACCGACTCAAAGTACTCCAACCACTCCTTAAAAATGTACAAAATGAACTATGGCTTCAAGGGCAAGCAGACCCTGCAAAATACGCATCTAATGCAATAGCCTCTTATGCAAAAGGAGAGCTCGCACCAGCCATTGAACTCGCTCACTTACAAGCACTCAACAACAATACCCTCGACATTACTGGAAGACCCATAACACAGCACCTGCACCCACACGAACAACGAGCATACATTGAACATGCAACACGGCTCTTTGATACAATAACATCCGACACCAACTCGAATAGAGCATACACCGACTCCCAAACAACAACAATACTCGACTTATTTAATCGAGATAAAGACTTTGCAAAAACACAATGGAAAAAAATGCCTGATAAAACAAAACAAGCAGTAGCGGAGTACCTTGAAAACAATGTTGATCAAACAGGAAGAAATTATCTAGCACGAACACTTAGAACCTTAAGTTCTAACGCTCGTGTGAATAATGACCGGATGAGCGAAGCGCAGTTTAGAGCATATATAACATCCCCTGCCTGGGAAACACCAGTTAATCGACTAGAAACGTATGCGGGACTTGAAACAATCGGCATTAGTGTGAGCGATCTGAACCGAGCGCGAGACGCACTCACTGCAATTCGAGGAATAGAAAAAGAACAATCATCAGTGCAGCGCATGCGCTACATCAACCAATTAAGCAACCTAACTAATAAGTAGAAACGATGAAGATTTCAAAAAAACAACTCTACAATGAGTGGCTCCCACTCTTTGCACTCGCACTCCTCCTCCTCTTTATCGGATTTTTCGTAGGGCAAGCAGTAGAATCAAAAACTACGTATTCAGAAGCACTCGTGCAAGGATTCACAACAAACGAACACTTTATTGAATCACTCAACGCCGAACTAAACACGAGCGACCACATAGAAGTGTTTGATTTTGTATTCTCACAACTCGATGATGAAGTAACCGTATACCCCTCAGAAAATTTCTATTATTACAAATTTATCGCGAATGGAAAAACGTATGGCGGGGCGCTTGGACTCTCAACACGAGATCGTGATGATGGCGTCTTTCATTTCGGCTATATTGCACGACCAGAATTTGGACGCACAGACATTCTCAAAAAGTCAGATGATGGAGGGGGCAAACCATTGACGAGCGAAGACGGCGTGCTCGTAGAACGCATTGATGGATTCACCTATACCGTAACGTACAAAGGCAAGACAGTAGTGTTTAACATGTACCAACCAGGACTTACCCCGCCTGACGCATCCCACCTACGAGAGGAAGAAGTGTATGTTGGCCCCGTCGTTGACGAGTCAGGACTCCAGTTTTACTTACTCTTCAATCAAGCAACACCTCATATGTACCACATGCTTAACGAAGATATCCCCGTACATGAAACGTTTGAATCATACGGGCAAGACATACTTATAGGAGAACGAACAAACTTTGCTTTTTACAATGATGTAGCTAACAATCGAAAAATCGTCATCGGGGTTGAAGCCTCACACGTCCTCAATAATGATTGGTACGACGGACCATTTGACCACATGCCCGACAATTACATTGCACTAGACTTAGTTGAATTTCAATCATATGTTGAAGCAGCCTATCCGGGAACAGCAGGAAGAATAAATAAACACGCACGATATACTGAACGGAACGGTACGCGCGTAGCAATAGCACCATACACAGTTTATTATGAAAAGCAAGCATTACAAACACTTGTTACAACGTGCAAAACACTCCACCCAACTACAAGCCCGCTATTTTATGCCTGCATTACTCAACAAGTTTTTGAAGGGCCATCCCAAGAATCGTTCTAGTAGGCACGCTTAAATACTACTTTTTCTCGCATTTAGACGTAGACGAGCTGGCGCGTTCGCCCTGCGCCATTCACCTGCGGGCGTTAAGTGAGCTTAAAGGAGTGCGTGAAGCTGATGCATGGATGTCTTGCACCTAACGTTGAGGTGCTGTCCTACTCGACTGCGCTCCTGTGAACCGGGTCAGGCGGGGAACCGAGCAGCCCTAAGCAGAAGTTGTGGTGCTTGTAGGGGAGCGGCACTGAGGAAGGTACGAGGTCGCATGTATGCTGAAGGTGAGCAAACTCCCCGTCTACATAATGCTCACGCATTATGAGCAATAAAATTGTTACTTACTGCAATTTGCTTGCTACACTATTACTTTAAAAAATACTTTACCTATTGAGTAGGATGAATAAAAGAGGACAATTCTTTCTCATAGCAGCGATAATAACAATTGGAGTTATAATTAGTCTTGCAGTCATCATTAACTCTGCAACAAGTAGTGCATCGCAAGATTCATTTTATCGACGATCTGACGAAGTAGGTTTTGAATCTAAACGAGTACTTGACTACGGTGTCTACCGACCAAGCGCAAATCTCCAACTTGATTTACAAACCTTCCTTGAAGATTATGCAGATGTAATAGGTCAAGAACAAGCACTCTTTCTCTTCGGCGATACGACAGGAGCAGTAACAGCTTATTACTTTGAACAATCAGCAGTTGGGAGTGTAGGAATAGCAACGGGTGGGGCAAGCAACCTCGTTACAATACAAGAAGTAACGCAAACAGAAGCAGACATTACACTTGTCGGAAGCACGGTTAGTGCAACAATAGAAGATACAACCTATCAATTCCCACTACTACGAGGACAAAACTTTTACTTTGTTATAATAAAGACTGATGAGGAGGAACGGTTCGTTGCACAAGGATAAGAAAGGAGTGAGCATTATGATAGGATACGTCATCCTCATAGTCATAGCCGTGTCTTTAAGCGGACTCGTATTTGTATGGCTTAATCTCTACACCCCAATAGAAGAACGTGATTGCCAGCAAGGAGTTTCAATAATCATTGAAGAAGTAGGATGTGATGGAAACTACATAACCTACACCATCAAAAACCAAGGAAGGTTTACAATTGACGGAGTTCAGCTACGAGCTGGAGAGCAAGGGAGACTTGATAAAGAAGATCTTAATCCTGATGACCTCTCATTTAAGAACGATAGCAATGATGACGGAAGGCTCCAACCGGGAGAAACTGCAACGTATCGATACCTCTTTGACTCATTTCGCAATAGCGAACTAGAAGTGCAAGCACTCGAGTACTTTGATAATACCCCAATCCTCTGCTCAAACGCAGTAGCCGTCCGGCCCTATACTTGTGATCGATGCTTTAATGGAGATAATGAAAATCCAGGAGAGATTTTTGATGACTACTTGCCCACCCCGATTACAGTTGAGGGAGAGATGTGTGGAGGAGCAACCAGCGGAACGTATGGAGGAATTGGGTCAAACGTTATTCAAAATGATGGAGATCATGAAGTGTACGCGCTAGTTGAGCGAGGACCCACTGGTGCTGGAACATGTGAACTTAGTGAGAACTATGTCCTGCAAGTAGGGGGAGAAATTGGTACAATGATTGGAGATCCAAACATTGACAACCAAGGAGGAACTTGCATTACTGAAAACCACACTGAATATGTTGGAACATTCCCAATGATAGATGCACTAAACCCCTTCATTTTTACTTCAGCGGCACCTGCCTGTACTGGACCCTCACAACTCAACAATAACGTGACAATTCACGCACTCTGTATTGTAGAACAATGAACGACCGTGGCGCTAGCATCATGATTGGGTACGTCCTGTTAATAGTCGTAGTTATTGCCTTGAGCGTTTTAGTGTTTGTCTACCTAGGCCTATACGCTCCAGTAGAACCTCCAAAGTGTCAGAGCGGCGTTGCAGTTACAGTAGAATCAGCAACGTGCCAAGCAGACATTGTAACATTCACCGTAGTTAATGATGGAAGATTCACGGTTGATGCGATACTCGTAACAATTGGTAATGCAACAAGATTAGTTCGAGATGACCTTAACGAGCATGAAAACGGCATTATTCGCAACGATACAGACGGGGTTCTCTCTCCGGGCGAGCGTTGGGTATGGGCATACGCGCACGAAGCAGAACCTGGAGCAAACGAACTTCGATTTGAACCAGTGCAATACATGGAAGACAACACTCGCGCGTACTGCTCAGAAGGAACTGCTACATATATCCTTACCTGCCCGTAGTTACCTCTGAAACAAATTATAAAAAGGCAGGTTGCTTATTGGGCGTATGAAAAAGAGAGGTATTTCACCAATAATTGCTACCGTGCTCCTCATAACAGTAGTTGTTATTCTATCAGTCATCGTATTTTTATGGGCTCGAGGGTTTATTGATGAAAAAGCAGAGAAGTTTGGAGGAGCAATAGAACAATCATGCGATAATGTAGAAATGGAAGCAGGACTTTTTAACTGTCCGTTTGGCAGTTGCGATTTAGATGTTATTAATCGAGGTAACGTTCCAATATATGGTCTTGACGTAAAAGTACGAAGTACCGGAGAAGTACTCGTGCACCACATTGAATCATCAACAGTTGGTGTTGGTGAAAGTATCTCAATATCCTTAACGAACCAACCAGACCCTGTAAACTTAGAAATAGGTGATGAACTCAATATTGTTCCAATACTACTTGGTGAGCTTAGCTCATCCCCAAGTTCTGCGAACCGAGTAGCACATACCTGTGACGATCAATTCGGCTATGCAATTACAGTAGCACCCTAGAAACAATTAAAAATGCGTTTCTGCTTTTTATATAATGAATAAAAGAGGTCTTTCACCAGTTATTGCGACAGTGCTTGTTATTATGCTCACCGTTATTGCAGCAGGAATTATAGCCTCATTTGTAATTCCATTTGTACGTGATAACCTCGAAGAAAGCGGTAGTTGTTTTGAAGTATTACAAGCAGTTGAATTTGCAGAAACAGGATTTAATTGTTATAACGAATCACTAACTGGTTTTCAAACAGGGTTTTCAGTTTCCATCAGTGATGAACGAGTCGATAGTTTCCGCATCATTCTTTCTCAGACAGGGAGTACAACACCCTATACAATTAATGAATCAGGACAAAATGCTGACCTTAAAATGCTAACCGGCTCATTTGGAGATGCCCTAACAATGCCTGATGTTGGAGGAACACGAACCTATGTTGTTAACGGGGAGTATGAAAACGCTCAGGTAGCCGCAGTACTCGCAAGTGGGAATATCTGTGACATTAGTGATTCAGTATCCTTTGTACAATGTACTACTTCTGACGCAATAGCATACATTGGATTACCATGATTACTAAAGGTCAAGTCTGGATTGAAACAGTGATTTATACCCTCATAGGCCTTACCCTCATCGGAGTGGTTTTAGGACTGATAACCCCGCGAATTAATGAATACCGTGATGAAACACTCGTTGAACAATCAATAGATTCCTTGCAAATACTAGATCAAAAAATCCAAGAAGTTATCAATGAAGGCCCGGGAAACGTGCGTGTTGTTGAATTCGCAATGCAACGAGGAGTTCTCATCATAGACCCTACTGATAATACGATAACATTCATTCTTGATGATAGTCGAACGCTTTACTCAGAGCCAGACATACCAATAGAAATAGGAAATGTGGAAATTGTCACGATAGAAGGAGCGCAAGAGCATACCGTAGAGCTCACACTCCCCTACGCACAACATAACCTTATAGTTCAAGGAGCAGATACCCTACCAAAGCAATACTCAGCAGCGAGCATCCCGTACCGATTTTCAATAACGCACGCAGGGCTCAATGCAGGCGAAGTACAGCTAGAAATTAATGAAATATCGTAATCTATCACTACGTACTTATTCAATAGCCCTCAGAAGCAAAGTATATAAGCCACGAGACGTTTCTGCCCCTAGACTAGAGGTGAACAATGGTAATTCAAATAAATGCAAGCCCCCCCATCCCATCCCTTCCGCGCATAGAAGATAAAACAAAAGTTGATGTACGCTATGCGTTAATCTCCCCGTATGCAAACGCACATATTTACTGGGATCCTGAAATTGGAGAACTCGTGTATGAAATTGAAGAACCAGTACTCTCTAATCGAGAACAGACAATACTCGCTCAAATAGAAGAATCAATGCTTGAGCTGATGAACATTAATGTAGCAGTAGAAAAATCTGCGCAAGGCATGCTTACGTACGTTGATAAGACAGCACGACTCCTAATCTCAGAGCTAAATATTAAAATAACAGAAGAAAGTTATGAAAAACTCTTCTATTACCTCTATCGTGACTTTGTCGGCCTTAACCAAGTAGAACCTCTTCTTCGCGACTATTTTATTGAAGATATTGAATGTAATGGAGCGGCAACACCAGTGTATGTTGTGCATCGAGTGTATCGAAATATTAGGACAAGCCTCGTATTTGACGAGATACCCCAACTTGCTAACTTAGTAGAAAAAATGGCACAACGTTCAGGAAAATATATTTCTTACGCTGAACCACTCCTTGACGGAACACTCCCAGACGGAAGCCGTGTTAATGCAACCTACACTGAAGACATTACATCACACGGACCAACATTTACGATCCGTAAATTTACGAAAGTGCCATGGACCCCAACACAGCTAATTGCACTTAATACCTTGAGTCCTGAAATGCTTGCATACTTTTGGTTACTCGTCCAATATAAATCAAACATATTTATCGCAGGAGGTACGGCATCAGGTAAAACTACCTTGCTCAATGCAATAGCATTCTTCATTCCGCCCGAGGCGCGGGTCGTGTCTATTGAAGACACTCGCGAACTTAATTTACCCAGAGAAAACTGGATTCCAGGCGTAGCACGAGTTTCAGTAGGTTCAGGAGCAGTAGGAGAAATTGACTTATTTGACCTCTTAAAAAACTCATTTCGACAAAACCCAGACTACGTAATTGTAGGTGAAGTTCGTGGTAAGGAAGCGTTTGTATTATTCCAGGGAATGAGTTCAGGCCACCCCTCCATTAGTACGATGCACGCTGACTCCGTTGACACGATGATTAAGCGTCTAGAGACTCCGCCGATTGAACTATCCCCAACGCTCGTTAATACGTTAGATGCAGTAGCAATTATGACTCATGCAGTTGTAAAAAATAAGGATACTCGTCGACTGCGGGAAATCGTTGAAATCATTAACACCAACAAAGATGGAAGTGCTTTAGTAAATACACCCTTTAAGTGGAATGCACTCGATGACCGATTTTATTTTAAGAAACAAAGTAAAGTGTTTGAGAAAATATCCGTACGATTTGGAATTCCCATGCAAGAACTCTATGCAGAATTTAGTCGACGAGCGAGATTATTCTACGTCTTGTATCAACAACGCATTTTTAGTTTTGATGATATGCGACGCATTGTAACAGAATACTATCGTGCACCAAAAGATGTACTAACTCGGTACGGCATAGCATAAACTACATAAACTCAGATACGCATCTCATTATCATGGAAAAAGAGGATGTTCTACTGCTTGCACAACTATTTCACTCAATGGAAGAAGCAGTGAATAAAATGGAAAAATATCATGCTGAGCAAAACTACGCGAAGCTTGAAGCAGCAAAACGTGAAGCCATGGACTTACAACTAAAAATTGCTCAGATACTTGAAAAATGATTCCAGCACTCAAACAAAATGTAGTAGCCGCTCAAGGCATTTTACGAGAGATGAATACATTTATTGATAGTGCGCCTCAATATGACGCGATACAACAACGACTCGCGCAAGAAATGTTGCAGTCACTCAAAAACAGATTAGCAGTAATTAATGCTTCACTCCCTCAACTAATCAGACTTGTGAAATTATCCCGTGAACTTCGAGAAGCCAGTTTGCGAGTTTCTGCAGAAACAGCATCTCAAGAAACCTCTTCGACGCACGCCCCAATGGAAGAAGTACCTGTTGGTGAAGACGTAGACCCTGCAAAACGAGTTACCCTACCACGAACGATGCGTAGCGCTTTTATGCAAGAATTACAACTTGGAGAAAAACTAGTAAAACGCCTCAGCAAGAAAAGAAAGTGGCGCCGTAAAAAAGAACCTGCCTATAAGAAACCAAGCCTCTATGGAAAAATTGCGAATACATTCTTTTTAAGCCATTCACAAAACCTCGTTAGACGTGGGAAGTATAAGTCACTCGGTCTTGATATTCGAAAAAGCAATATGGACGTACTTACCGTAACGTACCTATCCATGATGTTTTTCACCATGTTTATCTCATTCTTCGTAGGCGTTGCTATAGCACTATTCTTCCTCTTTTTTAGCATTGACTTTCTCGCACCAGGAATCACATTTTACCAAGGAGAACTCTTTACTAGGATCATGCAAGTGTTTTGGATAGCGCCAGTCATGCCCTTTATTGTATGGGTGCTGTTTTACCTCTATCCAGGAGCAGAAATGAGCGGTAATGCTAAACGAATTGAAAATGAACTACCATTCGTTGTTGTGCACATGGGCTCGATAGCAGGTAGCGGTATTGAACCACTTGAAATATTTCGAATTATTGCTATGAGCCAAGACTACAAATACGCAGGTAAAGAAATGAAAAAAATCATTAATCAAACAACAATCTATGGGTATGACCTCTCAACCGCTTTACGAAACGTTGCACGATCAACACCGAGCGAACGCTTGTCAGAACTCTTAAACGGAATGAGTATCACCATTAATTCAGGAGGAGATATTCAAGTCTTCTTCGAAAAACGAGCTGAAAGCCTTCTATTAGAATACCGTATTGCACGAGAAAAATTCACGAAAAACGCCGAAACAGTAATGGACATTTACATTTCAGTTGTTATCTCAACACCAATGATTTTACTTTTACTCTTAGTTATGATTTCAGTTTCAGGCTTAAGTGTGGGGGGCTTAAGCATTGATCAAATGTCATTTGGGATTATTGCCATCGTAGTAGCCATAAATGTAATCTTTTTGGCATTCCTACAAATGAAACAACCATCATACTAACAGATGAAATTCACAAAGGCACACTGGATAGGCACAATATTTGCATTTCTCATACTTGGAGTAGACTTCCTCTTCTTTTTTGGTGAAAACCTCTTTTTCTTCCTTGTAGGCGTTTCAGTCATGATAGGAGCACTACCCTTTATTGTGAATATCGCACTTGAATCAAAAGCCGAGAAAGAAAAAGATAGTAGATTCCTTGAATTCACCCGTAACCTCGCTGAAAGTGTTAAATCAGGAAACCCAGTAGCTAAAAGCATTATCAACATGCAAGGTAAAAACTTTGGCACGTTAACAGCACATATTGGTAAACTCGCGAATCAATTAGCAATTGGAATACCGATTAGTCGCTCATTTAAAACCTTCGCAAATGATATTGGGAGCCCAACAGTAAGCCGTGCAGTATCATTAATAATAGAAGCAGATAGTGCAGGTGGAAAAATCGATAACATTTTAGATTCGGTAGCAAAAAGTATTTACCAAACTGAAAAATTACGTAAAGAACGAAGAGCCGCAATTGCTAATCTAGTCGTACAAGGATACATAATCTTCTTCATTTTTATTGGCATCATGCTTATAATGCAGTTTCGAGTACTTCCCTTAACTGCAGATATTGGAAATCTAGGAACTTCCCTAGGAGGAGGTTCGAGTACGCAAGCAGGAGAAGACGGAGCGGCAGCTGCAGAACGACTTACACGTCCCTTTCTGTACTTACTCTTAGTACAAGGAATATTTACAGGCCTCATGGTCGGTAAACTCTCAGAAGGAACGATTAAAGGAGGGATAAAGCACTCGTTTATCCTTACCGTAGCTGCATTTCTTATTTCAACAGGGGCTTCAGCATTTCTTTAGTACTGGACACAATAAAAAATTTCACCAGGAATCATCTCAGTTTTGTATTTGAGATTTAAATCACGCAGTATTTTTTCAAACCATCCCCTGCGAGGAATACGCATTGGTTTACCCGACAGAGTTTTGGTTGCAAAACTTACGATTGCCACATTACATTCTAATGATTGCATAATAC
>JAYONY010000001.1:394271-420989 GCA_038121585.1 archaeon | reverse complement strand
GCGTCATAGTGTCCAGCTTCAATTTCAGCCATTACTTCCTTAGCAGACTTATCCTCAATTAATACACCTGCAGGAACACAAGAACCAACAGTTAATTTCACTGCTGCTTTGAGGTCTTTTGCAAGCATGTCAGGCATTTTTGTTTTTGCAATACTGATAATTTGTTCAATAGCGAGATTACCAATCTTAATTTCTTGGGGTTTACCAGATCCCTTGTCAGCGCCACATTCTTTCTTGATAAGTTCTGACACTGGCGGTGAGGAAACTGAAATAGTAAATTGTTTAGTCGCAGTATCAACTTCAATACTAACTGGAACTTTCATACCCTTAAAGCCAGCAGTAGCTTCGTTCGTTTTTGAGATAACTTCTCCGAGGTTCACACCAGCAGGACCAAGTTGTTGTGCAACAGTAGGTCCAGGCTTCATTGCCCCGCCATCGACGATTAATTTGATGTTCATTCTGATTGCTCCTCGTCTTTTTCGTCAGATTCACGCCTTATAACTCTTACGTTTGCAAGTTTAACCGTAACAGGAATTGGAACTGCTGCTCCAAGAAGCGAAACTACCACTTCACCCTTCTTCTTGTCAACACGAGTAACTTTACCTTTCTCGTTCTTGAAGTGATCAGCAATCATTTCAACAACGTCACCAATTTCAACATTGTAGTCTTCAGCCTCAGGTTGGAGCATGTTTTTGATTTCATCATACACAACAGTCTTACCAATAATACCCTTTACATACGGTAGATTAAATGCTGCCTCTTCAGCAGAATCACGGTCAGCGGCTTCCATGATAATGTATCCGCGCAACCCGTGCGGTCGTGCAACTGCATAGACATTAATATTCTTCTTTTGAGCGCGATCAGCAATCATTTCTGTAGCGCGATCTTCTTTGTTCGTCGTAACTTTGATGATAAAAATCATTGTTCTGTGTTTCCACTACTTCTCATTAACTAGAAGTAGTATAGATTATGATTTTTAGAGGTATTTAAAGGTTACGTCAATCACCGTCGCGACGAGTATTTCTTTCAGACCTCATCTCATCAGACCGATTCTTCAAGAAAGTAGCAAGGTCGTTACGTGTAGGCAACCCCTTACCCTCAAGATAATAAAACTCCTGTGCAAGACCGCTAATCTCTTTTGCCCGCCTTACAAGTTCTTCCCCGTTATCACCTGTAACCGCCACATATCCCCTTATTCCCGCAAACCCTACGCGTGGAGCGCCATACAGCTCGAAATTCATTGGCTTTCGTTCATCAAAATTAGTAGCGCCAATCTCAATACCGTCACCCCTCAAAATATAAGACTTAAGAAATGCATTTGGAATAGTTGCATCAAGAGGTACTCGTGCAGAAAGCCCTTCATTGCGAATTGTATAGGTTAGCGTTTGTTCGCACCTGCTATTTTCTAATGCAACACCATTTTCTGAAAGAAAAGCTACAAACTCCCCCAACCTTTTTGTGTTAATAGAAGGCTTTTGCGTAATACTACTTCCCTGATCATAACAATGTGCTGCAATCGAGAAATCTTCCTTGACCTCTAAACCCATAGATTATTTAGCCAGGGTTAGTTTATAATAATATAGCGACTTACGTCAATTAGAAAATACGCATTACCGACGATATAAGAAAGCCGACGAGACCCAAGATTAGAACACCAATAATTGATACTTTAGCAGTGAGTTTAAACTCTTCACCACTTGGTCGCTTGAGAATTTTCCAAACACGCTTAGATTGAAGCGTGAATGACTTAAGTTTTTTAGCTGCTTTCATGATTCAACAATTAACTAGATGTTCTTAAAGGTTTTGGCTTATTCGCGAGTTAGAAAATCGACGAGTGTTTTCCTATCATCAAGAGGTACAGGAATACTTCTGAATCCTCCGTAATACGTCTCAGTAGTGCACATGAGCCCATCCACCAGCCCATGAAATCGAGCTAACGATGAAGAAATATCTATCGCGTTACTTTTCTTATACATCCGCACTACTTCATACGGCCGGTTTATTTCCTCTTCTGAAAGACTGAGGCGTTCTTGTACCTCAGCAAGATTAAATTCAGGACCAATATACTTTGGTACTCGCCCTCCTTGATTAAACAATTTTTTTTCATCATCATACTTGCTCGGATTATCAAACCCCACAATTTCACTAATAATCATAAACCCCCCTTCAGCCATTAATCCTCACCGTCTTTGTAGAAGTCAATACCTAACTCTTCTTCGAGCTGGGCTTTCGGATTCTTTTTGAAATCAATTTCTGACCCTAAAATTTGTGAGGATTGTACCCCTGTTACAATTAACAATACCTTGATTGCTTTTTCCATATCAGCTGAAATTTGTGCCCCTGCAATAATTCGCGCACCAGCTGACACTTTGTTACCGATAGCCTCCATGACAATTTTGTATTCTTCCAATGACATATCAGGCCCACCAATAATATTTACTAAAACCCCACCTGCATTATCCATTTTCACATCTAAAAGAGGATTGTGCATTGCTCGGTCAACTGCTTCTAAAGCCCGATTACTTGTTGCGTCAGATTCCCCAATACCAATGAGTGAAACGCCACCATCTGACATAACTGCTTTTACGTCTGCAAAGTCAAGATTTACCAGTCCTGACGAAGTGATTAATTCCGCAATACCTTTTACTGAAGACGTTAAAATCTCGTCTGCGACCTTGAAAGCAGTGTGCAAAGGCAATTCAGGTGCTAATTCGAGTAATTTGTCATTCGGTATAACGATTAACGTATCTGCTATTGATTGCATACGCTCAAGACCATACTGGGCGTTTTCAATACGCTTCTGACCCTCAACAGTAAATGGTAAGGTAACAATACCTATTACGAGCGCACCCTGTTTCTTCGCAACTTCAGCAGTGACCGGAGCAGCACCAGTACCAGTACCACCCCCAAGACCACACGTTACAAAAACCATATCAGAATTTGAAACTGCTTTTTTGATATCCTGTTCTGATTCACGCGCAGCCTCCTCACCGATCTTAGGATTAGAACCCGCACCAAGACCGTGCGTTAATTCTCGACCAATCAAAATCTTATGATCTGCATTAGCATATAACAAGTCTTGCGCATCAGTGTTAATTGCAATCACTTCACAGCCCTTAATCCCAATTTCTTTCATTCGAGAGATAGAGTTACCACCACCACCGCCGCACCCAACAACCTTTACACGTGCTGCTTGCTTTTGAATTAGGGATTCTAGTTCTCGATCAATTTCGCTAACAGAGGAGCTACCCCCTCTTTCAACAGTAATATCCACCATGTACGCAGAAGTGCTGGTTTGTTTATATTAATTGCTATAGTCTTGTGCGAGAGAATTATGTAGAAGCTTTTGTTTGTTCTGCAGGCTTGTGCTCAGGTTTGTGCTCAAGTTCAAACGCTAATTCTTTCTTCAGTATTTCTTGTGCTTTATCCTTGAATGCCGTAACAAAATGCTTGAGCATTTCAGGACCCTTCAATACAACCTTGTTATCCTTAAGTTCAAACGGCACTTTCGCACGCAAGAAGTATTCAATAAATGCCTCAACTTTTTCCTTTTCCTCATTCACAATACGTTTAATAGTGAATACGTAGTCCACATCCTTGCCAGCAAGCCGATTATTGAAGTCAGTTGTAACACGAGCACCTGATACCGCAATAATTTTGACTGGTTGATTATCAAGCATCAAGTAAGCTCCAGGTTTTGGGTCAACTTTTTGCGCGTGAAATGCCTTGAGCGGAATAACACGAATGAGTTCTCGTTTACGAGGACCAAACGCATCCTTACTTGCAATATGTACCTCGTACTGTTTGGCAAGTTTCTTACCTACGAGCGCATCATCAAGTGCTGGAAGAATCATGCTGTGACCAACTGCAATGATGACTTTGTGCGGTTTTGCATCTGGAGCAATCGTTTTAAGGTCTTCAGCAATGTTTGAATCAAATACCTCCCCATTCGCTTTACCCGTAAAAGATAGCTCTACAAAGTCGTCTTTTTTGACAATTGTTTCGTCGGTCATGCAAAGAATGCACGTAGTAACTTTTATAAACGTTTCTTGTGAGAACTCCTTAATGGTTTTGAAATTAATTGACGCAACACAAGCCCGAAGCGGGAGTACTATCCTCATAGACGGAGAAGCATTCACGGTTCGATCAAATGATATTAGTAAGTCAGGTAAGCACGGATCTGCAAAATGTCGTATTGAAGCAGTCAGCATTTTCTCTGGTAAAAAGAAAGTAATGGCCGTTCCAGGACACGAACGATTTGAAGTACCGCTCGTAACGAAGTGTAAAGCACAAGTACTTAACATGGCAGGTGAAAAAGTCTCAGTTATGGACCTTGAAAGTTTTGAAACAATGGAATTACCATTTATGGAAGACATTCGAGACAAGCTTGTTGAAGAAGCCCAAGTAGAATACTGGGATATTGAAGGAAGTAAATGTGTAATGAGGGTACTATAATAATGGCAACCAGAATTCCAGCAGCAAGTAATCGACTTTTCAAGAACGTTTTTGTATGCAAAAAGTGTGGGCAGAAAAAACGTACTGACGCACTCAAAGTAATCGCGGCAAATGTTACCTGCCGGCGATGCCAAGGACATTCTTTTAGACCAATTAAGTCGAAGAAAAAGTAATAGGTGATACATGGCTAGTTTTGTAGTATATGACTTAGCATTCTTAGTACTATTTACACTCGTAGTAGGCTTATTTTTATACCGTAATAAACACAAACTCAAGCGCCAAGGGATTCTGTACCTGTACCATACCAAAGTAGGTATCAAAGTAATGGATTGGTTTGCGAAGAAATTCCATCCAATCATGCGGCCACTTGAATATGTCGTTGTCGCTTCAGGCTATATCTTAATGGTTGTTATGATTTGGATGCTTGCCAGATTCACCTATATTTACACAGTATTTGACGTTGCAAAACAAATTAAGATCCCGCCAGTATTGCCACTCTTCCCGTATGCTACAGACTTATTCAAAGTAGACTTTCTACCACCTTTCTACTTCACCTACTGGATTGTAATTATTGCAGTAATCGCGGTATCACATGAATTTGCTCACGGAATCTTTGCACGACTCAATAAAATCAAAGTGCACTCAACAGGCTTCGGATTTATGGGACCGTTCCTCGCAGCATTCGTCGAACCTGATGAAAAACAAATGCAGAAAGCACCTAAGTTTGCACAACTCTCTGTTTTAGCAGCCGGAACATTCGCTAATGTACTCATGACACTACTCTTCGGAATAATTCTTTGGATTTTCTTTGTTGCGAGCTTTACACCAGCAGGAGTGAACTTTAACGCGTTCCCAACAGCAGAAGTGGAAATAGACTCAATAACCTCCATTAATGGCGTTCCTGTAACGACTGAAGGAATACTCGCAGCACTTGACGGCACTGATGAACTTGTAGAAATTACATCAGGAGGAGAAGAATACCTCGTACCCGAAGAAAATATACGTACCGCAGTATCAAATGATATAGAAGGAATACGAGTCTTTGAAGACGCACCAGCAATTCGAGCCGATTTAAGCAGTCCAATCGTAGCAATAGATGATCAAAAAATAACAGACTTTGATGTACTCCGGTCAACAATAACTTCGTACGCACCAGGTGATGAAGTAACAATCACCACACTCGTTGATGGTGAGCCAATTTATCATATCGTAACACTTGGTGATCGTGATGGAGAAGCATACCTTGGCATTGGAGCAAATGTACCTGCACGAGGAGGCTTTACAGGATGGATTTACAATCAAATCGCAAAAGTGAAAGATCCATTCATCCACTACGAAGCACATTATGGTAATGACCTTGCATGGTTCATCTACAACATGCTCTGGTGGCTCGTGCTCATTAACATCTCAGTTGCGCTTGTAAATATGCTCCCAGTCGGCATCTTTGACGGAGGACGATTCTTCTACCTCACGGTTTGGGGCCTTACCGGTAAAGAGAAATGGGGACGAAAAGCATTCGCATGGGCAACCTACTTGATACTCGCAGTACTCGTATGGCTCATGGTCGTATGGGCGTTCGCCGTATTTTAGAATTCTTTAGAACTTATGTTAAATGCTCAACACCGTTCTTTGTAAATACGGTTAACCTGATACCAACAGGCAAGGATAATAATCCGGAGATTAACGCCATGTGTTCTTTCCCATTACCTGAGGCTATAGAGACATGCACGTCAAACCCTTCAAACTTTCCCTTGAGTTTTTTCATGATTTCATTCTTCAGTTCTTTCAAAGGTATAGCCGTATCAACAATTACTTCTTCCCCGTTTTTAGGAGTTGGATAGTCCTTGCCATCCTTTGATTTAATCAGAATAATTTTTTCCCACTCGCCGTGATTAATGAGCCCAGTGACTTGGCCCCATGTTTCTTTATCGCTTCCGAGAAATGCTACGAGTTCCATTAGTGCAACGTACAACGAGTACATTTATAATCATTATTGTTGTTATTGCACTGATATGGTTATCGATAGACCGCTTAGCGAAATAACACTTCGAAAATACGAACGTCCGTATGACGTGTCACGCAGAGAAACAGTGCGTAAAGTGTGTTTGTCAGTTGGCCTTCTGCAACCAGGCGATTCACGTGATGTCGTAGTCGATATTTTACTGACTCTTGACGAAGCACGCAAGGAACGCAAAGAACTCAGTTCTATCGATGTACAAGAACGTGTTCGAGCACTACGAAAAGAACATTCACTAGACGAACGCGGTCTCGCAGAAAGCAATATTCGACGCCAACTTAAACGATTACGCGACCTCATGCTCGTTGACAAACACAGCAATACATATCGATTATCAGAATTCGAACCCTTAAGCACGTTATTTCAGAAAAAAATCGAGGAATTTTTAATACCGCAAACGCTTGAACGCATCAGGGAATACTTAGGTAAACTCGATGAACACGACTGAAAACCAGAACGTTAGGTACAATCGCGACCCAGTTTTGAAACTGCAAGAACTTATTTTTTCCGTGCATTCTATGCCTGACAATCTTGCCGGTTATGACGCACTCCAACAACTTGCCCGTTTTGTGATACTCCAAAAAAAAGATGCGTTCAGAACAGTTGAGGGTATTGACGAATTACTCTTGCGTTCACCTAACGCTGACGCTGCCGTGCTTATTCGCAAACGTAAAGACTCCCCAACACAGCGGTACTTGAGTGTTGAAGACGTCACCCCACAAGAGGGCATGCGCTATTTTGAAGGAGTGCAATTCAAATTTGTGAATGGTGAACCCTACTGGGGGGTTTCGTACATCGAACATAAAGAAACTGCGGAACGAAAAATTAATCAACCCCTTCGTTTCCGTCGATAAAAAACTTTAAATTTCACACCATCCCTACTGCCTAATGAAAAACTTCTTTTGTGCGTATGGATTAGAACGAAAGGATGCCCCTAATATTCCTTTTTACGGCCTAGATCACCGAACAAAAGACACACCCTGGCAGGAACTGTTCCAAAGTGGATCTATAGGAAAACTTGCTCGAGAGTGGGCCTATATTGTAGATAGAAATCGCCTACTGCAACCTGAAGACTCGCTTGTGACAATAGCAGCCCCAACACCAATACTCATTCCTGAATTTGAACCGATTGAAGGAGTGCAACGACCCCTTTCATCACAACAGCTTAAAGCCCTTAGAGAAACATATGAATTATATCGCCAGTATATCATTAGTTAAAGTAAAAAATCATTACACCGACGATAAAAACTCTTAAAAACTAGGTTGAGAATCAAGGAATATGAATCACAATGAACGAAAAATATTCTATATCTATAAAACCTTCAATGGAAAACCCCAATATGCCCTTGATGTTTATAATACTAAAACAGGTAAAACGCTCCGTAATCAATTTTCAGGAAGTAACAATCCCGAAATATTAGGGAAACGTTGGGCCCGGGAAGGTGTAAAAGCCCATATTCTTAGAGTGGGAGATACGATTGATACATTGGTTCAAAAACGCATAACACTCATTAACGATGACTTTCCACTCTTTAAAAAAGAAACCCCTGTTCGAGATGAAGAAATTGAACGAACATTAGTTGCCTACAGATCCAATAGGTAGTCTGGCAAAGCATAACACTTATAAACCCAAAACCCTCGAGAAACCCATCTGACTACATCCAGATACCCCACATTTCTTGGGGAATTCTGGCATACTGTAGGAGAACATCACACAATGGGATTTGCAGAATCACTCAAAACACTACGAGAAGAAACTAAAAAACGAAAGTTTGAACAGACAATTGACGTAGTTATTAACCTCAAAGGTATTGACTTGCGACGAGACAACGTAGCAACCGTTATTGAAGTACCGCACAAAGTAAAAGAGAAGAAAGTGTGTGGATTCTTAACTGCTAAAAACGACCTCGTACACACCGTTACAAAACCTGATTTTCCAAAATACAAAGATAAAGATAAGCTCCGACCGCTCGTTGCAGAATATGACTTCTTTATCGCGCACGCATCACTGATGCCTCAAGTAGCTTCAACATTCGGTAAGGCACTCGGCCCAGTTGGAAAAATGCCGTCACCACAACTCGGCATTATTACCCAAGAAACTCCTGAAGTAATCAAGCCACTCCTTGAAAAAATTGCTCGATCAGTTAAAATTCGTCTCAAAGAAGCAAGTGTGAAAGTAGCAGTTGGTAAAGAAGGAATGAGTGATGATCAAATCCTTGCGAACGCTGAGAAAGTCTACAACCAACTTGTTGACGCACTCCCTAACAAGAAAGAAAACGTGAAGAACGTTAAACTCAAATTTACAATGAGTAAACCTGTTGAGGTGGCATTATGAGCGAGCACCGAGCAAAACCTATTCCAGAATACAAACAACAATTAGTTGCGACGCTAGCTGAAAATATGAAAAACTCACGCACAGTACTTGTAGCATCCTGTAAAGGTCTACCGGGACAACAATTTCATGATATTAAAAAACAACTTCGTGGGAAAGCAGATGTTAAAGTAGCTCGTCGAAGCGCTGTTTTGCGAGCTATTGACGCTACAGAAAAAGGAGCTATGCAAGACTTAAAAGAACAATATGCATCAGACTCAGTCTTGCTCTTCTCAAGCATTGATCCATTCGAACTCTCAGGTGTTTTAACAGATAGTCAAAGCGAGACGAAAGCAAAAGCAGGCGACATCGCACCATACGACATTGTTATTGAACCAGGACCAACAGACCTTGTTCCAGGACCTGCAATTTCAGAACTTGGTGCAGTAGGCCTTAAAGTAGCTGTGAAAGATGGAAAGCTTGAAATTCAGAATCAAACGACTGTAACTAAAGAAGGCGGAGAAATTGATGAAAAAGTGGCTGGTGTTTTAGCAAAACTAAACATTCTACCAATGAAAGTAGGCTTTTTGCCACTCGCAGCATACGATTCACAAGATGACAAAACCTATGTTGGTATTCGTATCAATAAGGAAGAAACCTATGAAGAAATGAAAACACTTATCGGTAAAGCTCTTGGTTTTGCAACTAAAGTAGGATATATCGTAAAAGAAAACTTGTCCTACTTCCTCGCTACAGCTAACGCTGAAGAAAAAGCATTACAAGCACTTGTGGACTCAAAGGCAGAAGCACCAGCTGAAGAACCTGCTCAGGCCTCAGAAACTGAGACACCAGCAGCTGAAGCAACAGAAGACGCTCCTGCAGAAGCAACTGACCCTGCTCAAGAAGAGAAAACAGAAGTGCCACAATCAGATTCATCAGAAACCACAGCACAGGAATCCCCTGAAGCTGAGGCAACTACAAAGGAGGACTCATAAATGGAATATATCTACGGAGCTTTACTCTTGCACAAACTAGGACAGCCAGTTAATGCTGATAGTTTGCACAAAGTAATCGAAGCTACCGGTGCACAAGTTGATGATGCAAAAGTAAAAACACTTATTGCAAGCCTTGATGGAGTGGACATCGGAGCTGAGCTTGAAAACGCAAGCGTAGCAGTAGCAGCACCAGCAGCAGGCGGTGCAGCACCAGCTGACGGCGGCGAAGCAAAGCAAGAGGAAAAGAAAGAAGAAGAAAAGAAAGAAGAGTCTGCGGCAGGACTCGCGTCACTATTCGGCTAAATTGTTATTATTCATTACGAATAGTGACGTCAACGTTCTCAGCGGAGAGCTTACGCCACACTATACATTCTTAAACAATCAAGCCTCTTTTGTGTGATGCGAGAGCGTGAGCATAAAATTCTTGGTTGGTCAGTACTAGTTACCCTATTGGTATTCATAACATTCGCGCTATTCTACTCATATTTTACGAAAGGAAGCGCGTATTACTTTGCAAGTTTAGGCATTCCTGAATTTGTCGCTTTCTTTACCAGCCTCGGTTGGTATGCTTATCCCCTCTTTATTTTCTTCACAATACTTGAAATAGTGTTTGCACCAGTCAATGCTGCGCCACTCTTCATTAGCAGCGGCATCATCTTTGGGGGCTTCATCGGTGGAACGCTCATTATGATTGGAACGCTTATAGGTTCTACCATTGCATTTTACATCGGAAAAACAATTGGCACTCCAATATTACAACATTATAAAGGTAAAAGCGTTGATCGATTTAACACATTCTCTGAAAAATATGGTGTACTCGCACTTTTCCTTATACGCGTGAATCCCATAACTAACTTTGATGCTCTCAGCTACGTTGCAGGAGCGAGCAGACTTAAGTATGTCCCCTTTATTGTTGCGACTATGCTTTCACAAGCACCTACAGTATACATCTCCTCTTACTTTATTAGTGAACTCAGCGAATCATCGCCCCTTGTAGCAATACTCCTCATTTGGATAGGTCTTGTGTTTATGCTTGTGCTCTCATACATTTCACTTGTTCATTTACAGTTAGTCCGCAGACAGGCAAAGCTTAAAAGAGTAAAGAAATCAGTACAATAACGAAGCCGACGTTGGGCAATGGTCGCCCGCTGGTCTTGAAACAGAAAACGTGCATACGTTGACTGTACTCACGAATATGTGAGTATTTCAGGATAACCAGTTTCTTCACGGATTTCCAGGTTCGATTCCTGGCGTCGGCGTATGTGCATCTGAAAGATGCATATTCACTGATTCTGAATCGAACGACGATTTCAGGTTCGATTACTACAGTGAGTTAACAACGAGCTGGAGTTCCCAAAAATCCCTGATTTTTTAGGACCTGGCGTTGATTAAAATTAGAGGATGTAATCACCCAAAAAACTTCTTCCAAAACGGTCTTTTAGCTTCGGGTTCAGGTTCTGAATGTTCAACTTCATGATGAATAACCTCATACGTAATTTTAGGTTTTGTCTTGAGCACAGGTACTTCTTTCGCTAATTCTTCACGCGCAACTTCAAACGCTCGTTCGATTTCCCTACGAGAATGATCTTGACGTATAAGTGCTTGACGAAGTACTTCTTCACTGTATCCTTTTTTGAGATTTCGCTTAACGTACTGTACGATAGACCCGATATAATCAGTGCCTTTAGCCATCAGAGATTGAAAGATACCGTCTATAAAAAACTTCTTATCACTACCTACCTAACAGTTATTGGTCGCGACTCATGACAGAATTCGAGCGCTTGCTTCGCTTTTACTGGAGACTCTGCATGTATTTCAAGCATTACATCCCCTTTTTTGACTTTAGAACGTTTACGAACATGTAATAAGACCCCTGCAGTTTTTACTGTTGGAGCACCTGCGAGACGCGCGATATAATTAATTGCTTTATTATCTATTGAGGCAACCGTGCCCCCTTTCGCAGCACGCACTACATGAATTTGTTTTGCTTTGGGAAGAGCATCTATTGCACCTCCTTGAGCTTCAATAATTTCTTTAAACTTCTCAAAAGCAGCGCCTGAGATGAGCATCTCCTCAGCTTTTTTTACACCCTTGCCTTTCTTAGCAACACCCACCATCTCAAAAATAGTGCCTGCTAAGAACACTCCTTTTTTCTCAAGGTCTTTAGGCCCATTCTCTTGTGCTAACACTGCAATAACATCCCGAATTTCAAGCACAGGACCCACACCACGCCCTATTGGTTGACTACCATTTGTCAGCACTACCTTAACCTTGAGCTTGAAGTGTCTTCCAATAGCCTCAAACTTTTTCTGAAGACGAACTGCTTTACTTCGAGAAACCTTTGCTCCTGGACCGTATGGAATATCAATGAGTACGTGCGAACTACCAGCAGCCAGTTTTTTAGAAAGTATAGAAGCTAAAAGTTGCGGTTCAGGATCTAAATGCAATAATTTCTCAACCTGAATTAATTTATCATCTGCAGGGGCAAGCCCGAGCGCACCGCCCCACGCTAAGACACCACCTGTTTTTTCAACAACTTTTTTCATTTGCTTAAGCGTTAAATCAACAGGTGCAATAACCTCTATAGTATCTGCAGTCCCTGCAGCAGAAGTAATAGCTCGAGAAGATGTTTTAGGCATTGTCACACCGGCCGCAGCACAAATTGCAACCACGAGCGGCGTTGTACGATTGCCAGGTATTCCTCCAATAGAATGCTTATCTGCAACTACTTTCTTATTCCAGGACAAAGTAGCACCAGTCTCAAAAATCGCCCGTGTCAAATACCCGGTTTCCATCATTGATAACCCACAATGATGTACTGAAGAAACAAAATATGCTATCTCAGTATCTGACAATGCACCAGATACAATATCCGCAATTATTGTTTTGAGCTCTTCATACGTGAATTCCCCATGCGCAAGTTTTTTCTGAATTAACTTATTACTTTTAGGAATAGGAATTGCTTCAACATGCACAGTGTCATGAGGCTCAATACAAAGCTCCCCCATTATTTTCTTGGAGGCTCCAATTTCACCACGCTTAAAAAAAGAAGTTACAACATCAACTACAGCGATTGCCTCATGCGAGTTATGGCTAATCGCTATCCTATCACCAGGACTAATATGTGCTTTTTTAGCATCTTTCTCGTGCATGAACACAATTGACTTGCCAGCACTTACCTTAAACGACTTTACCTGTAACCTCATCATTCACCTCACTCTGTAAACATACTTGACAACGTTTTATTACGATACGCTGTGAGAAAGATGAGTAAGTACGCTAAGATAAGTGGGCCTAAAATAATCCCGAGAACGCCGAATACGAGGAGCCCTCCAATCATGCCAACAAGTACGACAGCGGATGAAATTTGATTCTTACGAGCCACTAAGTAGGGTCGCATGATGTTATCAATGACTGAGACAAACAGCACGGAATAAAGGATGAACCCAATAGCCATTGGAACATTACCAATGCTAAAAAGATAGAGTGCTGCTGGAATCCAGATAAGCCACGGGCCCACCAGTGGGAAAATAGAGGCAAGAATAGCAAACACCGTTAATAGTAATGCCCGTGGAACACCAAACAAGAACAACCCTACACCTGTAGCAATACCCTGTACAATGCCAGTAATAACATACCCGAACATGATAGAGTACGTAATGTTCTTGAACTGCTTGTTTAAGAATTTCTGCTGGTCAGGCTTAAGCGGTGAAAGGCCGCCAACATATGCTGCTAACTTATCGTTATCACGCAGAGCGAAAAAGAATACAAATACCACCACAGCAAAATGAAGGAGCACAGTCGGCAGTTCAACGAGTAAATCAGTAAGAGAGCCGAGTACGCCAGTAGTTACCTTACCTATGAACGTAATTGCAACAGACCCAATCTCTTCCTGGAACTGTGCAGGAGCATTCGTAAACGTTGCAGCTACAAACCCTCGAATATCTAGTGTTTGAATGAATGTGAACATATCAAACACTTGCTGGATCATGACCGGAACTAAAAACCAAACGGGAATGAAAATAACCAATACAAGAATTACACACACCGTTAATGCAGAAGTGTTACGCTCATGAAAAATGTGAAATACTCGGCGATAAAGCGGTATAAACACATACGCAAGCAAAAGCCCACCCATAATCGAAAGCGCAATAGGACGCAACACAAAATAAGAAAGCAAGAGCAAGCCCACTAAGGCAGTATAGACAAAAATACGTCGGAACTCCTTGTGCGTGACACTCATAGTACAAATTATGCGTTATGAGCTTATAATACTTTTGTGAAACCTTAGTTTTATAAAGTTCTAAAACTGCATTCACCCAATGGAATTTTTCATTAAGGAATTGTTAACAAAAGGCGAATCAGAACACGCACATCGATACTTCGTGCGATTTGGCAAAGGCAATTATAAACGACGATTTTTGACAAAATTTGCAAATGGTAAAAAAGTCAAGATTAAAACTTCATTTGAATATGCTAATGAACTTGTAACGTACACACGAGAAAAAGTGCCTGATGCGAAATTCACCGGGAAAGTATTTACTTCAACAGCAATGGCAGGCATGGACGGTCGAAAAAAAGGAAGTAGTTATGGGTATGACGCAAAAGACTCTGACTTATCCGAATTCTCAGACATTTACTTTACGTTAGTTGATACGAAAGGAGATGACATTGCACTGAAGTGTAAAAAAGCAATTCCAAAACCAGGTAAAGACGCAGAGAAAATCGATGATGTATTCTGCGGTATTGATATAGACCCAAAATACTGGGATGAACTCCATGACAAACTCTTTTGGGACGTTCCAAAAAACGCAAAGAAAGTCGTTGTTGAACACGAAGTCGTGATTGACGAAATCGTCCTGCCCGAAGGCGTTGACAATCCAGTAGAGATGCGAAAACTTGCTAAGCGCAAAGGGAAAATCATTCGAACGATTGACATCGATGGTGAAAAGAAAACGTCAGAACATGACTTTGTAGCTTAGTTAGGGACTGTAATTACATACCTACAATTTTTGACAAACTAACTTCTATAGGCAGTGCAAGTTCAACATCGCGTAATTCTTGTGTTTGCAAGCTAAAGTTAAAAATCCCAACACCAATCACTTCATCAGTTTTTTGACTCTTAAATAATACTACATCTTCTTTAACAGCATCCCCGTAATCATCACAGGGTTCTCCAAACATAATTTCGAGATAATCCCCTTCTTTATCATATGAAATGCTCATTGTTCCTTTCATGTTATCTTCATATATTCCTTGCAAAATAGGCTGTTAAAACAAAGCCTGTGCCATTTAAGTATTTACTCACAACCTGCAGGAATTTGAGATTTCCCTTTTTGTGCTTGTAAAACATGAAATAATCGTGCAGATTTCCTCGTGAGTGAGCAATGATTGTCTGTGGCCCAATAAGAGTTTGCTTAATCTCAGCAAGATACGTAGCCATAAAAGGATGCTTTTCAACAATGTGCGTCCATCGTTCTTTCGTCAAGCGAATGTTTCTCCCCGTTTTGTCCGTGACCTCAAAGACATGCATTACTGCGTATGATTGAGCAATATTGATTAATCAGAGTTGCAGAATTGGAAGCTTTTTGAAGAATTATTTGAAAATAACTTCCTTATCAGATTTTTTTACTTTCACCATGTGATAGGGATACGAATCTGCCGTAAGTCCTGCTTGACCTGAGCGAGGGCTTTTTTCAGTAACATAGACTATGAGCGCATCTTCTGTTTCTAAAACCTTAGTTATCTCAATAGAATATCCCCGGTAGTCCCTTTTCTACCCATAAAAACGGCAATAAGCATATCTTCACCAAAATTAATTGTTGGTTTAGTATCCTCATTTCTTGGCGGAACACCGAGAGAAGTTGTCCAATCAATCCATACAGTATCTAACTCAGCCTTGCTTTTAATCACTGCAGTACTTGCAGATTCAACACGAATATCGAATGCGTTTTCTGCAACTGTTTCAATAGCGACTTCTTCGCCTGCTTTTTGCATAATGAAAAACCCAGCAATACCCCCTGCTACAACGAGAACACTAATTATTGCAATGATTATTCCTTTACTCATTACTACATTCCATCAAAAGAAGTACTTAAACGTGCGTTAAGACCCCATCATAACCTTTAAATACCCTAATTTCTCAACTCTTTCGAATCTAGTTATAGATACTAAGCGCTGATAACGTTTTGTATCGGTTTTGAGACGGACGTCTTAAAATAAAACAGTGGTTGAGTTGCGACTACGACACTACAATGAACAATGCCAACACGAGTACGACCACGATTTGGAAGTTTGCAATACTGGCCTCGAAAACGAGCTGCCAAAGCTATTCCTAGTGCGAACTGGAACGCGCTTAAAGATAAGGGTGAAGGATTCCAAGGATTTATTGGGTACAAAGCAGGCATGGGTACTGCTATCGTAAAAGACGATACACCACAATCTATGACGAAAGGCAAGCGAAAAGCGATTGCTGCTACCGTTCTCGAAGTTCCAGCCATGAAGATTTTCTCTGTTCGATTCTATAAAGACGGCAAAGTCATGAAAGACGTTATCGTAGCGAACGATAAAGAGCTCAAAAAGAAAGTTAAAGTTCCAAAAACGCTCGGTAATCTTGAAGGTATTGAAGGATTTGACGATGTACGAGTCATTATGTATTCTCTTGTAAAACAAACGAGTGTTAAGAAAAAACCTGACATGATTGAAGTAGGTATTAACGCATCTGACAAACTCGCGTTTGTGAAAGAATGGATTGGCAAAGAAATCACTCTTGCAGACACACTCAAAGAGAAAGTTGTTGATGTTCGAGGCCTCACCAAAGGTAAAGGAACACAAGGCCCAGTACGTCGATTCGGTATTACACTCAAGCGTCACAAGTCCGAAAAAGGACGACGAAACCCTGGAAGTTTAGGACCATGGCACCCAGCACGTGTAACATTCCGCGTACCAATGTCAGGACAACTCGGCCAATTCTCACGAGTACACTATAACCTCCCCGTATTGAGCTCTGGCAGCATTGCAGACAAGGACATTAATCGTAAAGAAGGCTTCAAGAACTATGGTAAACTCAAGACAAACTACGTTATTCTCGCAGGCAGTGTGCAAGGCAGCACTAAGCGACAAATCTTTGTTACCGCACCATTGCGACCAACTAAAAAACAAAATAAAAAGAACTACGAACTCGTAGAATTCCACTAACACCATGACAGTACCCGTATATTCCCCTCAAGGCAGCAAAAAAGGCACCGTAAGCGTACCTGCAGTATTCCACACAAAAGTACGAGCAGACATTATTGCAAAGTACTTTGAAGCCGACAAAATGATCCAACCATACGGTCCTGACAAGCGAGCAGGTCGAAAACACTCCGCTTCAGGTACTATTTCACACAAGCGACACGACTGGAAAGCACACTACGGGCGAGGAATCTCTCGAGTACCTCGCAAAACAATGTGGCGTCGAGGAACACAATTCTACTGGATTGGGGCTGAAATCTCATCCGCACGAGGTGGACGACGAGCACACCCACCAAAAGGTGTTGGTAAGGAAAAAAAGATTAACAAGAAAGAAGTCAAACTTGCAATGAACGGTGCAATGGCAGCAACTGCTAAATCAGATTTTATCGTATCACGTTACGCAACACTCAATGAATTCAACCATGAAGGACCGTTCGTCATGAGTAGCGAAATAACAACCGCAAAAACAAAAGAGGTAATGCACGCTCTTGAGAAAATTTTCGGTGAGGCATTCCGTCTCGTACGACAACAGCGAAGTGTGCGAGCAGGTAAAGGGAAGCTTCGAGGAAGAAAATACAAAAAAAATGCGGGACTCTTAATGGTTACTGGAAATGATGAAGACGTAAAAGTAAATGGAATTACAGTTAAGAAACTTGATGAAGTAACTATTGCTGACCTCTACCCTCTTGGACGACTTACCGTTTATACTGAAAAAGCAGTGGAGGAACTACGAAAATGAAATTGACACCTATCAGTTCAGAAAAAGCTGTTAAGATGATTGATCTTGACAACACACTACTCTTTAAAGTCGACCGACGAGAGAACAAAACTGCTATTGCAAAAGAAATCGAAACAATATTCGATGTTAAAGTCCAGAGTATTAGAACACTCATCCGCAACAACACAAAGTTTGCGTATGTGCAGTTCCATAAGGACAACCCAGCAATTGACATTGCAACTAAACTAGGAATGATTTAAGATGCCAAAACGAAGAAACGGAAAACAATCACGACAGAGATCAGTAATCCCTAAAGCTAGAGGAATTGGTCTTCGAGCAGAGCGAGGGCAGGCAATGCCATACACCTCTCTTCCAGTGGTTGGTGCCCGTGTAACCTTAGATGGTCTTGGTTCAGTGCTTTGCGATGGAACAGGAGATGGACGAGTACGATTCCTCGCCCGTGGAGAAAATGAGTCAATCATTGAATATAGTGCAGATGCTCCTGGAGTGACGCACGTTGAAGAATCAACATATCGCCTTGGCGAATTTACTCGAAAAACATATGATGATCGAAAAGACAGTACCTTTATATTTTATGATCGAAAATTAGGAGACAAACTATAAGATGGGTAAGCGAATCATTCCACAGGCACGAGGTAAAGGATCACTCACGTACCGAGTACGTAAGAAAGCATTCCGACGTAGAATTAAGTATCCAATTCATGTTGGGGAAGCAACAATAGTGAAGCTCGTGCATTCCGCAGCACACAGCGCGCCACTAGCTAAGTTAACCGTTGCGGGCGAACGATTCTACAACGCAGCATTTAACGGGGCTATCGAAGGGCAAACAATCCACATTGGAGGAGACACCATTGCTGAAGGTAATATTGTAGAACTCAAACACATTCCAATCGCAACAAAGATTTTCAATATTGAACGAAATCCAGGCGATGGTGGAAAAATGATACGTACAGCAGGCAGCAGTGCTATCGTACACAAGAAATTCGAACATGGAAAAATTGGAATCCTTATGCCAAACAAGAAAGTGGTTCGTTTAGATGAAAACTGCCGAGCAACCATTGGCGTTGTAGCTGGCGATGGCAAAACACTCAAACCTTTTGTGAAAGCAGGAGCGAAGTTTTATAAGATGCGATCGAAGAGTAAGCTTTGGCCACGCATCAGTGCTGCAAGTGCGAATGCAGTAGACCATCCATTCGGTACTGGACGTGGAGGTAAAGGAATCATGTCCAAGACAATTAAACGGAACGCACCACCAGGACGTAAGGTAGGACATCTGCGACCTCGAAAGACAGGTAAGAAGAGATAATGGCAAACGAAGTAATAGTAAAATCAAAAGATAAGAAATATTGCGGTAAAAGCCTTGAAGAACTCAAGGAAATGAATATTCGCGAAGTAGCAGCGCTTCTGCCTTCCCGAAGTCGACGAAGCGTGTTACGAAACGATAACACTCATGAGAAGTTTATTGCCCGTTGTGAGAAGAAACTTGCGCGAAACAAGCGTATTAAAACGCATTTGCGAGACCTCATTATTTTACCAAAAATGGTGGGTATGCTTATTGGCATTCATAATGGTAAGCAGTACGAACAAGTAGAAATTAGTCTTGATATGATTGGTCATCGACTAGGTGAATTCTCACAAACACGAACACGTGTTAAGCACACGAGTGCGGGTGTTGGAGCAACTAAAGGATCACGAGCGAAGAAGAAGTAAACCATGACAGAACAACAAGATAAACAAGCTGAGAAAGAAGTCAAGAAGACAGAGGAAACACTTGACAAGATCGAGAAAGATATCAAAGCTACTGAGAAGGACGTTAAAGAAGTAGCGAAAGAAGCTAAGCAGGATGAAAAGAAGGATGCTCAAGCTCAAAAGAAAGCAGAGTCAAAAGAAGCCACAACAGAGCCTGCAAAGAAATCTGATGATAAAAAAGACTCAAAGACTGATAAGAAAAAAGTTGCAGCATCAGTTCGTAAAATGCCTAAGAAAGAATACGCAGAAGCATTTGGCCGTAGCATGCCAGTATCACTCAAGCACTCAATGTACATTGCACGATTTATTAAAAATAAACCAATCGATCAAGCAATTACTGAGCTTGAAGAAGTTAAGCGATTAAAGCGTGCAATTCCATTCAAAGGAGAAATACCTCATCGAAAAGGCCCAGGCATGATGAGCGGACGATACCCTGTAAAAGCAGCTGGAAACATTATTAGTGTTCTGAAAGGCTTAAAAGGTAACGCGCTAGTTAATGGATTAGAACTAGACCGAACACGCATTACTATCGCATCTGCAAGTTGGGCAGCACGACCAATGAAGCGTGGAGGACGAGCACAAGGTAAGCGAACAAACCTCACACTTCGGTGTGCAGAAATTGGAGGACAGAAGAAGTAAGATGGACGAAAAGAAATTTGTACAATTCAAAGAAGAAGAACTCGGCATTAAAGAGTATATCAAACGATCACTTGGTAAAGGTAGAATCTCAGAAGTACGCATTGAATACACTCCTGTAGGAGAAAAAATCATTGTGGCAACAAACAGACCGGGCATTATTATTGGTCGAAAAGGAACTAAAATCACAGAACTCACAACAGTACTCAAAAAGCGATTCAAACTAGATAATCCCCATATTGAAATTCAAGATATTGAAAATGCATCTCTTGACGCACAACTTGTAGCAGATTATATCGCTTTAAACCTTGAACGTAGAGGATCACTTAAATTCAAGCTTATTGCATACCGAGTCCTACGAGACATCATGGGTGCAGGCGCACTTGGAACAGAAGTAGTTCTGAGCGGTAAATTACCTTCGGACCGAGCACGAACCTGGAGGTTTGCAGAAGGCTACTTAAAGAAAACAGGAGACCCTGCAAAAGTAGTTCGCTACGCAGAAGCACAAGCACGAACACAACAAGGAGTTGTGGGCATTAAAGTTAAAATCCTACCTCCAGACGCTCATATTCACGATAGAATCGTTGTAAACGATGAGCTACGTGACAAAATACTTGCAGAGCTTGAAGCTGCAGAAGCTGCAAAGCCAAAGAAGAAAGGTTCAAAGAAAAGTAGCCCTACTCAGGGTACCTCAAAGACTAAACGTTCTGAGGCAAAGAAGCCTGAAACACAAGCTCAAAAAGAAGTTGCTAAAGCGGTAGCTAAGAAAGTAACTGAAAAAATCGAGAAGAAAGAAGTAGGTAAAGGGTTACTTGAAGAATCAGATGATACACCAGAGACTAAAAGCGAGGGAGCAAACTAATGGCAGTTTTAACAATGAAAGCAATTGAGAAAATGGACACAAAAGCACGAGATGCGAAACTCAAAGAATTACGTTTAGAACTCGTTCGAGGCAACGTAGCAGCAAATCGACAAAATGCAAAAACCAAAGAGATTAAAAAGGCAATCGCGCGCATACTAACATTCAACCGACGTGAAACATCGGAGGTTGTAAAGTAATAATACATGGAGATAGATCCAAGAACAGGGTTACCTGTTGACGCTATCGCATGGGAAGATCTCGCTAAAAGCGAGCAGCACATAACTGTAACGACAGAAAAACGTCGGTACGGAAAGGTTGTAACCCTCGTGTCAGGATTTGACAAGAGTGTTGACGTCAAGAAAACGGCGAAAGACCTTAAAGCTGCACTCGCTTGTGGCGGCACCGTCAAAGACGGGGTTGTTGAACTAATGGGAGACCATAGAAAGCGAGTACGACAAGTACTCGTTAAACTAGGGTTCTCAGATGATTCAATAAGTGATTAACCATCGCGCGAGCGAACACTAAGGGAAGCAAACCTCAACCGAGGAGAACACACATGACAGCGAAAGCAACAAAAAAAACCCAAGAGAAGGCCCAAGAGCCACACGTAATTACTAGCGGAAAGCCTGCACTAGCGCACGGACGAACATTCAGCGGATTTGTAACAAAGAAATTTGACAAACGCCTTGTAATCGAGTTCGAACGTACATTGTATGTTAAGAAATACGAACGATTCACCAAGAAGAAAACACGAATCCACGCACGCATTCCAGAAAACATGACCGTACACGTAGGCGACTATGTGAAAGTACGTGAATGCCGACCAATTAGTAAAATCATTCATTTTATTGTAACTGAAGTTGTACGGGAGGCAGGAGCATGAGCTTGTTAAAGACAACTAGTGACTACGATAAACAGTTAGAAAGTCATGTTGATCTATATACTGCAACCTTTCGGGAAGTAGAAGGCGCACTTCAAGAGTTAGGGGACAGAGTTAGTGAGAAAGGCTATATTGACCATGGAAAAAATGATTTTAGAAGAATAGGCAGAATAACTAGGGTGATTAGCCAACTTGAAACTTCTGTTGAAGCAATAATGTCAGTCACAAAGACTGAAAAAGATGCGCTTCAAAACGGCTATCAAATTCAGAAGCTCAGAGAAAGCCTTACGACAGTTAGAAATGATTATGCAAAAACCAATCGACCTGGAGGCCGACAATGAAACCAATCAGTGCTAAAGCAACGCGAGGAATGAACCTTGGAACAAAGCTTATCGCTTCAGACAACAGCGGAGCACGAATTGTGAAAATTGTTGGTGTAAAGAAAGGTAAGGCTACGAAAGGAACGCAACAGTACGCTAAAATTGGTGATCACGTTAAGGTATCAGTTCGTAAAGGAAAGCCAGACATGAAAGGTGAAGTGTTTGACGCAGTTATCATTCGTCAAAAACGACCGTACCGCCGACTCACTGGTGAACATGTATGTTTTGAAGACAATGCAGTAGCAATACTTAAAGATGACAAAGGTAACCCGAAAGGAACCCAGATAAAAGGAGCTGTCGCGAAAGAAGTTGCTGAACGCTTTAAAGCAGTCGGTAAAATCGCGCAATTCGTACTGTAAATGAAAAAAACATTCTCTACATCATGGGCTTCAAGCAAACAAGTTAGAAAACAACGAAAGTATCGATACAAAGCACCATTACACCTAAGGCATAGGTTTTTAAGTGCACTATTATCAAAAGACCTACGTAAGAAGTATGGTAAACGGAATCTTCCTCTCAAGACAGGGGATGAGGTGCTTATCATACGGGGTAGTTTTGCTAAAAAGAAAGGCAAAGTACTGGAGATTGACTTAAGGCGCACACGCGTAACAATTGAAGGTATTAACCGTTCTAAAAAAGACGGCACTAAAGTTAATGTTCATTTTAACCCAAGTAATCTTGTTATTCAGTCTGTAAAGACAGATGATAAAAAACGACTTAAGCGAGTTGTTTCCGATTCTAAAAAGACTGAATCTAAGACAAACCCTTCTCAGGGTGCCTCAAAGACAAAGAGTTCTGAGGCAAAAGCAGACACTACTAAAACAGCATCAAAAGATGCGAAGAAGGACAAGTAAATGCACTTAAAACGCGCAACATCAGGATTGCACCTACCGCTCCCACGGAAAGGAACAAAATACTTAGCTCGAGCTCAAAGTAATGTTACAAATGGCATCCCAGTAGTGATTGCGATTCGAGATATTCTCGGCCTTGCACAAACAAGTAAAGAAGTAAAACAGATGGTTAATCAAGGACTCCTCAAAATTAACGGTAAACCAGTAACTGACATTCGTCAAGGTATCCGTCTTATGAATATTCTCGAAGCAGACCAATCTTACATGCTCCGTGTACTTCCAACAGGACGATACAGTCTTGACGCAACAAAGAAAGACACTCGTGTTTGTAAAATAGTTGGTAAGAAAGCATTACCAAAGAAGAAAATGCAACTTAACCTTCATGATGGTTCAAACGTTGTAACAACACATAAAGCACGAGTTGGGGATAGCGTGGAACTTGATATGAACGGTAAACTCAAGAAAGTGCTCCCAATGGAAGCAAAAGCCAAAGCACTCGTTGTCGGAGGAAGTAAAGTCGGTCAGAAAGGAACTATCAAAGAAGTTGCTGATGGCACAGTTCATATTACACTAGAAGGAGGAGATGCCGCACTACTTGCACGCGACATCGTAGCACTCGGATGAATACTATGAGAGCACCCTTCATCTCCAAAATCGTATTGAGCGCTGGAGCAACAGGAACAGACCTTGATAAAGCACACAAGCTTCTAACAACACTTAGTGAGCGAAAACCACAGATTAACAAATCAGGACCGCGACAAAGAATTCCCTCATTTGGCGTAAAACCAAACATGCCACTTGGTACTAACGTTACACTCCGAGGAGAATCAGCAGTTGATATGCTTCGAAGACTACTCGGTGCAATCGATAATGCTTTGAAATCAAAACAAGTTTCAGATAATCATTTCTCATTTGGTATTCGAGAATACATTGACATTCCAGGCATGGAATACGATAGAGAAATTGGCATTCGAGGCTTTAACGTAACCGTAACGTTTGAACGTAAAGGCGTTCGTGTGAAACATAAAAAAGCAAAACGCGGATCACTCCCAAAAAAACAACATGTTACTAAAGACGAAATTATCACATTCATGGAGGAAGCGTATAAAACGCAATTTAACTAAATGACAGCAAGCGATTGGAGAAAAGTGTATAAGCAAATTAAGCACAAGCCAGCAAAAGCTAACCGGTTCCTTAAGCACAATAAGCCAAAGGATAGAACAACGGGTAAAGCAAAATACCGCTGTAAACGAACAGGCCAATATGGAGGCCATATTAAGCAGTACGGTATTGGAATGTGCCGACAAGCATTTCGAGAGATAGCAGAAGAAATGGGCTTTAAGAAATTCAGTTAGGAGAACACAATGAGTCAAGATGTAGTGGCCGATGGCCTTAATCAAATAATGAACGCTAAGAGAGCGAAGAAAAGTAGTGTAACACTTGCACGACACTCAAAAGTATTACTTGGAGTTTTAGCAATTGGTAAACTTAAAGGATATATTAAAGAATATCGAGTTGACGGAACACAACTCCATATTACATTCGATAAACTTAACGCTTGCCGAGCAGTAAAACCTCGCTATGTAGTAAAAGAACGTATGATCCCACGGTACGTTGAACGATACTTACCCGCACGAGCAATGGGAACACTCATCATTTCAACTAGTCAAGGACTCATGACGCATCAAACAGCTCAAGAAAAACATATTGGAGGAAGTATTATTGCATACTTTTACTAAAACATGCGACACCCACACACCATCACAGTTACACTACCAGAAGGCACTAGTGCTACACTTGAAAAGAACATTCTTAATATGAGCAAGGAAGGAACAACACTTACTCGCAAAATGCAAATTCCAAACGTTGCAGTAACACTTCAAGGCACTACACTTACTTTAGAGTGTAAAAAAGCAAATAAGAAAGATATTGCGACGATGAAAGCGTATATTTCACACGTAAACAACATGATCAAAGGTCTTGAAACAGCATTTGAATATAAACTCGAAATCTGTCACGTGCACTTTCCAATGACCTGTAAAGTAGAAGGTACTAAAGTTACAATCACTAATTTCCTAGGGGAAAAAACAGCTCGTTACGCAAAAATCCTTGATGGCGTAACTGTTGAAATTAAAGGTCAAGAAGTTACTGTAACTGGACATGATCTTGAAAAGACAGGACAAACAGCAGCAAACATGGAAAAAGCAACTAAAGTACCTAACAAAGACCGACGAGTCTTTCAAGATGGCATTTTTATAACTCATAAACCAGGAGGAGCAATTTAATATGGCAAAGAAATTCCTCCGAAGAGATACTAATCGTTATTCCAAACTAGGTAAGAATCGAAAGAAGCTTCAAAAATGGCGAAGGCCAACTGGTCGAGACAACAAGATGCGCTTACGTATGTTTGGCTATCCAACACGTCCAACAGTAGGTCATAAAACAGAACTTTCAAAAGCAGGCCTCATCAATGGTAAACAACCAGTGCTTGTTCATAATGAACAAGACCTTAAGGCAGTAGACGTAAAAACACAAAATATCATTATCGCATCAGTTGGAGCAAAGAAAAAACTAGAGCTCATAAAAGCAGCGGAAACAATGAAAGCAGAGATACTCAATATTCAAAAACCAAAGAGCACGGCTCAGGAAAGTAAAAAATGAACTTAGATAAGAAAAAAACACTTGCAGTACGGACACTTAACGTTGGACGAGAGCGAATTGTATTCAACAAGGAACGACTTGAAGAAGTGAAAGAAGCAATTACCCGACAAGATATTCGAGATCTTGTAAAAGACAAAGCAATCATTGTAGAAGAAGTAACAGGTAGCAAAACAAAACCTAAACGTAAAACACGACGAAGAGCAGGAAGTATTAAGCAAACAGTAAATACTCGAAAGCGAGACTATATGACACTCACTCGAAAGCTACGAAAATATATTTTTGAACTACGAAAGCACGGGACCATAACATCAGAACAATATTGGAAATTACGTAAGGAAATTCGAGCGAAAAACTTTAAGAGCAAAGCTCAAATGAAAGATAGAATCACTAAATTTGGAGCAGAAGACTAATGAAGAAGATAGGACGTACAATTCGAAGACGACGACGAGAAGGAAAAACAGATTATAAATTGCGATTTGGCATGCTTAAGTCTGGAAGACCACGACTTGTAATTCGACGAACAAACAAATACTTTATTGGACAAATTATTACCAGCGATGTTGCACAAGACAAAGTTGTTGCGAGCGCACACTCTAAAGAGCTACTTAATCATGGTTGGTCAAAAGATGCAGCCGGAAGCCTTAAAAGTCGAGGAGCAGCGTACTTGACAGGATACCTCCTTGCAAGCAAGTACAAAGGAAAAGAACAACCAATTCTTGATATTGGCCTTGCGCGAAGCATTGCAGGATCACGCACCTATGCATTCCTCAAAGGAGCTGTTGATGGAGGAATGAATGTTGCGCACTCAGAAGCAATACTCCCAAGTGATGAGATTATGAGCTCTTCAGAAAAAGGACATGCATTTATTGAGAAAGTAAAGGGAGGCATTAAATAACAATGACTGAATCAACCCCTCAGGGGCTGAACCATCATTTTCCAACTATAGGAG
>JAYONY010000001.1:273201-394261 GCA_038121585.1 archaeon | reverse complement strand
CTATAGGAGTACATCAGAAAAATGGCTGAACCAGAAACAAAAAACCAACCTAAAGACTTAGTAGAACCAACACCAGAAGAACTTGCTAAGGATGCTACGGAACATAAAAAGCAAGTACCTGAAAATGAAGATGCGGATATCATCGTAGAAGAAGGTGTCAAAATTGAAAAAGCAGACCCTGCACTCTCTCGTGCAGAAGCAGTGCAAGACGCTACACCTGTTGATGAACGAACACTTACCCTTGAAGAGAAGCGAGCAGCACGAGAAGCTAAAGAACAAGCCGAGCAACTTGCTGCGTGGGCTCCTAAAACACAACTTGGGAAAGATGTGCTTGCAGGCAAGATTACAGATATCGATGATGTACTTGCAAATCACAAGAAAATTCTTGAACCAGAAATTGTTGATACACTCATTAAGCCACGAAATGAACTACTCCTTATCGGACAGGCAAAGGGTAAGTTCGGCGGCGGTAAACGACGAGCATGGCGACAAACGCAAAAGAAGACGAAAGAAGGAAATATCCTCACATTCTCAGCAATGGCAGCTATTGGTGACGGTCGAGGACATGTAGGTGTTGGATATGGACGAGCAAAAGAAACACTTCCTGCACGTAGTAAAGCAGTACGAAATGCTAAAATTAATGTTATCAAAATGCGCCTTGGTTTTGAAAACCCTGATGATAAACACAACGACCACTACAAGAATGACCCACACACAATCCCCTATATTGTAGAAGGTAAATGTGGAAGCGTACATGTTAAGCTTAAGCCAGCACCACGAGGAACGGGCCTGGTAGTAGGTGATGAAATGAAGAAGATCTTACAACTAGCCGGCGTAAAAGACGTATATGGTAAAAGTAAGGGACACATTCGAACAACATTCAATTTAGCACGAGCATGTGTTGCTGCACTTGAGAAAACAACACAACTCCACATGGAGGATCGCAAATGATACTCGTAATACGAATTGCTGGCATGGTCAATAATCCAAAAGCTGTACAGGAAACACTCCACCGAATGCGCTTACGAAGAAAATATGCTGCAGTAATACTTCAAGACACACCTGAGAATCGAAAAACGCTTCTCAAAGTACGAAATTATGTAGCTTACGGCACTGCAAGTGATGCGTTACTTGAAGAACTCATCACCATACGAGGAAAGTCAGAAGACGGCAAACCAATAGATGCTAAAGCAGTGATTAAACAACTAGCTACAAAACGCCTTGAAGAATTAGGCATTAAACCATTTTTCAGGCTTCATCCACCACGTGGAGGAATAGACAGTAAAAAACACGTTGGCGTGCACAAAGGAGTGCTCGGCGACCACAAAGATGCTATCGGCAAACTTGTCGAGCGCATGTTATAAGAACGATGACATCAGTAACAAATGCATGGCAATGTGATTGCGGTCACATCGAACACAGCACGTACCCTCCGCAGGAGTGTAATGAGTGCTGGAAACTCAACAGTTTCAATACCATGGAGGAAGATGACCTCATGGAGGACTTTGAATGAACGTAAAGAAACGAAAGAAAAACACACGACACCGAGGAACACACACCCATAGCCGTGGTGCTAAGAAAAAAGCACGTGGTAAGGGACACCGAGGAGGAATTGGAAATGCAGGTAGTGGAAAGCGAGCAGACCACAAGAAAGTCCTAAAAGTAGCAGGCAAGAAGTACTTTGGTAAGCGAACAACCCTCCGAGCACCTAAGCGCGAAATAGTTAAGACTATGAGTCTGCGGACAATCAGCGAAAATATTCCAACACTTGTAGCAAAGAAAATTGCAACTGGAAAAGGAGATTCATACGAAGTTACGCTTAAAAATTTCAAAATTATCGGAACAGATATTGGTGAGCTTAAATTAACCATCCATGCTAAAGCAGCAACCAAAGGCGCACAGGAAGCAGTTAAGAAAGCAGGTGGAGAAATTATCCTCGAACTAACTCAAAAGAAGGCAGAAACTAAGGAAAAAGTAGCTGAATAAACCCTCTCTCCTCAAGTTTTAAAAAGTCCTTTCTGATACATCAACCATGGTGCTCAAAGCAATCATTCAAAATCTTCCGGAAGTACGTAAGCCTGATGAAAAGAAGGTAAGTTTTAATACGAAACTTAAATGGACACTAATCGTTCTTGGTGCATTTTTCATAATGCTCAATATCCCATTACACGGATTGTCATCTAATGCATTTGAACGATTTCAATTTCTTGCAGTTATCTTAGGAACAGATTTCGGTTCAATTATCAGTCTTGGTGTTGGGCCAATTGTAACAAGTTCAATTATCCTTCAACTACTAGTTGGTTCTGGCATTTTGAATCTTGATACAAAAACAGAAGAAGGTAAAAAACTTTTTCAAGGGATTCAAAAACTTGGAGTTATCTTCTTTATTGTATTTGAAGCAATAGTATTCGTACTTATGCGAGGGCTTGAGGCGACGCCAGGGTATGAGGGACTCGTTATTGTACAATTAATTCTTGGTGGCTTTGCAATCATGTTCATGGATGAAGTATCACAGAAATGGGGCTTTGGTTCAGGAGTATCATTCTTTATTGTTTCAGGAGTAGCGTTACAACTCTTTACATCACTCTTTGGATTTATTACCCCGGGAGGAGGTAATTGTCTTGTAGGATTTGGTGAACCTGGAAACACTTGTACTGGACGAGTACTTGTTATTATCGCTTCAATAATTAACGGTGATGCAAGCGCACTACTACTTGCAGTTGCTGCAATCGCCGTAACAGCACTTATCTTCTTAGGTGTTGTTTGGGCACAAAGTCTGAAGGTAGAAATCCCTCTCAGTTATGACCGTATTCGGGGATATGGCGTTAAATGGCCATTAGCATTCTTCTATGCCTCAGTAATCCCTGTTATTTTGGTAGCTGCACTTGTAGCGAATATACAGCTATTTGCAGGGCTTCTTGAAAACTGGCTCGGAAGACCGACATTCCTCGGTGGATTCTCTAATGGCGTCCCAATTAGCGGTATTGCATATTGGCTTGGTTCCAGCAACATTATAGAAGCAATTATTACTGGCACAATGACTGCCAGCCTAGTGGGCCAAGCATTAGTACACCTTATATTCTACATGCTTGGAGCAATGATTTTCTCTATCTTTTGGGTTAAAACAACAGGTATGGACTCTGCAGGACAAGCACAAAAAATAATTAATTCAGGATTACAAATTCCAGGATTTAGAAAAGACCCTCGTGTTCTTGAAACAATCCTCAAGCGATACATCATGCCACTTACCGTAATGGGAGGTCTTGCAATTGGCCTCCTTGCATCAGTTGCAGATCAGCTCGGAGCACTTACTTCAGGAACTGCAATCCTCTTAGCAGTTATGATAATCTATCAACTCTACCAAAACGTTGCGCAACAACACGCTGTTGATATGCATCCAGCAATGCGTAAATTTATGGGAACTTCGTAGATCAAAACATTTACAAATAGAAAGAGACTATTCCAATTATGAAAAAGAGCACCATCGCAATATTTGTCGTTCTGGCTATCGCAATGTATATTGGCTACCAGTGGGAAGAACTTGATACTATTCGTAATGGAGTGCATGCAGTACTTGACCCCACATTTGGAACACTAATAGCTCTAAACAACTTCATAGGTTTCTTGCTGGTTGTGGCAATAATTTCTTTTATCTTAATGCTAGCACAGAAGTATCTCACAGATCAAAAAGAGATGAAACGACTCCGTTCTGAACAAAAAGAAATTCAGAAACAGATGAAAGAATTCAAAGAACACCCTGAAAAGATTCAAGAACTCACTAAAAAACAATTTGAACTCATGGGACCGATGATGCACTTAACATTTCGTGCATTTACGTATACGGGCATTCCAATCATTCTCTTCTTTAGATGGTTCCAAGAAACACTCTCCCCAATTTATGGAGGATGGTGGCTATTGTATTACTTAATCGCCTCAATGGTATTTACAACCCTCTTTAAGAAGTGGTTTAAGGTAGCATAGCTTTTTATACTGCTTTTTATGCATTCTAATCATGGATCAAGAACTCTTGATGCAACTACAAATGATGCATCAACAATCACAAGAACTTGAAGAACAAGCAAAAATTATTGATACGCAACTCGAAGAGCTTCGTGCATTTGATGCGCATCTCAAAGAATTAGCTGAAAGTGAAGAAAAAGAGATGCTTGCAATGCTTGGCAAAGGAGTGTTTATCCGGACAGACATCAAAGATAAAGAGCTCTTTGTTGATGTAGGCAAAGGCTATTATGTACGTAAAAAACCTGAGAATGCGCTCGAAATAGTTACGGAACAAACGCGTAGGCTCGGCGAGCTACGAGTGCAAGTAGTATCACAATATGAACAGCTTAATACTGAACTACAATCCCAAATTCAAGCCCTTGAAGAGCAAGAAATTAAGGCGAGAACTTCCGCATAAATTGCTTGTAGTCTAGAATACCTTCTTCAGTAATAATTTTTGAAATGTATTTCTTAGGTATTTTTTCAAACGCAGGATTTCTTACTTTTACCCCTTGAGGGACCGCACCCCACACCTCATGGAAATCACGTTCCTCAATAGGGACTTCTTTATTAAAAAACTTCCAAGAATCAGCTAAAATATACACTGGTTTTTTGTGATGAAACGCAAGTTCAGCAATCGCATAACTTCCCACTTTGTTAATGACTCCATCTTTGAGAATCGCATCCGCACCAAGCAGCACATAGTCTGCCTGGTTAAGTGCTTGCTCCATCGCACTGTCTACAAATGAGGTTACTGCAATACCTGCTTTAGCAAGTTCACGAGCAGTCTTGCGCCCCTGAAAAAATGGCCGGGTCTCAGTGTTTACTACAGAAATACGCTTTTTAGTAGTATGCGCTAGTATAATTGCTTTGATGACTGTTGATGAATGGCAATGCGTGTATACCACGCACGTTTTCTTGAGTATGTCTTGAGCGTAGAGCGCAATACTCGTTTGAGCACGAGATAAATGGGCTCGTACTTCACGAGGACCAATACTTGTTACATGCTCTAAAGCATTATATAACAATGGTTCTGTTGGCCGCGCAGCACATACTTTTCTCTTAACCGACTCAGTAGGACGTAAAAGGTACGCACGAAGACCTGCTTTAGCAACATTAGTCGCCCCTTGAATTTTAAGCGACTTAATATCCTTAACTATCTCCTCAACATTTCCCATGCTATGACCACTGTAGGAAACTATATAAAAATCCCTATGCAGTTCAATCTAGAGAGGTGTAACAATGTTAGAAATGCTTATGAGCCCGCAGAAAGCGGAGCGTAAACCATGGGAACTCTTTTTTGTAGGAGTGTTTTATGCAAGTCTATCAGTCCTATTAGTTAATTGGATATTCGCACAAGACGCAGTCCTCGCAAATTATTCTGGAATTCTTGTTGTCACATTCACAGTAATGTTTTCACTACCATTCATGTACTACGTAATCAAACTTGAAGAAGATAAGGCAACACAACATTTAGGAGCGTTTCGATTACTTAAAGAACACGAAAAAGCAATAATGGCATTCATGTGGCTTTTTATGGGGTTTGTAGTAGGCTTTGCATTCTGGTACATCCTACTCCCTACAACAACGAGTTTTAGTGCACAAATAGAAACGTATTGTCTGATTAATCGCCCGTCAAACTTCGATAGTTGTGTAACACAGTTTGGAGCAGACAAAGGTTCAGCCACAACAGCATTTGCATCTAATGGAGAACGATTATTCCTTATTTTTGCAAATAACATTTACGTCCTTATATTCACTATTGTATTCTCACTCGTTTTTGGAGCTGGAGCCATATTTGTACTTGCATGGAATGCAAGTGTTATCGCTGCAGCAATAGGCATATTTACAAAATCAGACCTTGGACTTTTACCACTCGCACTTGCACGATATATGTTACACGGAATACCTGAAATTGCAGCCTACTTTGTTGCAGCACTCGCCGGAGGAATTTTATCAATCGCAGTTATACGCCATGAGGCAGGAACAGATAGATTTTGGGAAATACTCCAAGACACCCTTAATCTTATCATTATAGCAGTTGTAATCCTCTTTATTGCAGCATTACTCGAAGTATTTGTTACCCCTCTGTTTTTCACATAATCATAGAAATCTTTAAAAATCACCGCGAAAGCACTCTTGTATGAAAAGTAAAGATTCTCAGAAGTTTACCGAATATTACCGTAATAAAAAAGTAACTGGAACCTACGATAGCCAACGAGAAGGAAATGCCTACCGACGAAGAAAGAGAGCCCTTGAACTAAAACACTTCTTGACACTTATTGATAAGAAAGATAAAGAAAAAGTGCTTGAGCTTGGATGCAGTAGTGGATTTCTCACTAAGCATTTAGGAAAAGTAACAGCAATTGATACTTCAAAAGACATGCTTAGTATTGCACATGCAAAAAATCCAAAAGCAAAATGCGTCTATGGAGATATGTTCGACATACCATTTGGAGACAATACATTTGATACAGTAGTTACTATGCGCGTTTGGAATCATTTAGACGAAACTGATTTACGTAAAGCAATTCGAGAAGCACGAAGAGTGCTTAAGAAAGGAGGCCATCTTATTTTTGATGCAGAAGATAAATCATTCGCTCGACGATTTGTAAGTGTATTTTACAAGATGATCTTTCGCCCAACAGGATATAAGATTTACCAATATTCCCTACCTGAAGTACGATCAATATTGAAACAAGAAGGTTTCCAAATTAAAGAAGGCAGATACCTGTACCATAAAGTTGGAAAACAAATTATTATGCGTACAAAACTAATTGATAAGAAATAAACGTTTTTCGACGTTCTAGCGACGTGAAAGATTTATATACCGAGGCTCACTGAGTTCCCCATGGATTACCCCGAAGAGAAAAAGAAGGATATTCCTGCCCACACAATTGAGAAGAAGGGCACTGCATCTGAAGAAGAGTTAATGCGCGTTCGTAAAGAGAAAGCAATTGCATGGCTCAAGAAAAATTATACATACGTTAGTTATGTTGTGCTAGCAATCATTGTTTGGTTAGCCGTACGTATTCGAACACTTAATCTTCCTAGACTCAAAGATGTTACAACAGGAACCTGGACACTCGGACCTGACCTTGACCCATTTCTCTTCTTACGCTGGACAAAGTATATTGTTGAGAATGGATCGCTCATGGCAGTTGATATGATGCGATATGCACCTTTTGGCCTTCCTACAACAGAAGAATATCTTTTCCACCCATACCTTATGGCATGGTTCCACAAAGTCGCAACAATGTTTGGTTCAGAATCAGTCACTCATTCATCAGTACTCTTTCCAGCATTCATGTTTGGCATTACCGTTATCGCATTCTACTTACTTACCCGTAAACTATTCCTTGCCTCCCTAGGGCAAAAAAGTGCTACAGTAATAGCACTTATTGGATCATTCTTTATTTCAGTATTCCCCGTGCTCCTTCCGCGAACAATAGCTGGTATTCCCGAAAAAGAAGCCTCTGCTTTCTTCTTCATGTTCTTAGCACTCTACTTCTTCTTAGAAGCATGGACTGCTAAAAAGCAAAAACCACGTATCATCTTTGCAATACTGGGAGCACTCGCAACCACAGGCATGGCAAATATTTGGGGAGGGTATATCTTTATCTTCATTATTATTGCGCCATCAGCATTCCTTGCATTCCTACTAGGAAGCACGGGTAAGCAAGAGCTGCAAGCATACGGAACATGGCTACTGGCAACATTCCTCCTTATGATTGCTACACGATACTCCTTCCTCGGTCTCTTCCGTAACGTTACGACCGCAGCTGCAGCATTCGTCTTTGTAACTATGCTTGTTCATCACCTAGCATTTAATACAAACTATAAACAAAAGCTTAAACTCTACCGTTTTAGAAACATCCCCCCACGAGTAACTTCCGCAATAGCAGTCATTCTTTTAGGAATAGTAGTGGGAAGTGTTGTATTTGGACCCTCATTTTTCCCATCCCAAGCAGGAGAATTATATGACTCTCTTGTTAAACCAGCAACATCACGACTTATTCAAACAGTTGCTGAAAATAGACAACCTTACTTTTCAGAATGGGCAGGTAACTTTGGACCTCGAGTACAAATTGGAGATGGAGCTAACCCCCCACTTACCTTCTGGCTATTCTTTATTGGATCAGTCTATCTTTTCTATCAGTTACTTGGTAAAAGTGTGAATCAAAAAGAAAGACTAGCACTCACACTCTCATACACCTACCTATTACTTGCAGTCATATTTAGTCGATTCAGCTCAAGTGGAACATTTACAGGAGAGAACACTATCAGCGTACTCTTTTATGCCTCAGGATTTATATTATTCTTTGCAGTAGCAGGATACTACTATTATAACTATTACAAGAAAGGAAAAATCCAGAACTTTAAGAAAATAGACTTCGGCCTTATTATGACCCTCTCATTCCTTTTCTTAGGAATTGTAGCGGCACGAGGAGCAGTGCGAACAATCATGGTACTTGCAATTCCTGTATCAATGATTATTGGGTATCTCGTCGTTTTAACAGCCCTACAAGCACATAAAGCTAAAAAAGGAGTGCCAAGAGTTATAGCACTAACAGTCTTTGGATTAGTCATCATTGCAACACTCTTTTCAGCACACTCATTCTATAACGGAGTAAGTTCTCAAGCAGAAGCATTCGCACCATCACCTTACACTCAGCAATGGCAGTATGCGATGGGCTGGGTACGGGAAAACGTTGCAGAAGACGCTGTGTTTGGCCACTGGTGGGACTATGGATACTGGGTACAATCAATCGGTGAACGTACAACAATCCTTGATGGTGGAAACGCACGATCCTATTGGAACCACTTAATGGGAAGGCATGCACTTACCTCACCGAATAATCGAGATGCTCTTGAGTTCTTATATTCGCACGAAGCAACACACTTCCTTATTGACCCTACAGATATAGGGAAATACACTGCGTTTTCCTCAATTGGCTCTGATGTTACGTATGACCGGAGAAGTTGGATTCCAACATTCCAACGAGACCCTTCACAAGCATTTGAGGCAAAGAATCGAACAGTCTTCCTCTATAGGGGAGGGGCAGTACTTGATGAGGATGTAATTCACATAACTGAAAACGGAAATCAAGTGCTATTACCTTCAATGAATGCCGGTGTTGGAGCGATTAGACTTGAAGTTGGGGATGACGGCCTACTACTCCAACCAGTAGGTATTTTTGTGTATAATCAAAACCAGTATGAAATACCCCTTAGGTATGCGTATTTGAATGGTTCGCGAATTGATTTTGGCACGGGCCTGGAAGCAGGAATTTTCATCATGCCAAGCCTAAATCAGCAAGGAGGCCAACTTGCGATTGACCCGCTCGGCGCTATGTTCTACCTCAGCCCACGAACAGTTAATGCTCAGCTAACCAGAATTTACTTGTACGGTGAAGAAGGAGACACATTCAAACTAGTTCACAGCGAACCTGACGCAGTAGTGAAAAGCCTGCAAGCCCAAGGGGCGGATATCCCAGACTACGTATACTTCCAAGGATTTAGAGGCCCAATTAGAATTTGGGAAATTGATTATCCTGAAGACATAACTGTCAACGAAGCATATCTTGAATTGACCTATCCTGAAGAATTATTCTTCGCATAACTGCAATGAAACGATTGGAAAATCAATTTGTAAAGGGAAGTATTATCCTACTACTCTTTTTTAACACCTACAACTTTCTTAATTTTGCATTTCATTTTGCAATGGTGCGACTGCTGGACATTGCAGCATACGGGATTTTAGCAACATTATTTGCAGTCATTTACGTCATAACTGTCTTTACTGATTCGATACAGATGATAATAGCGAGATACAGTACAAAAAACCCTTCAAAAGACATTCAAAAAGACCTACTTGTTCGCTCATTACAAAAAGCAAGTCGCTATTCACTCGTACTTTTTATAGGATATGCCCTACTAGCTATTGTAGCAGCCCCAGCACTCTCAATTCCCAGTTCACTCCTTGTGTTAAATGGGATAATGATTTTCTTATCCCTCGCAATACCAGTAACGAGAGGGATTTTACAGGGTAACAAGCAATTTTATGCGCTGGGAAGCAATATGGTAGTAGAGTCAAGCATTAGAATAGTGCTTGCAGTAGTGCTTGTTTTTGCAGGATGGTCAGTGTATGGGGCAATAGCAGCACATATTTTTGGAGCTACACTTGCATTCATACTCTCATTCATCCCATTACGCCCTATTTTAGCAAGTTCTCAAAAACATGCTAACGTACCCGATATTTACTCCTATAGCTACCCTGCATTCTTTATGGTCCTCTACATCCTCATTTTCTACAGTATGGACGTCATAATTGCGAAAGCAGTTTTTGATGAGTTAACTGCAGGAGCTTACGCAGTTGCATCAATACTCGCAAAAACAATCTTTTTTGGAACACAACCAATCAGCCGTGCGATGTTCCCGTACTCTGTAGAGGAAAAAGAACACAAACAGAAAAAAGAAGGAGTAATGATTCGTGCGTTAGGTTTACTTGTGCTAGTTGCAGGAAGTGCGTTGCTACTCTTCTACTTTTTAGCACACTTCATTGTTACACTTTTTGTTGGCTCACCACTACCGAATGCATCAAATATATTATTGCTAGTAGGAATTAGCATGAGTATTATCGCGCTAACCAATTTAGTGCTTATGCATAAACTATCTAAAAACACAGTTTCACACTATCACCTACTGCTCATCGGAGTAATCGTACAACCAATTGTCTTAGTTCTCTTTTCTGAAACACTCTATCAGTTTACGATAGCGCTCTTATTTTCTTCAGCATTACTACTTTGGATTAGCGTGGTATTTGTGGGGAATGTGAAAAAAACGTAGACGGAATAATACTCCTAATGCTTGCAAACCATCCTTCCATCCGATTTTTTTACCTTCTTCAACAGTTCTCGGAGCATATGAGATAGGCATTTCTTTAATCGTAATTCCAGAACGGAGGAGTTTAGCAGTTATCTCAGGTTCAATATCAAATTTATTAGCTTTTAGAGGAAGTTGTTTAATCACACGTGCATCGAACACTTTGTAACAAGTTTCCATATCGGTAATATTTGCCCTGTACAATACTTTTGTTGTAAGGGATAAAAATTTATTTCCAAGATAAAATAATTTGTATAATGGTTTATGATCATTGAGAAATCGAGAGCCATACACTACACGAGTTTCTTTAGCAATAATTGGCTTAACAAGAGAAATATATTCTTCAGGATTGTATTCGAGGTCTGCGTCCTGAATCATAATAATATCACCAGTTGCTTTTTCGAACCCTTTTCTAATGGCAGAACCTTTCCCCCCATTTTCTTTGGTAACAAGCGTGAAAGATGTTTTTTTAGAGTTATTCTTACGAATATACTCTTCAATAACATTTCTAGAACCATCGCGACTACCATCATCGATAATAATCACTTCTTTATCACCTGGCAAAGCAACTTTTTTCACCGCTGCAAGCACTTCCTTAATCGTTTTTTCTTCGTTATACACCGGAATAATAATTGAGAATTTCATCGTTCAATAATCACCAAATAGAGACAATATAGAGGGGCTACACAAGCAATAAGTAATGAAAAGATAACAATTAAGCGAGCTAGTCTAAAAAGTGCTTGTTCAAACATTGAATCAAGCGTATAACTATCAAATAGTTCACTTTCTGGTTCATACCCAATAGGATAGAGGAACCATGATCGAGGATTTTTAGCTACTTGAACAACCTGAGGATTGAGAGGGATTTCAGCACGGTAAATCTTCACTGCCTCTACGCTTGTATCTCCGGAAAAAAGTGGGATATACGTTTCCTTACGATTCGGTTCGGTAAAACTAGCTGTGAGTGTTCCCCCCTCTGCAAAAGAAGCTGTGAGTGCCTGCATAGAGTCGTTAAGCGGGCCCTGAATTTGATTCCTCCCCCAGCCACAATCCTGCGATATACATTCTACAAAGAACACTTCTGTTGGGACTAGAGCCCCTTGAGCAGCTTCTTGTTGATTTAATAATTCAATAAATTCTAGCCCTTCAAGATAGGGTCGCCCGTAGAACATCCAATGAACCCTACCACGGTAAAATCTGCTATCAGCCACGATAAGAGCATCTTGAGGAATGTCACTCTCAACATAACTCATTACTTGCGGGACATGACTCTTACCATACACGTGCGTTAATGCATTTGGATTTGCAGTTCCAAGCATGCCAAGAGAAACTACAACAACAATTCCCAGAATAAGAGGGAGTGCTAGCGAAGCATCAACGCGCTTTTTAGTCCAGCGAGACGCTTCAGAAAGCGTGCAAGCAGCAAGTGGAATGAACAATAGTTCAAAGAATACGAAGTGTTTGGGGAGCAAGATTATTGATGCAAGAAACGGCCATATTACTGCAACCATACACCCAAAAAAGATTAGATACGGAGTATACGAAACTTTCTTGAAAAGCACGAGTGCAACACCAATAATTCCTAAAAAGAAAAGGAGAGGACTTGCCACTTTAATGAACATGAACGTATACCAAAGCAAAGGTTGTCCGCCCCCACCGGTCTCTCGATCACCGAAAACTAGTCCAGCCCAAGCATTTTCTGCAGTGAACTGATGGTCCCACCCATAGTATTGTTCTGAAATATCCCTTCCGATATCAAAAGTTCTAGTGAATTGAAGATCCACAAACCCTTTGTCCTGATAGAGCAATAGATTATGTGTAAGAACTGGAATTGCAAACAACCCCGCTACAACAGAGAAAATAAGGATTTTCTGCATGTTTTCTTTAGAAAAGAAGTTTGCAGATTCCTTTCTTTTGACAATGAAAAAGAAAAGTGCAAAAGAAGGGATAAACAGCACAGGATATACTTTTGTGTATAAAGCAGCACCCATGCAGAGCCCGCTCAGAAGCGGATATATCTTCTTAGAGGATTTGATACCATCAACAAATAAGAGCATACTAAACATCACAAAAAACATCGCCATATTGTCCATCTCTGCAATACTATTCTTTATGTGAAACGGTGCTACTGCAAGAAGAAACGCTGCAATAAGCGCTATTTCTTTAGTGAAAAAACGTTTGGTAAGAAGATAGAGCACGGGAATAGTTGCAGTTCCAAAAAGCACAGCTGCAAACCGAGAGGTAAATTGAGAAGCACCAAATAAAGCATATATAATACTCGTGAATGAATGCCATAACCCTGAAGATTGATCATAGGTAACTAGACGATCAGCAGAAAAGAAATTAATTGCATGTGTAACATGATGCATGTCATCAGCACTAACACCGAGATTAATCGCAGCAATAATTCTAATTAGCAACCCCCCTGCAATAATTGCTAAGAGGAATACTTGCTCTTTTTTGAGGTCAAATAAAGCGTCAACCACCCTGTCCACAACTTTTGATTCAGACATGAGACATTCAAAAAAACAGCTTATTTAAACTATGTTGTTCACGACGATAGCTTAGAAAATGCCTTCTCTGAAAATAAATAAGCCTAACAGAACAATAACGATTTGAAAACTCCAAATGCCAATAACAACTTTTCTCTCAGTTGGTTTTATGCCTAATTTTTGATAGATAAAAAGAGTTGTATGAGTTAACCCATATAGCTTATCGTAACGAGGCTTAAGTGTGCCATCACGTTCAGGAATTGCAAATGAATGTACTTTAAGTTTTTTACGCATTTTCAAAAATGTTTCAATAATCACCGGTATGAAAAAGAAAACAGCTATTTTTTCAAAATTACCGAGTATTGCAATTGAAGCAATAAGACTCCCTACAGCATACGTTAAGGCATCACCAGGTAACACTTGAGCGGGAGAAAAATTCAACTGGAGAAACGCGACTAATGCCCCGACCATACATAATGCGATAACTGATAACCAAGAGCTACCTGTAAAGAATGCCACTACTGCCATTGCAGAAAGCAAGATTATACCTTGGCCAGCACCAAGCCCATTAAAGCCCTCTAAAAAATTAAACGTTGCAGTTGCACCAACAATACCAATAGGAATTATAAGTAAAGGATAGATAATGCCAAAGTCAATTGAACCGAGAAAGGGTACAAAGATAGTGCTTCTACCTGCATTAATTGCCACTAGAGGAATAGCAGCAAATAAGAGCAATATTAATCTTGAACGTATAGAAAGACCCCCCCGTCGCCAACCAAACAAGTCATCAACAAATCCAAGCCCACCTGCAAGCAACACTACAGAGAGTACTGCAAGCGATTCGACAAGTTTTGCTTGCGACCCGCCTAAAATAAAAACGGTATATGCGATATAACTAAGTAGGCCAATAATAAAACCGAGAATAACGATAACACCACCCGCGCCAGAGACCTGAGGGTTACCCCATTTATTCATATCTGACCAACTAAGACCAATTTGCTTTGATTTACGAATCCAAAAAGGCATGAGAAAAAGAGTTACTAAGAAGCTTGCTAAGATTGGAAGCGTGAGCACATATCTTATAATCATCTTACATAGACCTACAGGAAGCGCTTTATAAACGTTAAGACTGCTTATTCCCGGGTAATACCGTATACAAAAACGTCTTTTTGAACAGTCAATAATTGGAAGGTTAGATCACCGTACGTCTTAGACTCCATAATTGTTTGTTCCCCAGTCGCAAAGTCAATTCTTGAATCCATAAATGGAATTTCCCACGCCCTCATGCGCCCACCTTCTGTAACTACCTGCTTCATCCACGTAGGATGATTAGGTTCTGAAAATGAGACTATCATAAACTGCGCCTCTGGAGTTTCCCTGATTTTTTGCAAAACATCTTCCAGTGGCACTTCATACGTATCTGCACCAAGCATCTGCTTGGGTTGAATGACCTTGCGTTCAGCATAATATGCAACTTGAGGGAGCGGTGTTGTGATAATAAGCGCGTTAGGATCTGAATTCTCGCGCAAGAATAATCCTGCTTGACGAATACCCTCAAACGACTCCACTCTTGAAGTGATAATATTATCTGAAACCTGTACTTGATGATACATTCCAAGCCCTACAACAAGCACTATCAACACAACACCTGCATATTTATGATAGGGTTTTAGCTGGTTGGCAATTGTTACAAGACCCCTGCCCACACATACAAAAGCCGCGAATGCTAGTGGAAGATACCATCTTGTTTCACCAAACGAACCCTGAATCCTAAGTACATAAATGAAAAATCCAAGAGTGATAATGATAGCTAATAGATTAAACACATCTGAACGCGCAATCCCCGCGGCTTTTTTTCGAATAACGGGGAAACTAATAACTGCGTTTGCAAGTGCAATAATTGCCCCAATCCAAAATGCAAAGAATAACCCATTAAATGCAAGTCCCCCATTCATGATGAAGAACCCTCGTTCCTGCGAGCCAAACAACTGCAAAGGTAAAAAGTTAATTGCGTTTTCAGATTGGAAATAATCACCACCAACACCCCCTATACCAGCCACAAAAATTACTGTTTCTGCAATGAGTATTCCTACGATAGCAATAGCAAGTCCAATCCAATTATACTTATCGCGCATTAATTGCTTAGGATTTTTTGTTATAAGCATATACACTAAGAAGAATAATCCGAATAGAAAGTACCCTCTACGAACCATGTAAGTTAGGAGTACGAGGGTGACTGCCAAAGGAATTGCCCAGCGAGAGGGAATCTTCCCAAAGAGTTTCTCTTTACGCTCATACCCTGTCCAGAACACATAGATCGCTAAAACACCAGTGAAAAATCCGAGAATGTCAACATGAAAGCGCATCGTGTTAAACAAATGCACCCAGAAAACAGAAAGAATAGCTGCTGCGATAAGACCTATCCGATAGTCACCATACATTTTCTTTGCAGTAACGTATGTGAAAAAAACAGTGAGGATTGAAGGAATAAATTGCAATACGAATTTTGCAAAGGCCTCACTCCCCCCAATCGCAAAGATAGCACCTGCTAAAAAAGGATAAATAGAATTATGCTTTGCAGTAACAACCCACTCAACGGGAAAACCTGCAATGTTTTTTGCAAATGCTAAATAATCAGATTCATCCCACCAAAGAGGTTGATTCTGAGTCAAGTTAAAATAATACAATCGAATAATAAATGCAAAACCTACAACGACTACAAGCCAAAGATTAGACGGCTCCTTGAGCCAAGCCTTAATACTTTCTTTTACGGCCTGCTTTTTCTTTTCATCCATTACACCATACTATAAAAGACCCTTTTTTATTATTTTGCACAGTTAGCAGATACATTTGTGGGTAAGCCCCACCAAACCTTTTTAAATACGATAAGGCGAGTGCTTTCAGGATACAACCCTTGTGGAGAAACCAATATGTACAAAACAGCGTTCTTGAGAAAACTCATGAAGTCAACGCTCCTTGAATTTCTTAAAAAAACACCTATACGAGCCCATCATTTACTCCTCTTTAGAGTTTCATTCGCCCTCCTAACAGGAATCATGTTATTTATCGGAGATTATGCGACCCGCGTTATCTTCCTCACACTCTATCAATTTGTTTTCCTCGTTGACTATGTTGATGGACCGCTCGCTCGCTATCGAAACGAATTTTCATTAGTCTGGCAAAAAAGAGATAGAATTGCCCATTACCTCATTGCAGTATTGTTTCTAACAGGAATTGTTTGGTCGCATTATATGAGTAGCGACAATGCTACGCTTCTTACAATCGGCCTGTTTGGCTCATCATCTCTTTTTCTTACACTCATAGTTGATACAACAATTTTGCAACGGCTAGCCACCATTAAAAAAATACGAGAAGTGCACGAGAACAAAGGTATTTTTTACCCAATTTATTCCTTCCTCCCAATAGATGCACCTTTTACGTTCTTCTATTTCCTCGTCGTATTCGACGCAATTCCTACTGCAATAGTCTTTTTAAGCAGCCTTTACTTCCTCATCCTACTCAAGAAAATATACACTGTACTAACATGGAAAAAGCGAACGTAATATCAAAGCTTTCGGGCTGGTATTTTGGGAAAGAAGCAGAAATTTATGATACAAAAAGATCATCAGATATTCGAGATAGAGAAGTCTTTGCCCGAGAAGTTTCGATAGTGCAAAACTATGTTCAAAATGCTCCTAAAGGCCCACTGCTTGATATTGCCTGTGGTACAGGGCGTGTTTTTCCCTATTACGGGAATCGAGAAATCCACGGCATTGACATCTCAAAAGACATGTTGCAGATTGCACAGAAACGAGTGCCTAAGGCAAAGCTAAGCGTGGCAAGTGCTACAGAAATACCCTACCCTGACAATCATTTCTCAGTAGCCATTACTTCCCGATTTATTTGCCATACACCAGAATATGCACAAGTCATTCGAGAAATGGCGAGGGTAGTGAAGCCAGGAGGATCCGTCATCATTGATTTCTTCAATTTACATTCATTTACCGTCTTTCCAACAATGACAAGATTATGGAGAAAAAAACTACGACACTTCAACCTAATGAGTTACTTTGCAATAAAGCGTATTGCTCGCGAGAACAACCTAGTGATAAAAGAAGTTAAATCAAAAGCCTTTTTCCCACCGCGCATGTTTTCACAATCAATGTATAAACATGTATCCCGTATGAATACTCAAATGGCAAAAGCATTACCGTACTTTTCTAATCCAATGTACGTACGATTTGAGAAAAAACAGTAATTATTTTTTTTGGGCAACATACAGCGTTATTCTAGCAAAACTTTTTGGGAAGGTTCGCCCCATAAAATCCCTTACTTTTTCAGGAATAACACGAGGCCTGTGAGTTGCTAAGTAGGTTTGTTTTGTAATCTGAAACCCCTGATTTTCAATAAATCGTCTCCCTTCATGAATTGGGTAAATATGAATGTGCCCACTGCCCCAGAAAGGACGCTCAACAATTTTTTTATTAGTTATAAACCGTATTTTGTTTAGTAGGTGATAATCATTCGGTAGCGAAACAATAATTTTTCCATCCTTCTTAAGAAATTTAGAATAATCAGCTAGTACTTTAGCAGGGTTTAGCAAATGTTCGAGAATATCTAAAAAGAGAACATAGTCAAATTTTTGTTTCATCTTAGGAGGCTCGTCAGTGTTAAGGTTGACATTATAAGCCATATGACCGCTTTTCTTAAGGGCAGTTACACTTTCATCACTCGCATCAATACCAACATATTTTGCATCACTCACTAAATCCTTAATCTGTGCAGTCCCACAGCCAACCTCTAAAATCTCAGAACCCGGCTCAATCCATTTTGCAATCGTACGATATTTTCTCGCAATAAATCCTTTGTTATCCATTCGTTTACTCACCCTTATCAAGGTATACGTTACGATAATCCCGTTTCCAACGAGTTCTTGAAAGGTTACTTATACAATACTTTCTTGCAGCGTTATTAAACTTTTCTTTATCAGGCTCTTGCAAAAAATCCCTGACGACAGCATTAGCTGCTTCTTTTGAAATTGCGATTTGGAAAACACCCTTCGCTTGAGGGACGCCTCTTCGAAATGGCACGACTGCAGGAGTGCCACAAGCAAGCGATTCACCAGTGGTTTGACCTAACCCCGCACCATGCTGCCGGTGCATGAAAAACCCAATATCCGCAGCACTATAATACTCAACTAGTTCTTCAGAATTTTTCACAGGATGGTATTCAAAATTTTTACAGCGTAGCTTTGCAAAAGCAGGATCTATTGCCCTTCCAACAATGACAAAGTACACCTCAGGATTTTGTTTTATAAGGTCGATTAATAAATCAGAACACTTACCCCAACTAATTCTTCCAACAGAAATGACAATTTTTTTCTGTTTGGGCAATCCTGCTTTTTTTCGAGCAACACTTTTTTTACGAGGAGAAAACAAGGTTTCATCAACAGGTGCAGCTAGAAAATAAACCTTATTACGCAAGGTATTTGAAAACCCATTTAGACGCTTGAATAAATTTGCATCCCCCACATCAACTGAAATAGCTTTTTTTGAAAATAAGAGCAGCACCTCAAACAAAGCAATCCGAACGTACAATCTAATCTTTGCTTGCCCGATAAGATACAAGCCCCCATACAAGTTTACATAATAACTCGTGCGAATAAAGAGTGTAGCAAGCAGCAGGAAAAAAGCAGATGGAAAAGCACCGAGATTTGTAATGACATCTATATTTTCCTCCTTGCAAAATTTCCTAATCCTAAACGGAAGTAAGAAATCATATTTTCCAACAACAATATTTGTTTTTTTTAGACCGTTCCATTTATACTGATAATTTTCTTTTTCGTTCTTAGAATATTTTTCAGTAGTATACAAAAAAATATTTGTATCATCTCCAAAAATTTCCTCGTAATATTTTAATCTATTAAGTCGATTAAATGCAAATCCAGCAGAGAAAAAACAGATGTTCTTAACCATGGCAAACCCACAAAAAATCAGTTTATATAGTTTAGGTAGCGTATCGACGATAAACTTTGCCTTTAAGACATTTTCAGCCCTTGCATCAGAGGTGCTAAATGTTTAAATGTATTCAATAGATGAAGAAACTATGAAATCAGTCATTGTAGACTACGGCATGGGAAACCTCCATTCTCTCGCAAAAGCAATTAAGCGACTGGGACACTCACCACGTATATCTGATGATCCGGCACTCATTTTAGACGCAGATAAGCTTTTTCTTCCTGGCGTCGGACATTTTAAAGAAGGAATGGCACGTTTGCAATCAAAAGGACTGCTCAAACCCCTTACTGAAAAAGTGCTGAATGAAAAAACCCCTCTATTAGGCATTTGCCTAGGCATGCAATTACTCACAAAACATAGTGAAGAAGGAGATGTTCCAGGGTTAGGGTGGATTAACGCAACCACTACAAAATTTACTAATGATGCTATACGCGTCCCTCATATTGGATGGAATACAATTGCCCCTGCGAAAGACCACCCCCTCCTTGCAGGAGTTGCTACAACAACACCCTTCTATTTTGTACATTCATACTACGTTACCTGTGAAACAAAAAGAGATATACTAGCAACAACTGAGTATGGGACGAAGTTTGTTTCAGCAGTTCAAAAGGAGAATATAATTGGTGTGCAGTTTCACCCTGAAAAAAGTCATGATGAAGGCCTAAAAATAATCAAGCATTTCTTGGAGGATACTAATGTATAGGCCTCGCGTTATCCCTTGCCTCTTACTGCAAGGTGAAGGACTAGTAAAAACAACTAATTTCAAGAATCCAATATATATTGGAGACCCCATGAATGCAATACGCATTTTCAACGACTTTCAAGCTGATGAAATAGTCCTCTTAGATATAACTGCAACCCGCGAAAAAAGATGCATCTCACATGATTTCGTTCAAGAAGTGAGTGAAGAAGCATTTGTTCCGTTTGCTGTAGGAGGAGGAATTAGTACGCTTGAAGACGTGCGCGCAATGTTTGCACGAGGAGCTGACAAAGTAATCATTAACACTGCAGCATTACAGAACCCATCCCTTGTTACTCAAGCAGCAAATATTTTTGGAAGTCAATCAATAGTTGTCTCATTAGATGTTAAACGGGAAGGTAACAAAAACACTGTATTCCACACCAACGCAACGCAAAATACTAATGAAGACGTTGTAAGTCTTGCAAAATATATGGAATCAGCCGGAGCTGGAGAACTAATCATCACCTCCGTAGATGCTGAAGGAACAATGGCAGGATATAATTTAGAACTGTATCGGCAAGTTGCTTCTGCTGTACGAATCCCCATAATCGCAAGCGGAGGGGCTGGAACATTAGAAGATCTAAAACCAGCAATAGATGCTGGAGCATCTGCAGTAGCAGCAGGAAGTCTATTTGTATATAGTGGAAAAAATAAAGGGATCCTCATTAACTATCCAGACCACGAGGAATTACTAGAAGCGCTTGCACAATCATAGACAGTCTTAAATATCCTCAGAAAATTCTCACTTTATGGATTATCAGATTTGTACTCGATGTGTGATGGATACTACAGACCCAGATATCACCTTTAATGAACAAGGGGAATGTAGTAATTGCACGAGCTACTATGCGAAAGTGCGTGAACGCGTTTTTTCAGGTGCTGAAGGAAAAAAACGACTTACCTCATTTATTGAAGTGATACAATCTAAGGGAAAAGACAAAAAATATGACTGTATAGTCGGGCTTAGCGGAGGAGTTGATAGCACCTACCTCGCATATATTGCCGTAAAAGAACTAGGGTTACGACCCCTCGCAGTACACCTTGATAACGGATGGAATTCACGAACAGCAACAAAAAACATTCACCGCATAGTCCGTAAGCTTGGAATTGATTTATACACCCATGTTATTGATTGGGAAGAATTCAAAGACCTGCAACGATCGTATCTTAAAGCATCAGTCATTGATATTGAAGCACTAACAGACCACGCAATTAAAGCAACAGTTTACAATGCTGCAAAACGAGAAGGTATTAAGTATATTCTTTCAGGCGTTAATCTAGTAACCGAAGGAATACTCCCAATGCAATGGAGATACAATAAAAGTGATGCAAAAAATATCGTTGCAATACACAAGCAATTTGGAACGCGACCACTAAAAACATTTCCACTCTACACACTACCCAAGAGAATTGCGTACCAATCATTTTCAGGAATTCGAGAGATAGAAGTGCTTAACTATATCGACTATACAAAAGAAACTGCTAAAAAAATTATTAGTGAAGAATTAGGATGGGAAGATTATGGTTCAAAACATGGAGAGTCAACATTCACCCGATTCTATCAGCATTATATTCTACCAAAAAAATTTAATGTTGATAAACGAAGAGCACATTTATCAGCACTTATTTGTGCGAATGAAATATCACGTGAAGAAGCCATTAAGCAATTACAAAATCCGCCTGAAGAGCCTGCAAAACTGCAGCACGAAAAAGAATACGTTATTCGCAAACTAGGATTTACAGAAGAAGAATTTGATACTATCCTGCAAGAGCCAGTCAAAAGCCACCACGATTATCCAAATAACGACAAGCTATTTCGAACACTTCGCAAAGTATATTTGAAATTCCTTAAAAAATGAAACAACCAAAAGTAGCATTCATCATAGCAGAAGCATTTCCAGAACCAATAGGCTCATTCTTACTTGATCAGATAGCAGGAGTGATAGATAAAGGATTTGATGTCACTATCTTTGTTATTCGTGAAGATACAAAAACAGAGAATAATAAAGAAAAACTTGAACGCTACAAGATTTATGACAAGTCAATTTTTCTTACTATACCAAAAGGAAGCATGGCTCGAGTGATGCGAGCACTCCCAATTGCGCTACGCCACCCATTCAAAGCCTTACGACTTACGAACAGGTTCAAATATGGAAAAATAGCACACACACTCATTCCTCTATTCGTAGAGCAAGCAATGCGCACATCAGGCAAGCAATTTGATATTATTCATTCTCACTTTGGCCCGATGGGCCTTGTTGGAGCCATTGTTAAAGATGCTGGCATTCAGGGAAAACTCGTTACATCTTTTCATGGAGGAGATGTTAATGGCTACCCTCTGAAAACCAATGAGCACGTATACCTCCCTCTATTCGCCCGAGGAGATGCATATACCGCTAATTCTACATTTACGAAAAAACGAGCAATGGAACTCGGATGCTCAAATGAAGATAGCGTGCACATCATCCCTATGATGATTGATTCAGAACGTTTCAAGCGTAATCCAAAGATTCATCGTAACCAAAAAAAGAACATACTCCTTACTGTCGGGCGCCTCATGGAAGAAAAAGGACATGAATATTCCTTACGAGGATTTGCACAGGCACTTCGTGAAGGAAAGTATGCTGATGTAGAATACCGCATAGTAGGAGATGGTCCAATGGAAGACCATTTGCGTGCAGTGATAAAAGAAGAAAAAATAGAAAATAAAGTTGCCTTCGTAGGGCGTAAAACAGGTCAAGCATTACTTGATGAGTACAGCCGTGCAGATCTATTCATTCTTACAAGCATACCTGCGAGCTATGGGAGTGGCGAAGGTCAAGGAGTAGCAGTAGAAGAAGCACAGGCCATGGAACTCCCAGTTATTACTTCAGACTTTGCAGGATTACCAGATGGAATAATTGCTACAAAAACTGGACTGCTCGCCCCCGTGAAAGATAGTGCTACGATTGCTAAACACATTCAATTTTTACTTGACAACCCCGCAAAGCGTATTGCAATGGGCAAAGCAGGGCGTGTTTTTGTACAGGATAGATTTGGACCGCAACGATTGAGTAATGAACTTGCAGAACTGTATCATTCTCTTATTGGATGATCAATCCGTTTGAATTCACGTAACAAACTAAAGGCTTCGGCATAGGTAGTATTCATTTCTCCTCCTCGCTGAGCCGCTTTTGCCCTAAGTTTAGGTAATGACCTCGGGTTTGGATCAAGCTCCACTTCAGTCGCATATTGACTAAACGCTTCTAATTTCCTATCAATATACGGCGTAATATCCACATACGAGTTAGGTAAAAATACTGTTCCTTCCCGTTGAAACATTTGATCAGTCGATGAAGGAACCTCATAAGCAAGAACTCTTTGAATCCGATGATCTCTGCGACTAATTGCTCGTGTTGCAAGCATTGTTGCATCATGTACAACCTTGTGATCAAGGTGTGAATCCCCATGATGATGCGTGTACACAATATGCGGGTTGACTTTATCAATTACGTCTTCAAGATTTTTAGAAACACTCATTTGACCGAGTTGGTGTTGGGTAGAGAAAGAATCATACAATGAATATCCCCCGAAACTAACATTTTCCCGTACAACACCAAGCACCTCTGCGCATTTACGAGCATCTTCCTTAACAACCTCTCGCATCCTTGTTGCTTCTTCACGAGAATTTGCATGCCCATGCCTTTCTGCAATTCCATCGCGAACAATGTGAATATATACATCATCACCTTCTGCTATATGACGAGCAATAGTTCCTCCAGCACCCAACACCTCATCATCAAGGTGTGCTGCCAAGACTAATACAACTTTTTTTTCGTTCATTCCTTAGGGCCTCCCAATCGTGTTTGCGTAATTTTGAGATACCCCTTGCCTGTGGGAGCATAGAGCGCACCATCACTAATTTTCCCATGAAGTTCCCTAGCAGAATAGTTTTTCCAGTCATCAATTACCCTTCCTTCAAGCCCTTCCTCAACTGCATCTGCTCTAAGAATATATAATTTTTGAGAATCACCCTTATGTTTCCAATAGGAATAGGCTCCAGCAAAGGGTGGTGCGAAAGCACGAACACGACGACTTGCACTTTCTGCAGTTTCACGACCCCATGCAATCCTTCCATCTTTAAAACCTAATTTGGGAGTGTAAATGCTCCCTTTTGTGAAATCAATCTTTTTACGGGGAGCGGTTCCATTCTTAAACGCGTCAAACGAACGATCAAGAATTGTAATCATAGCACCCTCAACATTACCCATTACCTCATCGTGATATGCCCCGTCAGGTAGCATATACCCCTCAGTATCAATCACATCACCTTTATCAATTTCCGGAGTGTAATAATGAAATGTAACTTCGCTTTTTGGTAGCCCATGGAGCATAGCCCATACTGCAGGGTTAGCACCTCGACGATCAGGAAGCTTTGAATAGTGAAAACCGGCAACACCCCTTTTAGGGATTGAAAGAATATACTCTCCGAGCACTTCTGACCAATTCATAAGTAACACATCAGGATTAGCAGCCCTTATTGTGTCAACATGATCCTCTAATGAGCGAACCTTATGCAATCTCGTTTTTGACCCTTTATGAATGAGATCATCAAAAGTCTTAAACCCTGTTCCAGGAATAGCATACTTTTCATCAAGAACAAATACATCAGTAAGATTTTCTCCACGCTTTGTGAGAAACTCTATAACACGACGACCACTATTCTTACTCACAGCAGCAATTACTCGAGGACGATACTCCATATAACACCAGCTAAAAAGTAGTTTTTAAAGATTATTGCAGAACTATTATGCCTCTTCAGAGGGTTCAGCAGCTGCTTTTCCCTGTGTAAAGAATGCTCGTAACTCTTCTTCTGAATGAGCAGTCTTATCATAGAATTCAAGTGCTTCTTGCTTATGGCTTTCCGGAAGTGCCTTATACCACTGAATAGTTTCCCACATGCCATCTTCAAAATCAACAAATTTATGCCTATACCCTACTCGCTGACCAGCACCCATTATTTTGTTAATATGAACTGGATTTGCAACTAGTTCAGTGTCAGGCGTTTCACCGGACCGCATATGATCATGAATAATTTCAGACTTTGACTCAGTGAGACGTACGATTGTTTCTACTAGCTGATTAACACTAATAGGCACCCCAGTGCCAATATCCATTTCAGTAGGTATCAAAAAGCCATCTTTTTTACTATACGGGACTTTTTCCTGATTCATTGCGTGAACAGCTATCTTAGCAATATCATCAATATGAATGTAATCTGCAGTTTGCTCACCATTACCGTGGATTCGAATTGGCCTATTTGCAAGAGCTGACAAAATCATATATGGAACTGCCTTACGAACAGGGTGGGTGTGTTGTCCAGGACCATAAGCATTAAACCATTTATGCAATACGAGTTCAAACGTGTTCTTAAGCCCAGTTACTGAAGAACCATCCTCATTCTTCATGCTGTAGAATTTCATGATTCTATTTGCAGCGTCTTTTGTAATTGTGTACATGTTTTCCCAGGCGCTCGGCTTAGTAACATAAAACGTTCTTGGCAGAGAACCGCCCTCAGCAAGGATTTGCATAAAACTAGAAACACCCCCTACATTTACACGCGAAGCATTAACTGGCTGATAAGTTAATTCTGTTGTCCCAAGCATTCCTGCGAGCAAGTAAAGATGATCCGGTTTTTCCTCATCCATTGCAGCCTTAACCTGATGTACATTTGAAACGTCACATTTGCGCCAGCGAACACCTTGCGGTAAAGCATAAGGTGGCTCTGACCGATCAAATAAGACTACTTCTTGGCCTCGCCTCAATAACTCTTTATAGATTGCTGTTCCCAAGAATCCGCTACCACCAGTAATTGCTGCCTTCATACTAGGGCTTTGATTGTTCCATTTTTAAAGATTGTTAATATTGAGTAGTTACTTCTTATTCTTCTTGCGCCTCCTAAGGGCACTTTTTACAATCATCCTATCATTATAATCGAAAGCCTTGAGTACCAAAAGCAGTAAACAATACGATAAAATAAACAATATACCAAGCATTGCATCGATTAGCAACTCCCCTCCAAAAGCATGTGCGAGCGGATACACTATACCCAGCGATATACCCGCAGCAAGACAAATCTGTGCAAATGTTCTCCGAACTGGAATAATACCCGTATGGCGCCAGGTTTGTACCCCGAGAATTACACTTAATACTGTAAGTGAAACTGCGGTTGCGAGAGCAGCCCCTTCAATCCCGTATCGAGGCACTAATACAATATTAAGTAAAGCATTGACCCCTGCAATACAGCATACATCAACAAGAATTAGTTTTGATTTACCAATAGTTGCGAGAAGACGGATTGCAATTTCGAAAAAGGCAATGAAAAAAGTTCCTGTAGATAAGATTATCAATGCAGTAGTTGCTCCAGCGAATTCTGTTCCGAAAAGGATACGCACTATTGACCTTGCAAAGACAACCATCAGTATTACTGTTGGAATACTCAATGCAAAAACCCATTTACCAACCTGTTGGCTTAGTTGCTTTACCGTTTCACGATCCCCTTTTGCATTTTCCCGACTAACAAGTGGGAAGAACAGCTGCATGAATAATTGAGAGGGAATATGAATCAGTGCTACAATTGGAATTGCAGCATTGTAAATCCCCACATCTACAGCGTCTAAAAAGTAGCCTATAACAAATGAATCAGTCCAGTGGAACATTCGCCACATAAATCCTGCGAATAATAAAGGCCATGAATACCTCAAAACCTCCCTAAATACTTGTGACTGCTCATCTTTTGCAAGAGCGCTTTTTTTGAACGCATATCTGATTTTTTTTCTGGAAACAATTATTGCAATAATCAGAGGTATTGCAATTCCCGCCAAGTACGATCCAAAAATAGCACCTAATGAAAACCCAGCCAATAACAGTACAACCATCGAACTAAGCTTTGTTCCAGGACCAAGAACATTTTGAATTAAAGAAGTCCATCCAATGTATTCATGACCGCGTAATGTTGCAAGATATAATGATAAGAAAATAGTTAGAGGTACTGCAATACTGAAAAATTTGAGAAAAATAGTGAGCCCAGGCTCATCAAAAATCCCTACTGAAATAAATTCAGCGCTAAAGAATAAAACTAAGAACCCTATCAACCCAGTTATCAAAAATAGCTTTGTGGTGAACTGGAAGAGATATTGAACCTTTCCCTTTTCATTATTTCCCCTAAATACCGAGACATACCGAACAATCCCCTCACCTAACCCAAGACTTGCGAGAATAACAGCCCATCCACTTAGCATTATTGCAAGTGAAAAAAGCCCATATGCCTCAGGCCCGAGACTTCTTGCAATTACAATCCGATACACATAATTGAAAATTTTTGATAAAAAAAGTCCTGCAAGCACAATAACGGAAGATTTTGCTATTTTTTTTAGAGAATTATTAAATTCTCGCTTTTCATTTCGCATGTACCTACAGTGCGCTAGTCCGTATTTATTCTTTTGTTGTGAAAGCAAGTAACCTTTAAGTACAGCTAATAATCATAGAATGCATGAAATCAGTTAAAAAAAACACCCTTGTTCGAGGAGGGCTGATACTACTCATTGCATTTGCCCTATTTAATGTTGTCAATTTTTTCTTTCATTTTGCAATGGCACGAATGCTTACTGTTGCAGAGTATGGCCTTGTTGCAGCATTATTCTCAGTGATTTATGTAATTGGTATTTTTTCTGAATCAATACAAACAGTTTTAGCACAATATGTTGCAAAAGAAGAATCTAAAGGGAAAATCAAAGATGCCCTTTCAAGAGCGATGAAAAAAGGATTCGTTTTCTCAACAATTTTCTTTGTACTTTACGCATTACTCCTTTATCCGCTCTCACTCTGGCTCAAAATTCCAATTTCACTCTTACTGTTTCCAGGAGTACTTTTAATTGCAACATTTATACTGCCAATTACTCGAGGAGCATTACAAGGCAAGCAACGATTCGCTAGCCTCGGAAGTAATCTTGTGATAGAAGCGCTTGTCAAATTAGTATTTGCCATACTTTTTGTAGCTACAGGATACGCGGCATTCGGAGCGATGCTAGGAGTTATCATAGGTTCCTATACTGCACTTATCTTTTCATTACTCCCTCTACGCGATTTCTTTAGCGTGCCAGCGAAAAAAGCTCAGACAGAAACTGCCTACTCATTTACAAAACCAACGTTTGTTATTATCTCTACAATAACTGTTTTTCTGAATCTCGATATCATAATTGCCAAAAATGCGTTCTCAGCAGAAACTGCAGGAATATATGCCATAGCATCAGTACTTGCCAAAACACTCTTTTTAGGAACTAAACCCATTAGCAAAGCACTATTCCCCATGTCCGCGAGCAATAAAGAAGACAAAGAACGTAAAAGACTATTCAAACAATCACTTGGCATAACAATTGCACTCCTCCTAGGGGGCATTTTCATATTCTATATGTTGCCATCACTGGTGATTACACTTTTTTCAGGAAAAACAATCCCTCAGGCAGCTGCAGCACTTCCAATCCTTGGCCTTAGCGCCTGCTTTATTTCGATTGCGAATTTACGACTCCTATACAAACTTTCAAGCGGTCAACTACGTAATTATTGGATTATGCCACTCGTCTTGCCCATTCAGGCAGTAGCACTCTATCTCTTTACTAGTTCACTAACGGTATATGCTACCGCATTCTTACTGACCTCAGTCGTGCTGTTACTCTGTACGTTTTTATTAACTGAGAAGCGATTATCTCACTACATTTAAAAACAATGTATTTTCCTAACCTGTATGCCCCAAGCACGTAAAAAGCACGTATATCGACGACAAAATATGAAAAAACTCCCAAAGATTACGTTTCTCATGGCAGCACATAATGAAGAGAAAATAATTGGAACTGCCCTGGAAGCACTCGTTACACTACCTTACCCAAACTATGAAGTGCTTATTGGCCTAGACGGATGTACAGATGCAACTGAAGAAGTTGTAAAACACTATAAAAAACGTTCAAAAAAAATTAAGCACTATGTTATGGATTACCGTTCAGGGAAACCACCGGTAATTAATGCCCTAGCTACAAAAGCAAAAGGAGACTTATTCATAATTCATGATGCAGACTGGGTTTTTCAAGCTGACAAAGAGGGAATGCTGAAAATGATTTCATTATTTGAAGACCCAAAAATCGGAGGAATAATTGAATCCTTCCCCGTTTCATGCACGAATGAAGTGCTTTCAGCATTACAAAAAGGAAAAAAACACCAAAAATACTCTCTCGCACATCTTTCCTCAGCATGGTTTAGCCTAACAACAATGCTGCTTGATAGGAAAAAGATTAGTAAGCCCTACAAAAACCACCTCATACTTGATACCCGTAAATTACATCTTGCATTACACCCCATACTGGTAAATGTGTTTCGTAGAGAGCTCTTTAAGTCAAATGAAACCCTAGCAGATGACATTGAACGAACATTTGATATTGTAACTTCAAACCACCACTTAGTGTATGCCCCCTCAATTGCAATGCCTCGAATGATAGCAGCGTACACAACCATGCGCTACCCTGATATTTACAAGCAAAAAAAGAGGACGGCACTTGCCCGTCGTCAAGTGAAAACTAAATATGCCGAAAGCCCGACATTTGCTAAAAGCTCGAACACACCATTTTTTGCAATTATTACACGATTATTACGAGTCAAAGACCTGCAATTACTAGGCGGAATTATTACGTACATGAGTGTTGTTATGAGTGCTTCAGTAAGCGGAAAAATACTGCAAGCAACAACCAAAGAAGGTTGGACCTTGCGTGCTCAACGATGAAAGAAATAGTCTTTATTGCTAAAAAGTTTGAACCTAAAACTGGAAAGTCAAAACACATGTACGACCTTGCCAAAACACTTGGACTGGCACGAGTTACAATACTCACAAATCGGGTTGTTTTAGCACCTAATCAAACACTTCCTAAAGAACTTGATGTTCGAGTAGTGCCTTGTTCAGACCATGTATTCTATTTTAAGATTAGAAAAATTCTCCATTCACTACCTGCAAAAACAAAAGTGATTTTCTTTGGAGGGCTTATTGCAGCGCTTTTTATGCCATTTTATAAAAGAAAAGAAGGGTTTGTATTCGACATACGCGATATTCCAGTCTCTCATAAAGAACTTTCACACCTAACCTTCATAGAAATTAAAGATAGTTTTTCATTCGTCCTCAATATTGACGACATACTTGGATTCTTCCTTGGGAAAAAAATACTGAAACGATTACTACGCAATGCTGATCTTAAAAAAGTGATTACTCCGGTTAAAGGCCTTGCTCGCACATTAGATACTGGAAAGACAACCTACATCCCCTATGGAGTAGATATTACAAAATACACCCCACTACCAAAAAACCAAGCTAGAAAAAAAAGAGGCTACTCTCCAAAAGACTTCATCCTATTCTTTTATGGACGGGCAGTTATGCTCCGAGGAATGGATACGATCATTGATGCTTTTGAAAAACTCAGGGAAGAAACCTCGCATGCAAAACTTGTTCTCAACCTGCTACCCGATATTAATTTAGACGCTACAATTGCTAGAGCGCAATCTTCCAAGTATAAGAAAGATATTACAATCAAGGTTGGTTTTGTAAAAGATAATGAAATCGATATTAGCGCTGCAGACGTCGTACTATTTCCGTTTAAAACAACCGGATGCATCCCCCCAATCCCCCTTACTCTTGTTGAAGCGATGGCATGCGACACTTGCGCCATAACTACCAATATTGGCTACCTTTCTGAGATAATCACCCATGGCAAGGAAGGATACCTTGTTAAACCAAACAACCCCTTATCACTTTATGCAGCCCTTAAATCAATCCACGATAACCCTCTTCAGAAAAAACGCATGGCCCAAAATGCAAGCACTAAAATAGAACAAGCATATAACCTTGCGACCATTGGTAGAACCTATGAATCAGTATTGGAGGAAGCATTTCATGAATCAGAAAAAACAGTATGAGCAAGCACGGACCCTTATGAATAATGATAAGAGCGTTCAGGTAACTCCTGAGCTGAAGCGATACCTTACACGTAACAAACTAGCACTCTATGCCGCTGATTCAAAGCAAGAGTATACTCGCTATTTTAATGATGCTCAAACAATTTGCAAGCAACTACAAAAGTTAAACGTTGAGTTTGTTGTGTTAAAAGGATTTAAGCATTTCAAGTATGTAGATAGTAACCTTGACGTTTTACTCCCGAAAAAAAAAGATGTCCAGACAGTACTTGCTTATGCCCGTAATAACAACTACAAGATTACTAGCATTTACCGCGAACCTAAAAAAATAATGTGTAAGCCTCCAGGAGGAGGTCTTAAAATCCACATCCATAAAGAAGTTTCTTGGAACGGCCATATTTTTCTTGATAAGCACGCAGTATTTGAACGACGAAAAAGATTTAGGAACATTCCAGTTGCATCACCTGAAGATGATGTGCTCATTAATATCGCACATCTTTTCTTTGAAAATTATGAGATGACACTCTGCGATTACCTGCATTTAGAACAGGCATTAACAAAACAACTTGATATGCGCTATATTCAAAAAATTGCTTCAGAACACGCTTGGAGCGCTGTTCTTGAAAAAGTGCTTAAAGACATGACTAAGCTCAAGTCCTCACGTTCACCACCCACATTTCCATACACTTATTCATTTGGAACTAACTTTTTTCATATGAGTAGGCGTATTGCTGCAGACACGCGCCTGCCACTACAACTTCTAGAACACCTAAAAACAGTAGCCTATTTTATCAGTTCAAAATCCTGGAGACGATTTGTTTCATGAAAATAATTACTGTTTCAGGCATTGACGGTAGTGGAAAAACAAGCGCTGCACGCCATATACAAAAAACACTAACTCAAAAAAACAAACGCGTGAAGATGGTACACTTAGCATGGGAATTGCCAGGGACTTCGAATAGCGATTTATCAGAGGGGAAAAAAGGACCGCACCCCCTACTGGTGAAACTTAAAGACACCATGACAATATATGCGTTCTTACTGCGATATCTCTTTTATGATGCAATAATCTTTGATCGATACTCGCACGACACCGCAGTTAAACTAGCATATCGTAAAACACCGCTTCGCACTAGGCTCCCTGTTCCAAAACCACACCTTACATTCTACCTAGCGAGTGATCCAAAACAAACATTCAAGCGAGACAATGATCATTCAGAATTATTTCATATAGAAAAAACTGCATTATATGAACAGTATTTTGCAAAGCATGCTGAAGCATCAATCATTCGGGTTGAGACTACTAAACCTTTAAAGGCTGTACATGCAGCTATTACCGACGCCCTTAGAGGTGCGATATACTAATGGCAACAATACAAATATTATATGATTTCTTAAAAGAAGTAGGCGGGCTTGAGCGAGTAATGTTTTTTCAAGCACAAGCCCTTGAGAAAACACACACAACTCAACTCAAATTCATTCATGTTGATGAGCAAGAAGCACCTAATATCTCAGACTTTCTCGGCTTTACGGTTAACACCGATATGAAACCTCTTGTAAAGCGCAAGGGAGAACTTCTTCGATACACCACTGCATTTGCCCTTCCAGGAACAGTCAAGCTTACAGGGGCTGATGCCCTTATTACGCATAGCTATATGACATCACAACTAGCATACGCCCATTGGAAAAAAACAAAAACACCCTATGCTGTCTTCTTACACCACCCACCTAATTTCATTTATGGGCGTAATCTTGCATGGGTAAATAATCCTGCACGATTTTGCGCATACGTGGCAGGACTCTTTATGGGCCCATTCATAGCTCGAAAAGATAAAAAAGCAATCAGAAATGCAGCGTGTGTCTTTGTGAATAGCAACTATACTGCAAAACGAACACGCTCAATTTATGACATTGAGCCAATCGTGTTATACCCTCCACTCGGAAAAACATTCAAACCAATGTCGCCTCTAAAACGAAAAAAAGCACTACAAAAACTAGGCATTACCTCCAAATACGTATTATTACACGGGCGAATGATTAAAGATAAGCGCCCTGATCAAGCAGTACGTGCATTTGCCAATGTAGCAAAGAATAATGCTGATGTACAAATGGTTATTTCTGGAACAATAGAGGAAGAAGAAGTAATCAAAAACCTCATAGCTGAACTTGGCATTGCAACGAGAGTCAAAATTCTTGGCCGCGTTTCACTCGACAATCTTGTGGCACTTTATAGTGGAGCATCTTGTTTTCTTATGACAGCACCAAAAGAAGACTTCGGACTAACCCCTATTGAAGCAATGGCGTGCGGATGTCCTGTAATTGCATGGGCTGACAATGCAGGACCTGCTGAAACAGTCACCCATGGGAAAACAGGATTCTTAGCTAAGCCGTACAGTGTTGAAGATTTTGGAGCAAGTATTGAACAAGCACTTGCAACCAAGCTTTCTAAAAAAGCAATTATTGCTTCAGCAAACAACTATTCTGAAAAAAAAATTGGAGCCCAATTAATCAAAATAATGAATACAGTACTCAGTACAAAGTAGCACCAATATCTTTTTAACCCCTTTAGAACCCTAGATTTTATGGTACAGTTTGGAGTTATTGGATGTGGAAAAATTGGAACACGGCACTTGTCATTCCTCTCAAAGATGGACGGAGTGCGTATTCGTGGCGTTGCAGATATCATAGAGTCTCGAGCACAAAAAGCAGGGGAAACACATAATACTCAATATTTTACAAATTATGCGGATTTACTCGCATTAGACGATCTTGATGTAGTCACCATTTGTACCCCAACAGGCCACCACCCAGAAGCAACGATTGCAGCACTCAAAGCCGGAAAACATGTTATTTGTGAAAAACCAATGTCCTTATCAGTAGCTGATGCAGATGCAATGATTGCAGCGGCTACAGAATCTGGAAAACACTTGTTCGTAGTTAAACAAAATAGATTCAACCTCCCAATACGCGCAGTTTCTGAAGCACTTAACCAAGGTCTTTTTGGAAAACTCTATACTATTACTGCAAATGTTATTTGGAACCGTAGAAATGAATACTATGAAGAAGAAGCGTGGAGAGGGACACTTGACCTTGATGGAGGAGCGCTCTCAACACAAGCATCACACTTTCTTGATACAATACAGTGGATTGGAGGCCCTGTAAAAAGCGTTTTTGCACAAACAGACACATTTACACACGACATCGAAGCAGAAGACACTGGCGCAGTCATTCTTCGATTTGAATCAGGAGCTATTGGAACCATCTACTATACTACATGTGCATATGACCATAATATTGAAGGATCACTCACTATTCTTGGAGAAAAAGGATCTGTAAAAGTAGGAGGGGAATACCTTAACAAAATTGAACACTGGAACGTTGCAGGCAGCCCTCCACCTAAGCAATTAGAAGAACAATCACCCGCTAATGATTATGGATCCTACAGAGGTTCTGCATCAAAACACGATGCAGTATTCCGCCAGGCAATACGTAAAATTATTGGTGATGAAGAAGCAAGCATTGTTGATGGCCATGGTGGGCGAAAAACAGTTGAAATTATAGAAGCAGTGCACCTCTCTGCTAAAACCGGAAAGGAAATTCACCTTCCGCTTACTACATCAACTCAAGAAACACAAAAAGAAGAAGAAACCCCTTCCCGTCAAATTTATTAAGCAATACAAACCAATTTTCATATATGACTGAATCTTTTATTTCCCCTAGCGCAATTGTTAATGATGTAACAATGGGAGTTGGAACAAAAATATGGCATCATGCAAACGTGTATGGATGCAAGATTGGAGATCATGTTACAATTGGAACCTTTGTTGAGATTCAGAAAGGAGCTACGATTGGCAATAATGTGACCGTCTCAAGCCACTCATTTATTTGCGATAAAGTAACTATTGAAGATGATGTTTTTATCGGGCATGGAGTCATGACAATTAATGATCTGAATCCCCCTTCATTTAAGCGTACCGGAACTAAAGAATCATGGAAACCAACACTGATTAAAAAAGGAGCTATTATCGGGAGCAATGTAACTTTGTTTCCCATAACTATCGGAGAGGGTGCAAAAATAGGCGCTGGTTCAGTCGTTACTAAAGACGTTCCAGATAGGGCCGTCGTAGTAGGTAACCCTGCAAAAATACTTAGAATCGAGGACGTACAATGATTCCCTTAGTTGACCTTGCAGCACAACACGCACCAATAGAGACTGATATTAAAGAAGCAATTAACACCGTGATTGCAAAATCCCAATTTATTATGGGTGCCCCTTTAGCATCTTTTGAAAAAAACTTTGCGAGTTTTTGTAAGCGCGAGCTTTGCGTAGGTGTTTCGAGCGGATCTAGTGCACTGTACGTTGTATTACAGGCCCTGGGCATTTCTCCAGGGGATGAGGTAATAATGCCAACGAATACTTTTGCAGCAACTGCTTTTGCGGTATCAATGCTCGGAGCAACACCTGTTTTTGTTGATATTGAAAAAGACACCTTGCTCGTTGATGTTGCTCAGATGCGCGAAGCAATCACTCCAAAGACAAAAGCACTCCTTCCAGTACACATGTATGGTGCAGTGAGCGATATGGATGCTATTAATGCGTTAGCAAAAGAACATGACTTGCTTGTCGTAGAAGATTGTGCTCAAGCACATGGCGCAACCTACAAAGGAGTACCAGTACCAGTATCAGGTATTGGATGCTTTAGTTTTTTTCCTGCAAAAGTACTTGGAGCAATGGGCGATGCAGGAGCAATTGTGCTAGATGATGCACAACTAGCAGAGGCATGTAGAAAACTCATCAACCATGGCCGCACCAGCAAGTACGTTCATGAAAGCGAAGGGTTCAATCATCGCATGGACGCTTTACAAGCAGCAATTTTAGACGTTAAGCTAGCACATTTACCTGAGTGGATAGCTAAGCGACGCGAACATGCTACTGTATACTCTAGATCATTAGGACAACAACTTACATTACAAACAATACCTGAAAATGTTGATTCAGCATACTACATGTTTTGTATTCGAACACCTCAACGAGATGCACTCAAAGACCACCTTGCACAAAAAGAAATAGCTTCAGGAGTGCATTACCCCATACCACTCCACCTACAACCTGCATTTGCATATTTAGGTTACAAAGAAGGCGATTTACCAGTTGCCGAACAAGCATCTACAGAATTACTTTCAATACCGCTCTATCCTGAAATGACAGAAGAACAGCGATCCCACATCATTGCTGAAATTACTCAGTTTCAATCTTCCTAAAAAGATGTAGTTGTGTGTATGACTCTACCAATTCAAACCCTTCCACATCTAAAGACGGCTCCTCACTAATAGCATACCTAATAGCCCCATAATCAGTCGTATCATCAGTTGTTTTCTTAATACTCATTTCAGCACAAATCTCTCTCCGATACGCAATATTTGCAGATGTACAATATTCCTTGCTAAAAATGTCAGGATTGCCCTCTACTTCAAGGTTGTAGTCTTGCACACTTACAAATTCCTCGACACCATCACCCCAATAGAGATTCGCGAAAACTGCATACGTATCGTCGCGATTTCCAGCAAGGAATACTTCCCCAGGATATTGCTCAGTAATTATTTCAAGATCTTGGCGCACCTCCTCACGAAGAAACCCTTCGCGAATATAAATCGATCCGAAATGATTCAGTGCTGCATCAACATCAATAACATTTGTATCATGCGATATTTGCAAAATATAGGGATTAATAACAATAAGAGTAAGGCAGGCAAAAATAGCCCCTTGAATAATGACTTGCTTTTTAGAAAGTAAAGGAGTGAGAACTGCAAGCGTAATTGGGACAAGTACAAGTGCAAAACGTACTTGCGCGTTAAAAATAAATGTAATGCCCGAAAGAGCTAGCAATACTAGCAGCGACACGTTCTTTTTACGATGTTCTTTTTTGAAAAGAACATAGGTATAAATCGGAAAGAATAGTAGCACCATTACAAACCTTGCAAGCCCCCCGTCACTGGCCCCTCCATAAAACCCTCCAAATAGAAAGTGTGCAAAAAAGGCAATTGAGTACTTTACGGAATTAAAGAATGCGAAATTAAACAAGTACTGGTCAAGCGCTAAACGAGGGAGCATACCAATCATTACAGCTAGCACCGCCATAGCTGCATGCCATACGCGAGTTGAGTACAGTACGGGAATCAGTAAGAAAACCCCAAAAAAGACTATTGGGTCCCAAAACGCTAGCCCTAACCCAATACATAAACCTGCATAGATAAGCTCACGCAGTTTGTTTGAAACCCCATACTTTTTAGCCCAGTAATACCCCCATATAAAACAAAGACTTGCAGCCTGAATCGGGCTTGTCCAGGGAGCCATATACCACATTATAGGAGCTACAAGAATGAGCCATAAGGCATACTTATTACGATCACTTAGCACGTATACTGAATAAACAATCCCAAAAAGTAGAGCAAGACTGGTGAATTTGAAAATGAGAAAACTTTGCGTGATCCCAACAAAAGGAGCGTGTATAAACCCGTATAAGTATGAATGAGAAGTCCTAATTTTAGCATTAAGATCACCTGCAAAAAACTTAGCAACATTAGCATAATCTAATACATCATTACCCCCCTGATACTTTGTTACAAACGTAAGCGTGATCATTGCAAGCAATACAGCCCCGATAATGACGATATCTTTTTGTGTTAGATTTTTTTTCTGTTCCATACACACCTCACCCTCGAGGCATTTATAAATACTTATGATGAGCGAAACGTTATTGTGTAGTTTAAAAAGAAGTTAATAACACTAACACATCCCACTGCAATACATTGTGCAAGTATTTCGTGTAATCCTAGTGACTCAACAAAAAAGATTAGTAGTGCAGTGTTACACGCAAGACCTATTAGATTAAACAAGAAAAAAAGAGTGTATTTTCTTCGCAAACTTTTTGATGTTGCTTTACCCTTAAACGTCCACGTATAGTTCAAACAAAAATTTGAGGTTACAGCGACTAAAAATGCGCATATTGCTGCGAAAACATACCACCCTCCGAGATAAATAACTAGGGAATACACCGCTAGATTTACACCGATACCTGAAAGCCCTACAATTCCAAACTTTGTGAATGACCTTATAATGCCCATTATTCCATTGAGAAGTAACCCCTAATAAACTTACTTCCTCACCCAGTTTTCAAAACGTAATAAAAAAGCACGTTGTATGTATATAAACGCAAATTTCATCACGTTTCTCATTTTTGAATCCCCCTCAATACGCTCCTTATAAACAAAAGGTATTTCAATCACTGAAAGTCCTTTTTTTTGAGCGCGAAGAAAAATTTCAAAACTAAACTCTCCAAATTGCGCAGGATAGCGTAATGGCAAATCCAAAAAAACACTGCGCTTGAATAAGTGGAAATCACCGCCTAAGTCTTTTACTGAAACCCCCATGATAAATCCGCAAATAGCGTTAATGCCTCGTGCACCCCAACGCCTTCTAGCAGGAACTTTCATACCCCCGCCCTTAACAAATCGCGACCCTGAAACAATATCATACTTTTCTCTTTCTTCAATCATTATTGGAATAAGCCCCGGAGGATGTGAAAAATCAGCATCCATAGTGAGCACGTATTCCCCACTAGCGATGAATATACCATCACATACAGCTGAAAAAAGCCCTTTCTTCCCTTCCCGATGCAAACCGATAATATTGTTGTTTTTACGTACTAATTCCCCCATAATAGCAGGAGTTTTATCTTTTGAAGCATCATCTACAATAATGATTTCATACTCTTTTATGTTAGCACCGCGCATGTTCTCTTGAATTGCCCGGACTAAATCTGCAATATTCCCTTCCTCATTATACGTAGGAATAATAATTGAAATAAGAAGGCCCCCTGGCCTCGCAGGCTCCATAAGTGAAGTAGCAGTTTTTTTAGACTTTTTAGTGACAAGGGTAAATTTTGCCATACCTAGCTTTCTGAAAAGTCGTTTTTAAGAATTATGCCACTAGGCCTGTAGCTGCATATCTCGGTCAATCATTCTTCGAATCATCTCTTCAAAAGAAATTTTAGGCTCCCAGCCAAGAACGTTTTTAGCCTTTGCAGGGTTGCCTAGAAGTTCATTAACTTCTGCAGGACGATAAAATCGAGGGTGCTGAACAACATACATTGTATCAGGGTTTTTACGTAATTCAGTCACTTTTGCATCTGCCTCTTCAATAGTTAGATTTCGTGCATCAACCATCTCATACTCTAAACCTGAGTGTGTACAAGCTACTTCTAATAATTGGCGAATTGTATGATCCTTACCTGTCGCAATAACATAATCATCAGGAGTTTCTTGCTGAAGCATACGCCACATTGCCTCAACATAATCCCTTGCATGACCCCAATCACGCTTAGCATCAAGATTACCTAGCACGAGAACATTATCTTTTTTGTTTTTTATTCGCGCAATTGCTTTTGTTACTTTACGTGTTACAAATTCGCTTCCCCTTCGCTCAGATTCGTGATTAAATAGAATTCCAGAACACGCAAACATCCCATACGCCTCTCTAAAATTACGCGTAATTTCAAAGCCCGTAACTTTAGTAATTCCATACGGTGAACGCGGATAGAACGGGGTCCTTTCAGATTGTGGACTTTCTTGCACTTTGCCAAACATTTCTGAAGTTGCAGCAAAATAAAACTTGCAACTCGCATGTTTTTTATGAATTGCATTGAGCAAGTTAAGTGTTCCTTGCACATTAGCCATAAATGTTGAAAAGCTATCTTGAAAGGATTCATGAACAAAACTTTGTGCTGCTAAATGGTAGCATTCATCAGGTTTTATTTCATCGATAATCTCCACCATGCGAGCATAATTCTCTATAGAGCCTGGATGAAGAGTAATCTTATCCTTGAAATGATTAATTCTGCTAAACCTATCCTGCTCACTTTCGGCAGCAACTCTTCGCACGATTCCATGCACCTCATATCCCTTTTCAAGCAATAATTCTGCAAGATAGGAGCCGTCTTGTCCGGTAATACCAGTTATAAGTGCTCTTTTCATGAGACACTTACAAATCTTTCGTTAATAAAGATACCTGTGACATTATTACTAGTTTTGGAGTATTTTTTAACACCTATATTTGCTTGCGTAACCAATTCGTCAGAAAATACTCCCGTCGATAAAACCTATTTTTGTGTAGTAAATCCCCTAAATCAAGCAGTGAATGAAACATCATACCAATAAACATATAGAAAAAAGGTAGGAAAAAAATACCAACTATCGCGATTAGTGCATGAAATTCCACGGTGTGAAAGAGGTGAAAATCTCCCTTTTTGCGAATTCCTTTTTTATGTAAGGCGTGTTCTTCCCTTGCAATTTTACGATGATATGCAAGAGCATGTTTGAGATGCACTTTTTTTTGTTTTATTGCTGCTACAACATAGTGATCGAAATCAATCAGGAACGAAGCTGCGAAAAGAATTCCCAAATACAAAGGGTTAGTTGCTGGAGCAGCAACCCAGATAATAATTGTGAATAGTGCACCTAGTGCTATATGCCAGCGTGGAAGCATTCATTTACACCTCGAGTTTCTTAACTATGTCTGCAAAGGCAGGACGCGTTATAAATACTCCGGCCGTAATGCCAATAATTGACGTAATCGCAAATCCTTTGAATAAACCAGCTCCAGCCCAATACAGAGGCATGAGCGAGACTAAGGATGTTACGTACGCAGTCATTACAATAAATAGTGCTCGCTTAATTCTTCTACCAACTCCGCCGTCTTTACCTGAACGTGCCTCGTCTAAAATAACAATTTGTTGGTCAACACCAGTACCTATAGTAGCTAAAATACCTGCTATTGAAGGCAGGTCTAAGTTCCACTTGATAAATGATGCAATACCAAGAATGATAAGCAATTCAGAGAATGCTGTTAAGAGTAATGCAAGCGATAATTTTACCTTACGATACCGTACAAAGATAATAACCCCTACAGAAAGGATTGCAGCACCACCAGCAAGTAATACGAGTGTACTAAATTGGTGACCGAGCGTTGGTGAGATAGTGTCTAACTTAACAATATTCAACTGATAAGGCAAACTACCCGTAATCAAAATGGTCTGTAGCTCATTCATATTCGCTTGCGCCTGTGCTAACGCTTCTTGTTGTGTTAGTCCTGAACCAGATCCCTGAATTGAAATTTGGTTTGTTACTTGTCCTTGCAAGTTACGACTAATACGCAAAGCATCAACTTCAGTATCATCTAGCACTAACGTAAGGTTTTCAGTCAGGTATTGTCCGCCGCCTTCAAAATCAACTGAAATATCAGAGGTTATATCTGCGTGCCGTTGTGCTGCTTCCTGACTTAAATAAATTGTAAATGCAAAATTACACGCATATCCACCACCCGATTGGAAACAACCAGTGACTGAAGCACACGTTGCATCGTTACGGCAGACACTTGTGATATCTTCATCGCCACCGACAAAAGCCGTTTGATTACCGATACGCGCCTCAAACTTACCTTGCTGTGCGATAAGACTCTCTAGATCATCAGGAGTTGCTCCCGCAACCTCAACAAGCATAAATTGATTACCATTCAAATCACTCACCCCACGGAGCTGTACATCAGAAATACCGAATACGTTAAATCGATTACGGCTTACAGCAATTAAATCATCTAATTGTGAGTCAGTAATCTGCTGATCTGGCTGGACTAATGCCCTTGCACCTCCACTAATATCAAGCCCTGTTTTAATATTAGTACGAGGAATTTCTTCTACAATAAGCGCTGGTGGCTCATCAGTGAAAAGAATTACCGTCCCCGAATCAGTTGTTATATCAACTCTTTGAGCCTCACCGCTGCTAAATAATCCTTCGAATGCGGTTGCATAATCCGCGACAGTCACTATAGGTTGATTGTTAACAGCAATAATAATCTGCCCCTGACGCAAGCCTTGTTCAAAAGCACTTGAGTTTTGATCAACAGCCCGAATAGACACACCTGCCTGTACCGAGTTCATGATAAGCCATACAATGAGGACTGCACTACCAATGACCACGAATCCCTTAATGTTTTTTGAGTTTACAGAGCCAAGCGCTACAGGAATCAAAAGACCCAATACAAAAATCATGAGCTTAGTTGAAGCATCAGCGTTGATTACAGTAATAGTTGAGAAAATCAGAGCTAATGCAAGAATCCAAATTCTACCGGTTACTTTCATAGTTTTTTCTTCTCCGCGTACCATTTAATTATTGAGGCATTTGCAAACCACGTAAAGATTAAGTCGTACCCAAGACCAATAAGCAAGATAGTGAAAATTTGACTGAGCGTTACTGAGAATGAGCTAATGATTGCAAGCGCAACACCAACTGCAACAATAGACGTAAGAGTCATTGTTAATCCAGTTTTAAGAGCCCCAAACATTCGTTCATTAATAGTTCCCTCACGCTGACGAATAACCCGTGTAGTGAGTAAAACATCAGTGTCAACAGAATACCCAATAAGCATGAGCAAAGCAACAATACCAGCTGATGAAACAACCATGCCAAACGCGTTAATAGTAGCAACAGTTAATAGAATATCTGCAAACGCTGCAAGAATCACAGCAGCAGAAGGGGCAAACGTTCTGAAAATAAAGAAGACAACAATAGCCATGAACAAGAATGCTAGTAAAATAGCAAATCGTAATTGTTGATAGAACCCTTCTGATAAAGAAGCACCTGAAAATTCAATAGAAGAATTATCTTGGGTTAGCGCATACCCCACCACTTCTTCAATAGCGGGTTGTAGTGCGTCAACTTCTGCAGCCGACTCGATAATTAATGCTTGTTGCGAACCAGTACGTACATCAGCAACAGACCGAACAAGCAAATCAGGGAACTGAGCATCAAGAGCCTCATGAGCTTGTTGCGGAGTTAATGATTCCTCAAATACAGTAATCGTTGTTCCACCCGTTAATGAAACATCTTTTCTAACAATATCGTCGTGTGTAGCACTAAATTGTGCAAGATATACGAGTGCACCAATAATTAAAATTGCAGGAATAATAAGGAGATGTTTGTAATGTTTGTCGTACAGCCTATCCCAATCTTTTTTTTCTTTAGACATAATTCAAAAAGTACAGAACAGGGGTTTTTAAGTTTATTCTCGGGAAATCTAAAATGCGAGGAGTAGGATTGGTTCAACTCCTAATGTATAGAGCTCTCTTCGACCCACTCTTGCTGCAATGTTCCTCGTCTATACTGCGGACATTTCGCTGTGGTGGGCGAAGATGCGGGGAGTAGGATTCGAACCTACGTAGGCACTAAGCACAATGGATCTTGAGTCCATCCCGTTTGACCGCTTCGGTATCCCCGCTCGTATTTCAAAAACCCATACAATATATTTTAAACCTGCTGGTACGCCTCACTAGTATTGTCCCCGTAGCTCAGCTTGGATTAGAGCACTTCCCTCCTACGTTTTAACGGAGTGAGGAAGGGGTCGCAGGTTCGAGTCCTGCCGGGGACGTAAATCGACAAACCCAAATCTTTAAAACCAACATTCTAATAGTTTTTCCAAGCGCCATTAGTTTAGTGGCAGAATATCAGGTTTCCAACCTGAGGACAGGGGTTCGATTCCCCTATGGCGCATCTTTCTTTTTAGAAACCTTTTTATACTCGACAAATGAGTGATATTAGAAGACGGCCATAGTTACCGGGTTCCACCTGTTCCCTTTCCGAACACAGAAGTTAAGCCGATAACGTCCGTTGCGTTAGTCTCCGAACAGAGGCGAATCATGGATGCTGTCTTCGTCATATTCTTTTTTTCACATCTTTCATAATGCATAAATACTAGTTACGCCTTTGTATTTCATGCCTAGTAAACTTTCTCGTTCAGAGGCACATCGATTAATAGAAGATTTCTTTCGGCAAACCGAACAACTCGACCCTTCAGAAGTGAAGAAAATGAAGAACCTTGCTATGAAGCATAATATCAAGCTAGGTAAGTATCGCACTCAATTCTGTAATGCGTGTCATGCTGATTTACGTAAAGGCTCAATCAGAGTTTCTAAAACGCATAAAACAGTTACATGTGAATCGTGCGGGAAAGACAATAAAATTCGGCACAGATAATAATCACGTTTTCTTAAACGCAGCAATTTTTGGAAATGGAAAAATTGCGCGCTCAAGCTTTTTTGAACCTAGAAATCTTTAGAACTATGAAGGATTTCTGGCCCAAGAAGGCGCGACTCAACGCTACTTACGCCTTCTTAAACTGTGCTACTTCTGGAAGCATGTCTGCGTGTCCGAGAAGTGCTGCTCGGCAACAATATCGTTCAAGCTTCAAATCGTCTAGAACCTTACCAGTATCTTCACCATCATCAGTGCGTTTCTTGTATTCTTCCCAGAGGTGACCAATAGGTTTACCACATCCAAAACATCGTACTGGAATTATCATACTAGCACTCCACCAAATTGCTTTTTAAACTTTTGGGCAGGAAGCCTTATTAAGTTCTTTGGCGCAAAGAGAGCGTATGGCGAGTAAAAAACCAGTGATTAAACTCTCACGAGTAAAAAAACACTACAAGATGGGTACTGCAACCGTTAAGGCAGTTGACGGGGTTGATGTAGAAATTCATGATGGAGACTTTGTGGCCATAATGGGACCTTCTGGAAGTGGGAAATCAACAGCGATGAACCTCATTGGCTCACTCGATCTTGCAACATCAGGTAATATTTATCTTGATGATGAAAACATTGCTGAAATGTCCGAATCCGACCTTGCGCAAGTACGCGGTAAAAAAATAGGATTTATCTTTCAAAGCTTCAATCTCATCCCTAACTTAACAGCTCTTGAAAATGTGATGCTCCCCATGCTCTTTCAGGGTGTTGATCTTGAAGAACGAGAGGAAAAAGCCCGTGAGCTCCTTAAGCTTGTAGAGCTTGATGAGCGAAGCGACCATTATCCGAACCAGCTCTCGGGAGGACAACAACAGCGAGTTGCTATTGCGCGTTCACTCGCTAATGACCCCGATGTAATATTAGCAGATGAACCAACAGGAAATCTAGATACAAAAACAGGAGTTCGAGTTATGGAATTCTTACAAAAGCTCAACAAAGAAGAAGGTAAAACCGTTATCATGATTACGCACGAACCAGAACTCGCAGAAGAATATACCAATATTATCTACTGGCTCGTTGATGGTAAAATAGACAAAGTTACTAAACGCTCAAAAGGCAAGTGGGTGAAAGTAACAAAACATAGGTAGGCAACTATGCTCACTGATTATTTTAGACTTGCAACACGGAATTTGAAAAAGCGAGGGGTTCGCTCATGGCTCACTCTTCTTGGCATTTTTATAGGGATTACTGCAGTTGTCTCCCTGATCTCACTTGGTAACGGCCTTAAAGTAGCTGTTAATTCTCAATTCGGGGTTAGTTCAACAGAAGTCATTACTATCCAAGCAGGAGGAGTTAATGCATTTGGCCCACCCGGTTCTGGCGTTGTTAACGCGCTTAATGTAGATGATCTTGAAGCAATAGAAGATCTAAACAATATTGATTGGGTTATTAGACGAAATATTCCCACGCTTCGACTTGAATATAATGACCGTCTCATAATTGGTTTTGCTATGAACATTCCAGATGGAGAATCACGAGAGTTTGCGTATGAGACACTCGATGTTGAACCCGAATTTGGGAGATTACTCGAAGATGGCGATCAAGACGTTGTAGTACTTGGCTATAACTTTCATGCTGACAGCGTAGGCCTTGGTAAGCCAGTACGCGTAGGTGACAGTGTAGAAGTCAATGGCAAATCATTCGATGTTATCGGCATCACTGAGAAAAAAGGAAGTTTCATTTTTGATAACATAGTCCACTTCAATGAAGAACCGCTCGAAGACCTTGCAGGATATGGCGATGACATTGATGTGATAGTTGCAAAAGTGAAGGACAAGGATAAAATGGAACTCACAAAACTCGAAATTGAAGACGTCTTACGTAAAACCCGTGATGTTGATAAAGGAGAAGAAGACTTTGAAGTTTCTACCCCTGACGCAGCACTTGAAACAGTAAATGGCGTTATTGGAGGGGTTCAAGCATTTATTGTTATTATCGCATCACTCTCTATTTTAGTCGGTGCACTTGGCATTGTTAATACAATGACTACTTCAGTGCTTGAGCGCCGCAAAGAAATAGGAATTATGAAGGCTATTGGAGCACGTAATTCAGATATTTTCTTACAGTTCCTTATCGAATCAGGACTACTTGGGCTCGTTGGAGGAATTGTAGGAGTGCTCTTTGGAACAGCAGTGGGTTTTGTTGGGACACAAGCACTGAATAATTTTATTGGTGCAGACACTTCTCCGGGAATTAGTTTTTCACTCATTACATTATCCCTCCTTGGGAGCTTTATGGTGGGTGCAGTTGCGGGCATTATCCCTGCGATGCGTGCTGCTAAAGAAAATCCAGTGGAGGCACTACGAGGATAACAATGGTAATGAGTGAAGAAAGCATTATGTATTCATTACGTAATCTGCGTACTCGAAAAGGAAGAAGCATTTTAACGATATTATCAATTTTTATTGGTATAACCGCTATTTTTATTTTTATCAGCTTTGGACTTGGCCTTTTCAGCTATGTTAATGAGCTTAGCTCAGGAAGTGCAGCGGATAAAATAATTGTTCAGCCAAAAGGAAATGACCCTACAGGCCTTGATGATACGTTCCGACTTACGCAGAACGACCTTGAAGCAGTCGAAGGAGTTGCAGGAGTCATATCAGTTACGGGGGTTTCAATAGGTACTGCAGAACTTGAACGACGAGATCAAAAACGATTTGCATATATTTCAGGGTATGACCCTAAACAACCAATCATATTTGATATTTCAGATATTGAACTTGAAGCAGGAAGATATCTTGAAACAGGAGACACTGGCAAAGTTATTCTTGGATATAATTATCAAGTACCTGACAAAATATTTTCTGAACCACTAGAGATAGGCGATACCATTCAGCTGCAAGGGGAAGATGCTCGTGTTATTGGATTTATGGAAGCAATAGGTAACCCCACTGACGATGCGAATGTATACATTACTAAAGCGTACTATGAAGAACTATACCCTACAACTGTCGATACATACTCCTGGATAATAGCACAAGTAGATATTGATCGTATAGACTTAATTGTTGAAGAAGTTGAAGAAGAAGTGCGTGAGAGCCGCGGACTTGAAGAGGGTAAAGAAGACTTCTTCGTACAATCATTTGAGGACCTTATTGAATCATTTTCAGGAGCTCTTAATTTGATTATTGGATTTGTTATTCTAATAGCCCTTATTTCAGTTGTTGTCTCAGCAGTTAATACTGCGAATACCATGATTACCTCAGTGCTTGAGCGAACGAAAGAAATTGGAATTATTAAGTCAATTGGGGCACCAAATTCAGAAATACTCAAAATTTTCTTATTCGAATCTGCAACACTAGGGTTTGTTGCAGGAGTTATTGGACTTGTTATTGGATTTGGAGCCACAACACTCGCAGGCAACATTTTAGATTCGCTCGGATGGGGCTTTTTACAACCCCAATATACCTGGTGGCTTTTTGCAGGCCTACTCGGATTTGCAACATTAACAGGTGCACTCTCAGGGATTATCCCTGCAATACGTGCATCAAAGATAAACCCCGTAGATGCTTTGAGGTATGAATAAGATCATATATTTGGTAGGACATACTCATCCACAACATATTGTGCGAATGCAAGTGAACACGTCATGCCTGGAGAAACCGCATTAAGTATGTGGGTTGAGCGCTCCCCCTTTTTTACTAGAAAGTCATCAATGAGATTTCCATTGCGATCAACTACTTGCGCACGAATTCCTGAAGGGTGCGTTTTGCAATCACCAGGATTAATCGTGCCAGAATAGATTTTTTTCACTTCCTTTACAAACGCTTTTTTTGAATGTGCTAAATACGCATTCTTAGCAACTTGCCGAATAGTAGTGCCTTTTGAAAGCGCGCCCTTTGCCCAACGAATAAATCCTTTATCTCGCGCAAGATCAACCAGTCCCCGATAGGAAACCCCTCTCTCATAGCCCTCCCTCCCAGCTAACGAAAGTGCCGCAGTCGGCCCTGCAAGAACCTCTCCAGAAACACTTTTAGTAAGATGAACCCCTAAAACTGGAAAGTTGGGGTCAGGCACCTGATAAATCATTGAACGAATGGTTGCGGGTACAGTTACATAATCCCCTCTGAAAGGAAGTATTGAATAGTCACCTCCCACCCCCCACATATGTGCAATTGTATCCGCATGTAACCCTGCACAATTAATAACATGTTTTGCTTCGAGTAACCCGTCACTTGTTTCTACTAGCTCACCAAACCCACTCTTAATTGAAACACCATACCTCCATTCAGCACCATTCTCTTGTGCATCATCAATGATTGATTCAAGAAGCCGTTTACTATCAATTACAGCCCCAGTTGGAGCGTATAACGCACTATCTCCGACAGCACTAGGTTCGTACTCATAAAGTTCTGGTAGAGACAGCATTCGCACCCCTGGAACTTTCGCTTGCTGTGCCCAGGTAAGGAGTTGTTCAAGCCCTTTTTTTTCACGAGCATTCTGCGCGACAACAAGTGTTCCGCACTCATGCATTGGTACATTCTTCTTTTGAGCATACTCACGTAGCATTGCACTCCCCTCTACGCACATGCGTGCTTTCAAAGGTTTTGCTGCAGGATCATGGTTTATTCCCGAATGAATAACACCAGAGTTCCTACCTGAAGCATGAAGACCAAACGTATTCTCTTTTTCTAGTACAACCACCGCTTCTTTAGTGCGCATACTAAGTTCCCGCGCTATAGCACTTCCAATAATCCCAGAACCAATTACTACAATAGGATTTGACATGTGTGAAAAAAGAGTATACGCTAATTAAGAATTGTTGTGAAAAGAATTGTTGTGAAACGTAAGAAACTAGCTTGCAGTTATCCTCTTCGTTTCTTCATACTTTTCTTTTTACGAGCGCGCCACCAGAAGAATCCAATACCAATAACGAGTATGATTGTTATGTAAAACCAAGGAGAAGTTGACTGCTGTTCTCCAGCACGACCCGTGAAATACGAAGAATCAAACGTTACAATCTTCGTTGTTTCACGACGTACATTGATAGTGTCAGTATAGAAGATATCAAGCTCAATGTCCCCATCTTCAGGAGTAGCTTCAAACGTAAAGGTAGTGTCATCATTCGCATCAAGACCACCTACAATGTTACGATTCGCACCCTTAACAACAATATTTGCTTGGCGAGGAATTTCAACAGTTACTGCCTCAACGTCGTTCTCACCAATATTTAAGATTTCAAAGGTGAGCGTGTTAGTAGTTTTATCATAATCTTTAATTGCAACTTCGAAGTCAACATCAGTTGCTTCAATGTTAATGGTGAAATTTTTAACGAGCGTTGTTTGACCACCGCCATCACCTAAATTATTACCCGTAATAGCAGTTCGAATACGAGTATCTCCATCAAGAGCTGCCTCATCAACACGGAATTTATAGGTAGCGAGCATAAACGACCTAAACTGATTGCTTCCAGGTACAACAGTACCCCCTACAACACTTTGCCTTGGTGAAACACCAGGGTCAAGTGAAAATGGAAAATCAAGAAGTGGCTCAAACGTTACAGTGCCACATTGAGGATCTGAAACACCTGTAACTTGAAAGACCGCAGTAACATATTCTCCAGGTACTGCAGGGTATGGGTCTTGATTCACGAGTGTAACCCCAAGATTACACGCACTTACAACACCAATCATAAGTAGCCCCATTATCGGAAGAAAGTATACTTTGTTCACCATCTTTCAAAGAATACTATCCCTTAATTTAAATGTTTGTGAAATTTTACTACGTTACTCCGCAATGTTTCTTGACCGCATAAAAGTTTATATAGCAAACGAGGCTTTCCGGGAGAACTAATACTACGAGGTGAATTCATGAAAAAATGTATTTATTGCAGCACAGGTCTTGAAGAATCATCAGTCGTTGACGTATGCGTCCGATGTGGCCATGGCGTCTGGGGCGAAAAAATGTTTGCTGCAATAGTAGAAAACATGGAAAATGCCCAGGCTAAGGGAAACCTGCACCAAGGCTCAGTCAGCGATGAAGTCCTGCCATAAAGGTACGATTATCGACGAAATCAATTCTAGCAAAGCTTTTTAAACTGAAGAGGGAAGTATAGAGGTATGTTAAAGCGAAAACGAATCCGTACCCGTGGGAAGCTATCCTTTATGCGATACTTTCAACGCTTCAAAGAAGGCGACTCAGTAGCAATCGTTCGAGAACTTGGTGTGCAAAGCCCAGGTTTTCCAAAGCGAATGCAAGGACGTACTGGAAAGGTTATTGCAAAGCGTGGAAGCGCGTACGAAATTGAAGTAAAAGACCATAATAAAGCAAAGCGATTTACCGTCTTACCGATTCACTTAACACGAATTCAGGAGGCTTCAAAATGATTTTAGAAATGCAACCCCTAACACTCCCAGAGGTACTTGATCAAATCAAGGATGTTGAAGAAAAGCAAGAATTATATGAACACTTACAGCACTTTACAAGTATTAAAGCCGAGGATGCTAAGAAACTTTCTCAAGAGCTAAAAGACCTTAATAATCTTAAGATGAAAGACGAATATCTTGTTAAACTCGTTGATTTTCTACCGAAAGACGCAGAAGACGTGCATAAAATCTTTACTGACGTGTCGCTTGATGATTCGGAGGTCCAAGCCATCTTAGGCATTCTGGAAAACTACCGAAAATGATGCGTCAAATAAAGAAAGACGATCACGTGATCGTTCTTGACTACTTACCGTATGGCTATCCTCTAGAAGGAAAAATGAAACCTGTTGTTCAATCTATTGGTTCTGAACACTTTGCACTCTTAGAACTCGCTCCGACGAGAGGAGCAACATTTACGCTCGGGGAAAAGGTTTATATAGGCCCGGAAAAGAGAGATAAAGTATACTACATAGTAGGTAGGCTTGCAAAAGACAAGCTTACAGAAAATGCAAAGATCCAACTGCAAGAATTCATTGCAAAAGTTGTTGGGGAGCAAGAGAAGCGATTTGTCGACTTCTTTAACGCTTCTCACGCAATCAACACTCGATTGCACCAACTTGAACTCTTGCCTGGCTTTGGTAAGAAACATACCAAAGAAATACTTGATGAGCGAAAGGACAAACCATTCGCTTCATTTGCAGACATTAAGGAACGAGTAAGTAGCTTACCAGATCCTAAAAAAGCTGTTGAAAAGCGACTCATGGAAGAAATCCTTGAGCGACCGCGACAAGTTCTCTTTGTACATTAGTAGTACTATTTCAGATAATGGCAGAAGAAAAACCACAGAAAGGAAGACCGCAAGAAGAAGCACACGAAGTGCTCGTGCGAATCCTTGGGCATGACGTTAAAGGTAGTAAAAGCATCGGCATTGGCCTTCTTAGAATCAAAGGCGTTGGGTGGTCAATCGCAAACGCTGCATGTCTACAACTAGGCATTGATCGAACACAAAAAGTAAGCACCCTTAGCAAAGAAGACATTGCAAATATTGAAAAAACACTTCGAAGCCTCAACGTACCAACGTACATGAAGAATAGACCAATGATACGCGAAACAGGAGACTCAACACACTTGTTTGGAATCGACCTTGACATGACCAAAGAATTTGATATTAAACGCCTTAAACAAATTAAAGCATATAAAGGAGTTCGACACACCTTCAAGTTACCAGTGCGCGGTCAGCGAACACGAAGTAACTTCCGACGCTCAGGCGTTGTTATGGGTGTTAAGAAACCTAAACAAGGTAAGAAGAGTTAACCATGAAACGAAAACACAGACAATATTCACACCCGCGAAAAATGTTCGATAAAGCACGTATTATCGAAGAGAACAAACTTAAGGAAAAATACGGCCTTAAGAACAAGCGAGAGATTTGGAAAGCAGATGCTAAAGTAAAATACTTCCGATCACGAGCGAAAGGACTCTTGGAAGCAACACATGAAGAACAACAAAAGTTTTTTGATAATCTTAATGCGCTCGGACTTGGTGTTGAAACAGTAACTGATGTTTTAGCGTTGAACATGGAAGCTATTCTTAAACGACGACTCGCAACAGTGCTTGTAGCACGAAAACTCGCACACACCCCACGACACGCGCGGCAAATGATAGTACATAAAAAAGTACTTGTTGATGGAAGAGTAGTTAATGTTCCAAGCTACTTAGTGCCAGTTGATGAAGAGAAAAAAATAACACTCAAGAAAAAAGCTCCGAAGCCAAAGGCTGATCCTGCTCAGGATACCTCAACGACAGAGAGTACGGAGGCAGAACCTAAGGCTGAAGAACCCGCTGCAGAGGCTCCGATTGAAGGTGAAGCACCTGAAGCAGAAGAATCATCAGATGAAAATCCTGCTCAGGATACCCCTGAAAAAACTAAGGAGGCAACTGAATAATGACAGAAGAAGAAACAAAACAAACAGCAGAAGAAGTACAAGAAGAATCTCCGAAAGTAGAAGAAGCGACAACTGAACAAACCCCTAAAGTAGAAGAAACTGCGATTGAAACTGTTGAAGATAATAAAGAATCTAAAGAAGAAAAAGCTAAAGCAACAGACACAAAAGATGAAACTCCTAGAACAGAGGAGAAAGCAAAACCTCAGAAAGATGAACGTTCAGGAATTGCTCACGTCTACAGCACCTACAACAACAGCATGGTTCATATTACAGACATGGCAGGGAATACAATTGCCCGAATCACAGGCGGACTTGTAACAAAGCAAAGCCGACTTAAAGCTAACCCTACAACTGCAATGTTCGTGGCAAAGCGCGCTGCTGAACGAGCACGAGACGTAGGAATTACAAGTTTGTACATTCGAACACGAGCAAAAACAGGATCTACAGGTTCAGGACCTGGTTCTCACGCAGCAGTAAAGCAACTCGGTAAAGAAGGATTTAGAATACTCAGCGTAACAGATGTTACACGCCTTCCACGCGGAGGACCGAAGAAGAAAGGAGGCAAGCGTGGAAGAAGGGTTTAAAAGCCTACCCAACACACTAAGCATACAATGAATATTATTGAAGCAACACCAGAAAAAGCGATTGTTCGCATGCAAGTTAGTACAAGCCTTGCAAATGCAATTCGCCGAAGCGTAGAAGAAATTCCAACACTTGCCATTGATGAAGTAGAAATCTTCAAGAATGACTCAGCATTATACGATGAATTCTTAGCGCATCGAATGGGCCTTGTACCTCTCAAAACACTTAAGTCAATGGGTCCAAAGACTGAAGTTGAACTTAAACTTGTTAAGTCAGGAGAAGGAACTGTCTATTCCGGAGATATGCAAGGTGGTGCAACAGTCGTTATTGACAACCTCCCACTTACACTCCTTAAGGAAGGGCAAGAAATTGAAATTGTAGCAACAGCACGCCTTGGAACAGGTGTTGAACATACAAAACATACACCAGGACTTTGTTGGTATCGCCAATTATACTCAGTTGACACAAGCAATGCAAAAATTGCAGCGATTGTAGAACAATCAAAGGGGCTTATTACCCCAGAGAAGAAAGGGAAGGTAACGCTCTGCGACCTTAACGACGCACAAGTCGATGCGATTAGTGCGATTGATAAAGACGCAGTGAAGGACAGTGACGAGATACTGTTCTTCGTAGAGAGTTTCGGACACCTCGAAGCAAAGGACATCATTGCCCGTGCAATTGATGTACTCAACGCTAACCTCGATGAGGTTGGTAAAACCCTCAAGTAAGGTTACTTGAGAAAGCATACACGAGGGTGCCGGTTGAGAGATTAACCATCTCAGTACCGCCACCACAACATAATGCGGGGGTGCCGGAGTGGTCAAACGGGCCGCGATGAGGTCGCGGTGTGCTTAGTGCCTACCTAGGTTCGAATCCTAGCTCCCGCATGTGGATCTTACGATCCCAGAGCACAATAACACAAACACAATGAAAAGTAAAACAACTATCGGAAAACGAATGGTTCGCAAAACGAACCCTGATGTAGTGGCTACTATGCTAACTGCGAAAAAGCATGACGCGTGGCGTGCAGTAGCACAACGCCTTTCAGGAGCTCGACGAAAGTACTCCTCAGTAAACTTGCACACTATTGATGCACAAACTAAGGCTGGCGATACTGTTGTTGTACTCGGTAAAGTGTTAGGTAGTGGAGATATTACTAAAAAAGTACGCGTATGCGCTCTTGACTATTCAGACATTGCAAAAGCAAAACTTGCAGATATCAAAGCAGAGGCAGTAAGCCTTAAAGAAGAAATTAGTAAAAATCCAAAAGCAGAAGGAGTTATGATTTTATGAAAACCACATTTGCACCTACGATGGTAATTGATGCTGAAAATGCAACGCTCGGCCGTCTTGCAAGCTATGCTGCAAAACAAGCATTACTTGGTAAAACAATTGCGATTGTAAACTGTGAACACGCACTTGTAACTGGCAAACCACGATCAGTTATTCTTGAATACCAAGAAGCACGACAGCGAGGAGGGGCATCACTTAAAGGACCATTCTTTCCAAAATCACCAGAACGAATTGTGAAACGAACAATTCGAGGTATGCTCTCATACAAGCAAGGGCGTGGCGAAGCAGCATTCAAACGAATTCGATGCTATAACGACACACCAGCAGAGTTTGCAGAAGCACAAAAAATAAAAGCAGGCAAGGAAAAGACAGTACGTCACATCACTCTTGCTGACCTCAGTAAGGAAATTTAACATGGTAGCACCACTAGCAGTAGTTTCAGGAAAGCGAAAAAGCGCTGTTGCAAAAGCACGCGTTACAGCAGGAGCTGGCGTAGTAACCTACAACGGACTACCCCATACAGAACTTCCGATTCTGCATAAACTTGCACTCCAAGAACCGCTTGCTATTGCACAACAAGTACTTGGCACAGTAGCCTTTGATGTTGCAACACGCGTTCGGGGCGGGGGTAAAGAAAGTCAAATTCAAGCAGCACGCCTCGCAGTAGCTAAAGCACTCGTAGCAGCTAGCAACTCTGAAGATTTAAAGAAAGCATTCTTAGCATATGACCGTCACATGCTCGTAGCAGACACACGTCGTAAAGAACAATACAAACCAGGCGATTCTAAAGCACGAAGTAAGCGACAAAAGTCGTACCGTTAATTATTTTTTATTTTTTTAGAAACATTGCAATCTAACATCTTACGTTTAAAGAGAACATAAAAGAGTATCTCTAAAAGGATACAAAACTAAATTCCATCCAAAGGATTTTGAATTCTTCTCAACTGTTCAGAACTAACGTGTGTATAGAGCTGTGTCGTATTAAGTGAAGCGTGACCGAGTAATGTTTGAATGAGGCGAATATCAGTGCCGGCCTCAAGAATATGCGTTGCGAATGAATGACGTAACGTGTGAGGCGTGACTTTTTTGTTTAGCCCGGTTTTGACACGAACATGTTTGATAATTTTTTGAATATTACGAGTCGTTAACGGCTTTGATTTGGAGAAAACATATTCGTATTCCTTACGCTTGTGAAATTCTTTTATTTTCTCACATAATGCTTGAGAAATAATAAACACTCGTTCTTTACCACCCTTACCTCGCTTCACTCGACCAATATTTTGTTCAAAATCAATGTCTTGCATTCTTAAATTAACAAGTTCGGAAACACGAAGACCTGATGAATACAATAATGAAATAATAAGATGTGATTTACGCGTTTCTGACGCGTCAATAAGTCGCTTTACCTCTTCCTTGCTTAAAACTTCAGGCAAATTCTTATCTTTCTTAGGTACTCGAATCGTACCAATATCTTTCTTAAGCATTTCACCATAGAAAAACTTGAGTGCTGCCGCAGCAAGCATTATTGTGTTTTTTGATTTGTCCTCAAAAAGTGAGGCAAGATATGCTTTAGCATCTTCAGGTTCACATTCCTTCGCAGGTTTTTGTGCGTGTTCCAAAAATTTGTTCACAAAAAAAGAGTAGTTGCGAACGGTAAGTGGAGAAAACCCCCGTAATGTCAATTCTGTTTCAAGTTCTTTACATTCACCCATTTTTTATTACCGAATGGAGTTTGTGCAGTTGCCTGCAACATCACAAAATTAAACCGAACCCGTATTTAAGTATTTGTAAACTCCGTGCACTTGGGCACGCACTCCGAAGAGACTTAACAAGCAGGTACTGATTCCTGAATGCCGAGCAAACACGTATCAACACCCATAGAAACAAGTGTTACAGAACCATCTAGAGAAGTAATTGGAAGATAATACGTATTAGTCATGAGTTCTTCAATCACATAACAAGAACCACACACCTCTCCACCGCATGCGTAGTTCACTTCATCAGTACCTGAATTTACAGTGAAAGATAGTGTCTGAGCCCCATCTGCTCGAGGAGGGCGGTGCACTACAACTTCAACAACATCTTCTACCTCATTAACACATGCACTTTCTATTCGCATGCCATTAAGTTGATTTTGTGTGCATTCAAAAGCTGGTGCAAGTCCGACAGTGAGATTATTAACAATGCCGAACACTAATGCAACAGCCGCGACAGATAACATAATCAATAAACTTACCGCAACAATATCTGCAAGCCCCTTCTTGTTTAAATTATGCATGCTATACTCCCAATAGGTGCTAGAGAAACCTCGTTCTCAACAACACCATTTTCATCACGAATTTCAAGCGCATCCGCCCCGCTCTCAAGGGGGACAGTAATAATTGAGATTGAATCATCACGAAACGTTCCATCCTGCCCATCATTAATTAATCCTTCATCACCGCTTCCAGGACCCTCGGTACGAAGTGTTGGATCATACCCCCACACAAAAACATCTTGATTGTTAGCCTTGCCAACTGCAAGATTACTCGTCTTCGCACTTACTTGTGGAGAACACCCCTTTACTCGTTCACGCCCGTTTTGCGTTATAAGATAATATTCTTGTTCAACACAATCTTCAATGGCACTAATTGCATTACCTGTTAGTCCAGCAGTATCTTGTGAAATACTAATCAACCATTCCTCAATTACAAATTCATTATGGCTTCCGAGCTCATCAGTGCGTAACGTTCGCATTACCCCATTATTAATAGAACGGAATAAATCTCCCTCAGAACACCCTTCAAAACACCCATCTGCATTCGTGAATTCTTCACAGGACTGCTTGCAATTAACCGAGCTATCATGTGCTCGTGCAGGTTCGTATTCTTCATCTGCAAGGACGGTTAAGTGAGCAAACTCATGAATGAACACAGACATTGGATGATTCGTATTTATTGAACCAGTGCCTTGGTAGGCTGAGCTTCTCAAATCACCTGCGTCTTGCAATACAATACGATAATCGTGCGGACATGCTCCCGCGTCCATAACTAAATCCTTAGAATGACATAATGTTGCAATACCCTTGTATGTGTCACACGTAACTTCTTTATTGATGTAATACACGTTGAAACTTGGGCGATATTCTGCAAAAGGTTCGACAGTGAACAAATATTCAACATATTCCTGCGTTAAAGCCTCAGAAGCGAAAAAGACTAGATTAACTGCATCCTCTCCATTATACTCATACGTATTACATGTTGCGTCAGGTGCTGGAGTCCCATACCCTGCTGCAGTATTGTTTTGCGTAATGAAAAAAATGACTCCAAGCACCACTACCACTAACGTAGCAAATAACACGAGCCCCATGTGAACTTGGCCTTTTTGATTCATCATTGCAAAATGTAGGCAAGCCTTAAATAATTTTAGAGATGTAAGGATACTATGAAATTAACAAGTAAAGCATTCAAACAAGGAGCAGCCCTTCCTGAAAAATATTCGTGTGAGGGAGCAGACATAAGCCCGCCGCTCGAAATTGCTGATGTGCCAGACCATGCGAAAAGCCTTGTTCTCATCATGGATGATCATGATGTGCCGCTAGAAATCTCTCCGACTCGATCATGGGACCACTGGGTAGTCTTTAACATCCCACCAGATACTAAAAAAATTGCCGAAGGAACAGCTCCAAAAGGAAAAATCGGTAAAAATAGTTGGGGCAATAAAGAATATGGTGGACCCTGCCCCCCTGACAAAATGCACCGTTATATTATAAGCCTGTACGCTATTGACGGCATTCTTGACCTGCCTGCAGGAGCGAATAAACTTGACGTTCTCAGAACGATGGAAGGACACGTAATTGCGAATACACAACTTATGTGCACGTACGTGAAAAAAGAAAATAAGTAGCCGGTAACACAAACACTTAAATAAGACAGGTTCGTCGCCGAAGTATTCTGTTGGAACTACCACACTTCTGCAGGATTCTTTAGACAAATGGTAGTAGAAAAAGGCGACACAGTAAAGGTTGAATATGAAGGCCGTTTTGAAGACGGTGAAGTTTTTGATTCTTCAAAGCGAGAAGGTAAACAACACCCTATTGAATTTACTGTTGGATCAGGGCAAGTAGTACAAGGATTTGATGCTGCAGTTATTGGCATGAAAGAAGGTGAAGAAAAAGAAGTTACTATTAAACCAGAAGATGCGTACGGTGCTCCAAAACCAGAACTGACACAAGATGTTCCTCGAAACTTACTACCACAAGACAAAGACCCAGAAGAAGGTATGAAGCTTGTTATGCAAACACCGGATGGACAACAAGCACTTGTGAGCATTACAAAAGTAAGTAAAGAAACAGTTACACTTGATATGAATCATCCACTCGCTGGTAAAACCCTTATTTTCAAACTAAAAGTAGTATCTGTCGAAAAAGCTAAAAAATGAGTGAAGAAGAAACAACACCAGAAGATCAAGGGCCAGTAACTCCTGAAAAAAAACCTGAAGAAAAGAAAGAATCACAACAGGAAGACAAAAAGAATTCTGAACAGCCAAAACCAACAGAGACTTCATCTGAATTCAAACTTGAGAAAAAACATGTTATTGCGATTGGCGTTATTGTTGCACTAGCATTTGCTATTTATCTTATGATGCCAGAACAAGCAGACGCAGAAGCGCAGCAGCAACAAGTTGCCATTACCCCGCCAGCTAATCTTGATGAAACTGTAGCTCAGGTAAATGGGGAGAAAATAACGCGAGGGGACGTCCAGAGAAGTAAAGAACTACTACAAGCCCAGACAGGAGGACAACAAGTGTCTGATGTTATTGCTCTGGACCAACTCATTGCAGAAAAATTAGTTGAACAAGAAGCAGAAGCACAAGGCATTGTTATTCCAGAAGCAGAAGCTGAAGCGCAAGTTGAAGCAGTCATTACACAACAAGGATTTACGATTGATGAAGTACAAGTACAACTTGCACAATCAGGGGAAAGTTATGATGAACTTATTGAACGCTATCAATCACGACTTAAGCAACAAAAGCTTCTTGAATCAATTCTTGAAGAGCGAAGCGATTCGATAGAGATTACCGAACTTGAAATGCAAGCATTCTATGATGGAAATCAAGACTTATTCGCACCACCAGGTGAAGACGTGCCTTCATTTGAAGAATTAGAATCAGACATTGAAGGATTCCTAACTCAACAAGCACGAGAACAACTTATTCGAGACTACATTACCGAACTCCGCGACAAGTCAGAAATTGAAGTGTATGGAACACCACAAGGTCAAAACACTGTAACACTCCCAACTATTCAAAGCGATGCACAATAAAAAAGAAACTCGCTCTGCTCAGAGCACTTCTAAGACAAAAAATTCTGGGCGCTCTGCTCAGAGTACACCACACAAAAAACGCTCTGGTGCAAAACTAACCCCTCAACAGCACAAAATATTACGAGAAAAAGGAACTGAACAACCATTTACTGGAGAGTTATTATATACTAAAGAAACAGGAACATATTCCTGTGCAGGATGTGGCACTGAACTCTTTGATTCTAAAGCAAAATTTGATTCTGGAACAGGATGGCCAAGTTTTGATACTGCAAAAAATGTTGAACTCAAAGAAGACAACTCACTCCTTATGAAACGAACAGAAGTAGTTTGTAAAAAATGCGGCGGGCATCTAGGTCATGTCTTTGAGGATGGTCCAACAGAAACAGGCAAACGTTATTGTATTAACTCTGTAGCTTTAGAATTTAAAAAAAAGAAAAAGCACTAACCAACATATACTTCTTCTTCCTCAAGAGGAGGTAATTCTTGAACAGGCGTTGCTTCAACAACTGGCTTTTTGTTCTTTGCTAGGGCTTGATCACCATCATCACCATGTATTTGATTAATATGCACTGCTAAATTCCACTCACACTGGGAACGAACGGTTCCCTTAATCTCTTTAGCGCAAAAAGGACAGTGCGCGATCGTTACTTTTCGTTGTTCAACACGTTCCTCGACTTTAATCCTTAGGTTTCCAGCTATGATTGGTTCAACTTCCATACGTACCACTATAGTCCAATCTATAAAAGCCTTTCTTTTTTGCAACTTCGATATTCTAGGGGCATCTCTAAAAACTTATTTTTTTGAGGGATAAATCGAAAAATGTAAGAACGACGAGATTATTGAATGCTTTTGTATTACATTTGTCATACATTGAAAAAAATAAAGAGTTAGGCCATTATAAAAAATTCATTTGTATTTATTTTGTTATACAAAACAATTACATCTTTGATTAGAAATCCTTAAATATGCAGATGCAATACAATTGTCATACATGGTAGACTTAGCAGACGTACAACGAAAAGAACAACGCTCAAAACAGATATCCCTAAGAACGTACCCGTCTTATTTTGCATGGCTTGAAGAGTACGATGTTTCACCAACAGAATTATTCAATGCAGCAGTAGAAGAACTCATGGGAAAAGATGCTAAAAACGCCCATGGACCTAAAAAAACAAATTCTACAAAATCTAAAAAACAAAGCCGTAAGAAGCCTAAAAAGCGCCGTGCAAAAAAACAAAGACAACAACAGCCCGCGCAATTAGAAGACCTGCAATGGGAAGAACCACTGCAAGAAGAACAAAGTGAGCGCAGATAATCCCTATTATCTTTCAATCACAATAACACTTATTATTTCAACTCGATTTATATTGTAATGCGAAAATCGTTAGCAACACTTACGCTTTTAGGCGCTGTTAGTTTTGGAACAACAGCAGAATCACCGCAACTTCAACAAACACCATCGCTTGAAAATTGCATTGTAACTACGGTTGACGCTACTCACGAACATCAACCCCCTGTTGAGAATCTCGCACAAACACCTGTTTACAAAAAACAAACACGTACAGAGGTGCCATCTACCGTTGCAGATTTTACGGATATAACCCTTGCAACACTGAATGAACGAACTGACCCGTACGCTTTACGCCACACGATTGCTGCAATGCAATCAATGATAGATTATTTTGAAGCTACCCCTCAAGAAGTGACACGAGCAGATACGTTTGTAACGTTTGGAAATCCGAGCGTTGAAGAGGGTATGTATGGATGGTTACATAATGATTCACGAGAACATACTCTTGGGCTCAAAGTAATTCAAGAAACACCAGATGCGCGTGACCCATATCAAACATTCATTGCAAAACTTCACTTATTTGATCCAACACGAGGCGAGGAAGGGCGACTCCCACGCCACTCATTTACCAACACAACAAGACTTGATTCCCTAACAGGAGGGAGCTTTGGCTTTCCTGAACAGCGAGGCATATTGCTTGGTAATGTGTTTGATGGCCGAACGTGGCGAGCGTTTAGTCATGCAATTGCTTCAGAATACTTTGAACAACCTGACTGGAAACCAGAAGACTATGACTGTTGTAGCAATGCAATACGAGGTTTTTTTATTGGTAGAGTTGAAGATGCTGACGGACTCATTGGTGAAAAGCGATTTATTCGTGCGCTTGCAAGCGGCGAGCGAGACTTCTCTAATTGTGCGTTACTAAATCTTGACTTGCGACCGTACGAAGCAGAATTTAATGCGGCGTATGATGGGAAAGAACCACTAAACTTTCACGGAGCACACCTTGATGGTACAATTTTTCCGAGCTGTGAGTTGCCAAATATTGATTTGCGTCACGCATTTACAAAAGGAACAGTCTTTACATTTGTAAACATGCCAGGCGCGCTCATTGATGAAGGTAAAAAACTTATTGGCTACAAACCAAACCGTTAAATAGAAAATTCTCCCTTTTATTCTATGAAAAAGATTAGGTTTGATGTTACGAGCGGGATTGCAGCACTCGTGCTCATCATACTTTTGTTTCAACCTCCGTTTAATGCAGACTTCTTAGGAAACTCAGTAACTGATAGGGTTCCGACAAATGTTGATATTTTACAATCAATCATTGATGGCGATTTTGATTCGCTTGAAGGTTCGTTTCAGGACTTAGAAAGTTTTGCTGGGCGATTACAACTTATGCTTTTTAGCCTGTGTCTTGCTATCTTGTTATTTGCTGTTGGAACATTTGGTGTTTCAATAGTAGGTAGTGTGGGGGCAGGATTTGCAATTATCTACGCCATTCTCTGTGTAACACTCGTGCAAGATTTTAATGATTCACTTGGATTCTTATCGAACTTCGGCGGGATATCTTTTGGATTTGCAGGGTGGGCTGCTCTACTTGTCGGTGCAATATACTTACTCGTCGTGCACGTTGTGCTGCGTTTTGCACACAAATAGACAAGTATAAATAGAAGCAACCCCTTAGTTTTTTATGCGTAAACTTGGCCTTGTCGGTTTACTCGCCGCCGCGACAACACTTAGTTCTGTACTGCCTAGTCGAGATTCAGTAGGATATTCCCCAACACCTGAAGTTCGGCGACCGCTTGACTTACCTTCAGGAGGACGAGGCGATGATGAAGAGGAAGACGCTCCTGAAACAATTACGTTTTATGGAACAAATTATGAAGGAGATGCGTTTGTCTGGTGTCTTGATACTTCTGACAGCATGAACACGGGGGGAAAATTAGGAATTTTAAAAGCAAATGTTAATGAAGCCATCGGAGATTTATCTGATAGCTCAGAGTTTGGAATTGTGCATTATAATAACAATCACACACGTTGGCAACCAGTACCCCGCCCTGCAACTGCAGCATATAAAGGCCTCGCTCAAAGTTATGTGAATACCCTTGCTGCAGAAGGCCAAACCTGCACTGGCCCTGCAGGAATTGATGCACTCGCTCTTCTTCGCATGAGCGATAATGAATATCGGCGAATGATTCTTGTTAGTGACGGAGTTCCAATTTGTGGAGGAGTAAACACTGCCAGTGATGCGCTTGCAGATATTACCGGAGCAAATACCTCACGCGACCCCATTGACACAGTGTATATTGGGAATGATGCAGGAGGACAAGCATTTATGCAACAACTCGCTGCACAAAACAACGGGACTTTCAATCACCCCTAATTAGTGTTCTCAGCAATACCCGAAGCCTTAAATACTATTTTATCGACGATAAACTATGGGTATCGGAACAAAAATGATTGTTGGCGGCTTTCTAGGCACCGCAATGGGACTTGCAACACTTGTAGGAACAGGTAGTGCGTTAGAACGAAAAGCACGTGACGATCCATCACTTGACTATGCAATGAGATGTGCACAAGCAGGATACGAATGTTGCTTTGACAGATCTCAACGGGAAGAACTTAAGCCCTATGCTATCGCAGGAGCTATTGGATCAGGACTTACCATTCTAGGACTTGGAACAGGAGCCGTTGGAGTGCCAGTTGCAATAGGGGAATACATTGGGCGACGTCGAGAAGAAGAAGACGATTAGAATTTCTAACTTTTCTATAACATACATTTTTAAAAATAGCATACCCCTCGTAATTTTATGAAAAAATCATTGTTGAGCATTATTGGAGGTGCGGCACTTAGTTTAGTAGGGGTTGCAACACTTGTTCCCTCATCACTTGAACTCGTAAAAGATCCAGGGGTAGCCCGTAGCATTACAGACACCAGCCATACACTTACGCAAGAAGATCAGGAACGAATAACCCCTTATAAAACAAAAGCACCCTATGGAGGGCTTGCTACCGGAGCTGGGACAGTGCTTACTATTGGAGGAGCAGTATATGCTCTGCGCAATCAGTCTTCTAGAGAGTAGTTATTTTTGTTACTTCTAAATAGTAACATTTATATAGTTGTAAATCTATCCTTGAGTACAATGAAATTAGAAAAAATGTTACAGGCAGGAACACTTGCATTAGGATTGCTTGGGGTTGCGCAGATGGGAGCTGGAGGCTACAGACTACATAAGGCACAACAAACAAACCCTACAGAAATAAGCAACTATGTCAGCGATTACTCAAACCTCTCTGAAAATGAAAAGAAAGGAATAAAAGGACTAGGAATGGGCTTGCAAAGCATTGTGGCAGCAGGAGCACTTAATTATATTTTCCGACGAAAACAAGACGAGTAAACAAACACCTGTTTTTCTCATAGAACACCCACATACTTGCCATACTATCAAAATTTGAAAATGCAAACTCCTGCTGCACTTGGCATAAACACCTGTTTGCTTTTTTCAAACACCCGTTTAACACTCTAAAAGAATGTACAGTCGCGTGCTAGATAGGGGCCGTATCATTGTGCTTCGCGACTGTACAACTGAATATTAAGCATGTGGATAAATGCCCTTCGTGCTTCTGGAGAAAGAGGGAGTGACTGCAATATTCGCTCGACTTTAAAGAAGAAACAATACTTGCAAATTGACAACATTTCAGCATGACAGAGACTACACTTCGTTCCGTCAATCATAAAACTCTCGTGATTATTTTTTAAGGAAGTAATAATATGTTCAGTGATAAAAGGATCTGCCTGATACTCCTGCAACCACTTGGCTAACTGCTGAGTAAAACACTTTTCGCACACGTGTTGTGTGATTTGCTGGTTGCACTGAATGCAAGGGGGAAATGGAGATGTCATGGGGGCTAACTACCTCTGTTATTAATACGAACTTGAAGTATAAATAGTTGTGCTGTAACTTCAAAATTACACTTAAAGCGAACTTCTTCGCTCGTGTTGAGTGAACCAATCAAAATGAATTGGGGCCGGAGGTTGCCCATCCCCCTTTAATAATTCCACAGCCCTATCTCGTCGTTGAACAGCAAATTTTTTATTTTTAGTATCCCCTATTTTTTCATATAAATCAAACGCCCGACTTGCACACAAGAATGCTGCAAAATAATTCCCCTCGTTAAGGGTTGCGCGAGCCCCCCTGTCATATGCTATTGCTGCAGTTTGAAATTTCCCTTTTTTCTCATATCCCCGTGCTGTGATAATACGATGAATTGCCTCACGTCCTGCATCTTCACGATAATGATCCCCCATTGCTGCTTTTTCAATACCAGCTAATTCATTTCTTTCAAATAGAGGTAGCTCAACATCCAGAAGTAATGCAATAAGATGCCCTTCTTCAATAGGTTCCGGATAATGGATTCTATGCATTGTAAAAAATTTAATTAACTTTATTTAAGATTTATGTAATGTTAATTAAAGCGAACTTCTTAGAGATTGCTAAATATTGAGGCATATGGCTCCCGAGCAAGCGCTTCGTATCCGTCACCCAGCCCAGAAAGGCCATCAATTATTTCTTCATGCCCAACATATAGTTGTGCAATCCAGTCAGAAGGATGTGCATTTCTATTTCCGCTTTGTTGCACAGGACCATCCCCATTTGAGAGGTTTGGACGATGAACAGCATATGGAATATCAAAACGAAGCGCATCTTTTCGAACATCCTTAAAGCGTCCGACCATAGGGGTTCGACCTGGACGATTTGTAATTAACATTACCAGATCCCCCTTAGTAAGCTCTCTGCCCATAAATTCTTGTTTTTTTACCATATACGTACAGCTTAGCAGACCTATAAAAAGATTACTAATTAATGCGAACTTCAATACATTTAATAATTTAACAATCCTTGAAGATATATGTCAACCAATCGAGGGTGTGAGCTGGGATGCATTGGTCTTTTACTTATAGGGGCGCTCGGTGTGTCGCAACTTACATACCGTCTCGCAGCCGGGCCCGCTGTGCAACGAGCACAAACATTTGAAAATGCGTCAGGCACCGTTCGCGCAATGCGCACTTACAAACGAGGGCGAGACAGTGTTTTTGTAGAACACCCGTATGGTTCGAACGAATACGTTCCACTCAACACATACCTGCAAACAATAGAAAACAAAGATGAGCGTGCGCAGCACAAAACAGCATTAGAAATTCTAGTAGGTTTGCAAGAACCAGAAGATTAACGTGAACGTCTCTCTGGAAACCAAACATGATCTGAAGGAGTAACCGACGCTTGAATTTCCGCCATCCGTTCTGCATCACGCAAGTTTCTATGGGCATACCGCAGGTTTTTGTCAGAATCACTCATTTCTTCATATACTCTGACTGCATGTTCACCACAAATAAGCGCCGCATCACCATATCGTAACGAAATAGCCGCTTTTGTGCCCTTATCCCAGCAAAATCCCTTCTGTCGCAGGTGCCTGTCACCATATCCCTTACCAGCAGCAATGCGATACACAAGCTCTTCGAATGGTTTAAAATTCTTAAACATCACCTCTGCCGCTTTTTCGAGACTAAATGCCTCCTGATGGTGCATTCGTGGAACATGCCCTTCAAGAAGAGATAAAATATGCGATTGGGAATGTTCCTCCGGAAAGATTATTGGTTGCATAAAAATTTGTGTAATTTGGAGTTTAAAAGAGTAATTTAATGCGAACTTTAAGCTGTTTGGACACCTGTTCCTGGTGCAAGCACCCCCTTGTTCGTATATTTGGACAAGTGTTTGATATATTAAACGAACTTTTAGAAATGTAATAATTTTTAAGCAATGGTAAAAAGTTTTAGCGCAATAATAATTGCTATTTAAGATTTAATAATTAGATTAAAGCGAACTTAGGTCTGTCTGGATCGGTTCATAATGCGTTAGTAACTCAACACCAATAGAAGACATTCCTGCACGCGTTACCTTACGCGAGTCAGCAGTTATCGTTGTGCCATACACTAACTCCCTCGTTGTATGATCCCCATCTAGTTTCGTTGTTTTAACACCCACAATAAAAGCAGGAGTATACTGATACCTATCTCCAGTTCCACTGATTAATGCGAGCTCTTGCGGAGCAATACTTTGTTTTGACAAGTCGTCTTTTGTCAATTCAACTAAATGATCGAGTGAAATCATAGTAATCAGACCTCTTTTTTGTTAAAAAAGATATGTGGGCTAGAATTCATTATTAACACGAACTTTTAGTAATGTATTTATTTTTTAGAAACGCTAATAAGTTTTAGCTTAATTTAAAGCGAACTTATCGAGTTGCTATTGGACCATACTTTTCAATCCAAGAAACATGCCATGCACTAATGTCTCTGCGAGCAACCTCGTCTTTTCTCTCACCGCTTGCTTGTTGTGAAAGCAATACATACTCTCCTCTAGTGCCAACGGCATAAACCGGTTTTGTTGCAGCACAGTTTACTACAGTCATTTCTGCAACCTCACTAACAGGAAGATATTCTGAATCCCTCAGCCCTTCAACTGAAATTTCCGGCAAGTGTTCAAGTGAAACCATGTGAATTGGTTAAGAATAATAGGCTTTTAAAAATTTAGATTATATAATGAAGCAATTAACCGAACTTTTAGTATGTGCAATTACTTTTTGCAAACGCTATAAACTTTCTGCGTTTGATTTTACCTACCAAAACCATTACTTCAAAATTTTAGGGGCTGAGAAAGGCCCTATTAGGGCGGTTAAAAAGTTCGTTTTAACGTATAAATTGTGTGAAAAGTTCGCACAAGTGTTATTAAGCGAAGTTATGAAGAATCACCCATATCTTGGTAAAATGCGACATTTTGATGATACGTTAAGGGAATGCCAAGCCCTTCACCAGCACCACGATTTATACGCGCCTTACCAATGCGCACACCATGCGTAGCATTACTCGGAGCAAACCCTGCAAAGACATCCCGCACATATGCTTGAGGATCTTCAACACCCTCCCCGAAACTATATGGCACTACTTTCTCACAAATTTTTCGAAAACTATCTTGTGGCTCATCAACTATGATTAAATCTTCAACTGACATGCTCTTTTTTACATTTCTTACTTTTTAATCATTTATGTAACCGAGCGCGAGCGGCCGCTGCGCGGCCTTGATTTTATTGTGACAATTATTTTTATGAATAAAGAGTGGGCTAAATTAGTTGTTACGAGCCTCAACTTTACTCTAAAGAAGTTTGTAACAACGACATTAAACGAACTTTATAATCTGCAGTTATTTTTTAGCGACGCTCAAATCTTTTTTTTGCAGGAACATATAGGCCTTCCACCTGTCGATCACCTTTTAGATCTCTTAGCGGAACTAAATCTTCAGCATCACTATCTAAGAAACGAATATATACCCCAACACGTGGACCCGTACTAGTAGTGATTGTTGTAACGTCTCCAAGCGTATAGAATCGCTTTCCCTCACGAGGAAACTCTTCACGTGCAAACACTGGACGCGTTGCTTTGGGAGAAAGCTCCGCCTGTTTATTATCAATAATGTAATCTTCGACTGACTTTCCTTTCATGATTTTGCATCAGTTTTTTACTTTTTAAATTTAACGCGAACTTTATCTACTACGAGGTGATAAAATATTAATGCGAACTTTACGAAAGATTTATAAAGTATTGTTACCGGTGAATAGTATCACCTCTTTTTCCCCAGAAGAGGACGTCTTATCTCTCTCCTTCCCTTGAGGTGAGGCCTCCTCTTCCAGGGTTTCATGAAAATTATTTTCTATAGAATAAAGTGTAAAAATAATAACAAATTATGCAGACTTACTTCTTGTCAGCTTTTTTCTTTTCTGCTTCTTCGGCTTTTGTAGCTCGATCTGCAACCTTACCAATACTGATAGTTGCGTAAACTGCGATCACAGTAACAACAAGTGCATACAACCACGGGCCGCCAGCAGAAAGCGCACAAAGAGCCCCTGCATCTTCAGCACCACATGGGCCTTTGAACATTGCTTTAATGGCATCGTTCCATGCAAGAGCAGCAACTAAACCGAAACCAGCAGTTACTAGTGCAGCAAGCTTTTCAATAACTTCTTTTTGTAAAAGTACTTTTTTAGACATGTTTACCTCCTACAAATTTGAGCAAACAGGTGTTTTTATCTGTTTGGACACTTGTTTTTTCACAATAAACAGGTGTTTAGAACATTATTTTATCGACGATAAAAAAGAATAAACAGGTGTTTGGACAGGAAACATCGGGCGCGAGCGGCCGCTGCGCGGCCTTGAATTCATTGTGGTAATAGTTCTTTTAGAATAAGGAGATCAGTGCCCTAATGAAAGGAACTATAGAAGAAAATAGACCAATAATTCCAAAAAATAACCCGTAAGAAGCTGCCCAATACCCACCCAATACTAGAAAACCGTGCGACCTTGGATCACCTTTTAGAGAAAGACGAATTGCAAAGACTGAAAGTGCAGCTAAAGGAATGGCTGCAAATAATGCATAGTACGTAAGATACAAATCAAGTGAAGAGTAATCTTTGCCCAACATAGCCAATGAAATTGTAAAAATAGGAGACAAAATAGGTTGTGAAAGAGCGACTGCTAAAAGCCCGAACCAAAACCCTTGTCTCACTTTTTTATCTATCACCATATGATACATGCAATCAATCTATATAAAAATTCGGGCGCGAGCGGCCGCTGCGCGGCCTTACTTTCATTGTGGCAACTGTTCTTCTGATAGAGGGGCGCAGGATTTTGGTTTTTGCTTGCTCAATACTTAGCACGAATGTTTCATTAGAGAATACAAAACGTTTGTGCTAAGTTTATTAAACGAACTTTATCTGTTGTAGTGTGTTGGAAAGGGTGTTTGCCCATTTTAAACAGGTGTTTGAAAATTTTAGCATTTACTGTTTGGACAAGTACAAGAAGAAATTCATTAAAAAATAATTTATCGTCTTTGTTTAAGTGTTTAAACGCGTTTGAACACTTGTTTAAGTCCTGTTTATACCCTGTTTGTACATTTAAACAGCAATAAACACCTGTTTATTTTCACTACTTTCTAAAATGAATTATTAGCAATATTTATATACTAGCGCAAGTATAAAAGCATATCATGGTGTTTTTTGGAAGAAAAAAGGTGAGACTTTTAGAGCATGAAACAAAAAAAGGTTTTTCTGCTGTAAAAAAAGATCTTGAAGGTGTTGGACAATGGATAAAACACCTTGAAGGAAAAGATAAACAGCTGTTTGAAAACGTGGACGGGCTAAAAGAAGATTTATCCTCGATTAAAGAAGACTTAGAGAACATTCGAGAGACACTTGCTTATCTTAATATGGCTGTTGAAAGCAAACAGGTGTCCAAAAAAACACCTGTTTATGAAGAACAAACAGCTGTTGAAGATGTTTACAAAGCTGTTCAAACAGGTGTTCAAACAGGTAATATTTCTGATTTTTTACATGGACTTTCAAGTAATGAACGATTACTTGTGTACACGCTACTGAATACCCAAGAGGATATGAAACTAAGTTATGAAGACTTAGCACTCCTACTAGGAAAAGAGAGATCAACAGTTCGTGGGCAAGTAAATGCGATAAAGCAGAAAAGTGAGGGACTGATTAAAGAGATGGTAGAACCAAGTGGTAAGAAACGAGTCTATATTGACCAAGAATTGAAGGAAAAAATGGCAAAAAGTGCAAAAGTGAGAGTTAAAGAAGGTAAGAAGTACCGTAAACTACCTAGATATGTAGAATAAAATGGCAAAAAGTGCAAAAGTGAGAGTTAAAGAAGGAATTGGAACCAAGGATAGAATCTTAGATTGTACTAAAAGTGAGAGCTATAGCAATTATATGTGTAATTTTCAAAAAGTGAGAGCCAGCAAGGGTGTCACCTGAGGCAATATGGGATCAAAAAGTGATAGTTTTGACCTATACTACACATAAAAAAGAGTGATATAGGGTGATTTTGGAGGATTATTCTTTGCCTCCCATTAGCCGTATTAAAAAGTGAGGGAAAACTGCCAAAAACGAGCAGTTTTTTTGATGGGGAAGGAGAGGTGCATTCCCTCAATAAGGCATATACCCTTCGTATTTTGCCGTTTTGAGGTAGTAGTGAGAACGTTACTATTTTATTCGTTTAACCGATAAAGTAAACTACGTTTTAGAGATCTCGAAGCTGTTGAATAGTAGGAAGCGATGCTATTTTCTTTATTTCTTCAGGTATGGATAAGATAATACGCTTATTTTGTTGCTTATTTTTACGTATTTCTATGCCTTTCTTCTTTATTTTACGAATATAATCCCTAATAGAAATTTCACTTAACGCGAACTTTTCAGCTAGGAGTGCGTAATCGACTAATAGGCCCTGCTCCTCAAATTGGTAGATTGCTGCAAATACTGCCATTTCTTGATCAGTTAATTGTTTAAATTTAATACGAACTTCTTGTTTGAGATCATCGAGAGATGCAATAATTTCATTGACTCGGCGCAGTTGGCTTATACGGTCTTCTGAAGCCTGATTTTGAGGGTTTCCAGTGGAAATGATGGGGTGTTGGTTGGTTTGTTGGTTTGTTGGTTTGTTTGTTGGAACCCCCCTATTTCCTGTGGAGATATCTAAATTTGATTGATTTAACGAATTTAGAGGTAGATTATGTGTTGGAGCTTGTGTTGGAGAGGGTTTGTTTGTTGGAATTATATGTTGGTTGGTTTGTTGGTTAGATAGTTTGTGTTGGATATCACGTAAGGATTTCTTGATATCTTGCATTTCCGCAAATAAGAAGTCAATATCTGAACGAACTTTCTCAAAGGCTGCTTTAATAGGATCCATACTATTTTTAGACTGGTTAGAGTATTAAAAGGATTATCGTGCTACTTCTGATGTCTTGCAAAGACCTCAAATGCCTTATTAGAAAGCCTCCATCGTTCTCTACGAACGTATTCCTTGCCCTCATGGTTCTTAGTTACCCTCACTACTAACTGCTTCTTAGCAAGATCTTGTAGTAGCGCTTTAGTGAATTCTTCATCACGAGCAATCTCAAACGAGATCTTGGATGTATAATGAGCTTGTGGAGCAATAGAAAATAAATGAGAGAGTATTTGCTCTGCAATTTTGTCTTTCTTTTGTTGCGATATTTTAGGCATAGTCTGCTAAAGAAATAAGCACTAATAAATCTAGTGCGAAGCTTTTTATAGGGAATCTTAAGAGCAATAGTATGGTACTAAACCAAGTGCGCTGTCAGATGGAACCCTATACTATAGAAAAAACCTATGGTGATATTCATGTAGTGAGAGGAGACGAAACAGGAGAACGAATGTATGTGCTAGAAGGTACAAAACAACGATTACGACATGAGCATCGCTCAGGAACATTACTCGGAACATTACTTGCACATGATGGTGAATTATTACCTCGATCAGAAGTAATTAGTTCAGAAGATAGAGATGCTGTCTATCAACTCAGTATGTGGTTACACTTATCAAAAGAACGAAAACTACACGCTACCCGAGGATCAGTCAACGGAACAATAGGAATACTACCAAAAGAGCAGTAAAGAATACTAAAAAAAAGATTGTAATAAACGATTCAGTATATGAATACTTACTGAATTTTCTTCTGTAATTTAGGAACTGCAGCATGTGGTGGAAGTCCAAGTTGGTCTTCAAGATTCAAAGCTTTAAGATGACACCTAGTAATAACAGCATTGAAAAGAGGAATACGGTATTCATCCTTCTCGATTTTCTGATCTTTCTTCCACTCATCAAGAAGATCTTTACCAGCATCATCCTTAGCGTGTAAGAACATAACACCCTCTAAAGTAATATCTGCATTTTCAGGTTCATACTCGAGAGCATATTTGAAACAGATTTTTAGAATAGTACCTTCTTTAATGCCTTTAGCATCATGTTCTTCAACATCAGTAAACTTAATTGTTTGATTAATTCTCGCTAAAGATTCCATTTTATGTTTTCTATTAGCAGAAACATTTGTAAGATTAAAACCGACAACTTTCATAGGAAGTGAACAAAGAATGTGTTTTTAAACTTTATTGTGCAGAACATTACATTAAATCTTCTTCAGAAACAACTACAAAATCACCGATAGCAATAATTGCATTGTATGGAATAACTGCTTCGTTTTGTTGGTTCATTTCAAGATTCAAATTCTTAGTGTATCCGGTCTGTTCTTTAAGCAAAATTTGAAGTAATTCACCAGTACGCGTTTCAAAGGTAATATCCTTGACCATACCAAGGCGTTTTCCTTCTTTAGTAACCACAAGTCGGCCAACAACTTCATTCACTGGCTTTTTTTCAATCGACATACGCAGAATAACGAGGAGAAGTATATAAAGATTATGTCGACTGAAGAAGTATAGATTAGTGCTAGGATTATTTACTGATTTTATTCATGTATTTTACCTTAGAGAGTATCCACTCTAAGAATCCTATAGCAAAGATTAGCGCTCCAAACGCTATAATAAGTAGTAGTATTAATCCTTCTGTGCCCCAGTCTACCAGATTGAGTGAATCTGATAAGCCCATGAGAATCCAGACAATTAGAGGTAGTAGTATACCTGTTACCATCAGTGTTTTCGCGGTAATAAAATGATTATTAAAAGGATTGGATGAATGTTTGATAGTGTGAAAGATGATTAAAAGCCCATAACAAATAGCAAAGATTACTATACTTGTAGGCAAAATATATCTCCATTCATTGCTCCCTTGATTGAAAATAATAATTAGTCCATTTATGCAGGTTATAATCAAACTATAGACCCCATATTTTACCCAATTATTCATTAATTTCATTATCTCTGGGATTATATAATCCTTTTCTGAAGTATCTTGACACCCCCACCCTATCATTTCATATGGAAATGGTATTAGTTTTGAAACAATGTTTTAAAAAGGGACGTTTTGCTGATTTTTTTAATTTTTATTTATAAATTTTTATATTATATATTATATATATTATATTATATAGTAATATAGTATAGTATAGTAGTACCTAAAAGTTCGTGTTAATACTATTTCTTTAGAAGTTCGGGTTAATTTTAAGTATATTGTGTACTTTCATAGAGTAAAGTTCGTGTTAATTTCTTTTTGTGCGTTTCTCGTAATGAAATCGAGCTTCCATAGGAAATAAGGGTGTGAGGGGTTATACTCTGTGTGAAGGGTATTACTTACGAGTTGCACTGGAAATGCAGGGTCATGGTGCCGATATGTTTAAATTAGAACGCGCATACAAGACACCAATGGTGCTAAAGGAGGTATTTCTAAGGTGGTAGCAAAAGTAGATAAGATCTTTGATTCATTCATAGCAAATACGATATTTACCAATAAAGCAGTGCTTCAAACAAGCTATACGCCAGATACGATACCTCATAGGGATGAACAAATAGAAGCAGTAGCGTCAATACTTGCTCCAGCACTCAGAGGAGAACGAGTGAGTAATTTATTCATTTATGGTAAAACAGGAACTGGAAAGACACTGAGTATTCAATACGTAACACAAGAACTTGAGAAGCGCGTGGCATCAATGGAACAAGATATTTTTAGCACAGTATATGTTAATTGTAAACTCAAAAAAGTAGCAGATACAGAATATCGAATCCTTGCAGAAATAATCAAAAATCTAGGGGGAAGTGTACCTGCAACAGGACTTCCAACCGATGCAGTCTATTCTAAATTCATAGAACTTGTAGACTCAAAAAAACAACTGGTACTCTTAGTACTTGATGAAATAGACCAAGCAGTCAAAAAAATATCAGATTCATTCATTTATACCTTAACACGACTTAATTCAGAACTCAAACAAGCACAAATAGGTATTGTAGGGATTAGTAATAGTTTAACCTTTATGGATGACCTTGATCCACGTGTACGGAGTAGTTTAGGAGAAGAAGAATTAGTCTTTGCACCTTACAATGCATTACAACTCAGAGATATACTCGAACAACGAGCAAACCAAGCATTTGAGAAAGGGGCCTTATCAGAAGGAGTCATAGCAAAATGTGCTGCATTTGCTGCACGAGAACATGGTGACGCACGACGAGCACTTGACTTGCTCCGAGTGGCAGGAGAGCTCGCAGAACGTGCAAGTGCAAAAACAGTAGAACTTGATCATATTGATAGTGCAAATAGTAAGATAGAACGTGATAAAATGCTCACAATCATTGAGAGTGAACCAAAACAATTCCAACTTGTACTCCTCGCAATCATGCGACTCACAAAAGACAAAAATGTAGATAGAATATTCACAGGAGACATCTATAATCATTATGAAGCACTTTGTGAAGACACAAATAATGATGTACTCACACAACGAAGAATATCAGATATTATAGCAGAATTTGACATGCTTGGACTCATTAATGCAAACGTTATTAGTAAAGGAAGGCAAGGAAGAACACGAGAAATAAAACTCCTCCTACCAAACACGATACAACAACGAGCAGAAGAAATATTACACACAAGTCTTGATATATCATAACCTCACATTCCCATGCATGAAGACTTACTTCACCTCATTAAAGAACGAGGGATACTACTAGAAAAAGCCCTGTATGACTTACTGAGAAGCTTTGATGATGTAACTTTTGCTAAAGAATTTCTAGAACGACTTGAACGAGCAGCAGGACAAAAAATGATTACTGCAACAGTACTCACTAAAAACGCCTCATCAGTCAAACACGTTATTGATTCATTATCAGGCGAGAAAAAAACAGTCGTTGAAAATGTACTTGTGAAAATGGGAATCTCACTTGAAGTTGAGCACACAACAACAGTACAAGACTCCAATACTACAACCAACACACCAACACACCAACACACACTACCTTACAAATTACATTATGGGGATACAAATTCAGGAGACAAGATAGAAGTCAAGGATTTTGTAGGACACTTTAGGGCACGGTACAGACAAATTCAAAGGATGCTTCTTGGAAGACCAGATCTGAAAAATCTTATGTCTATAAACAAACTCACACGCAACCGACAAGCAGTAAGCATTATCGGAATGGTAACTGAAAAACGACTTACTAAAAATAAGAACCTCATAATTACGTTTGAAGATTTAACAGGGAGTGTATCAGGACTTGTCAAAGTAGATTCAGACTCATTTTCAATAGGAAAAGAATTACAAATGGATGACATAGTAGCAATTAAAGCATCAGGTAATAATGAAATGTTATTTATTCATGAAATACACTTTCCAGATGCACATAGAGAACGAACACGCTTTGATGAAGAATTTCTAGTAGGGTTTATTTCAGACATACATGCAGGAAGTAACAAGCACTTAGGAAAAGAATTCGAACGATTTATTGAGTGGACAAATAGCGATGATCCACTCGCAAAAAAACTAAGATACGTGTTTATAGTAGGTGATAATGTAGATGGCGTAGGAGTCTTTCCAGGACAAGAAGCAAAATTAGATATTACACACTTACAAGGACAATATGATTTACTCGCTTCATATTTAGCACGCGTACCTAACCACATAACCATGTTTATGGTGCCAGGACAACACGACTCAGTTAGAGTTGCAGAACCACAACCAGTCATTGATGATTATTATGGTAAGGCATTATATGATATTGATAATTTAGTGCTTGTACCTAATCCAACACAAGTTAGTTTAGTAGAAGGTGAGAAAGAATTCAAAGTACTCATGTATCATGGCGGTGCAATACATCCATTCATTAATAATATAGAAGAACTGCGACTTATGAAAGCACACAAATGCCCAGCAAAAGCAGTACGGCACATGCTTAAACGTAGACACTTAGCACCAATGCATGGAGTATCTCCACAGATAATCTACGTACCAAACACTGAAGCAGATCCAATGGTTATTCAAGAAGTACCTGATGTATTATGTACTGGAGAAGTACACCGATTAGATATTGAAACATACAATGGAGTCTTAATAATTACTGGAAGTTGTTGGCAAGCACAAACAGACTTCGAAGAAAAAGTAGGAAATGTGCCAGATCCTTGTAAGGTACCACTCTTGAATGTTAAGACACGAGAGCTTAAGATTTTAGATTTCTCAGAGCCAGAAGAAGACCTTCCTTTGGCAGGGAATGGGACACCTCTTGGTGTACCTCAAAAGGAGGGGGCATGACTAGTCGTACAGCAACGCATATAGCATCAATTGGAAAAGAAGTTGACAAGCTCTATGTAATGGCTAAAGAAGCACGAAGTAAAGGATTTGATCCTGTCAACGATGTAGAGACAGCACAAGCAATCTCTTTAGCAGAAAAATCAGTCGGGTTAATTTCTGTTAAGTATCCTCAGTTGCAAGATAAACGCATAGTTAATAGAATATTAGAACTTGAGAAAGAATATGGACAGCTTACTATGTCAGTATCCCTTGGAATTGCAGAAGATATTGCAAAAGAGAAGTATTGCAAATTTAACAGCCTAATAGAGGCAATAGACGCAGGAATACGCGTAGGCTTTGCGTATACCACACTAGGGGTTGTTTCATCACCACTAGAAGGATTCACAGAACTCAAACTTGGTAAAACACGAGATGGAAAAGAATATTTTCAAGTGTATTTCTCAGGACCAATACGAAGTGCAGGAACAACAGCCTCATGCGTCGTACTCATGATTATTGATTATTTACGAGAAACTTTTGGATTTGCAAAATATGATCCTGATGAAAATGAAATAAAACGATATATAACAGAAAACTATGACTATCATGATTGGGTCACAAACTTGCAATACTTGCCCTCAGAGACCGAAATAGAATTTTTAGCCTCGAGAATGCCCATCCAAATTTGCGGAGAACCCACAGAACGCCGCGAAGTTAGTAATTTTAAGGATTTACCTCGTGTAGACACAGATTTTATTCGCGGAGGAATGTGCTTAATTTTCTCAGAAGGACTTGCGCAAAAAGCACAAAAAGGGCTTAGATTACTTAAAGCAGCCCAAAAGAATGGATATAAGACCACCGGATGGGATTTTTTAGATGAGTACTTAGAACTTAAGAAAAAAGAAACGAAAGCAAGTAGTAGTGGAGGAGGGGGCGTACCAGTCTATATTAAGGATATCGTTGCAGGAAGACCAGTTTACGGGCATCCCGGCGCATCAGGAGGCTTTCGATTTCGATATGGTCGCGCTCCAACAGGAGGGTTTTCAGCAACAAGTGTACATCCAGCCACTATGATTCTCACAGATTCCTTTATTTCATACGGCACACAACTCAAAATTGAAAAACCAACCAAAGGGACAGCAGTCTCAATGTGTGATAGTATTGATGGTCCAATCGTAAAACTACATGATGGAAGCGTACGGTATGTGGGGAGTGCGAAAGAAGCAGAAGGGCTTTACAAGGACATAGCAGAAATTATCTACATTGGTGATATACTTGTATCATTTGATGATGTATCAAATCGAAATTATGACTTAATCAAACCAGGGTATGTTGAAGAATGGTGGGGGAAAGAATTAACAAAAGCAGCACAGGAAAAAGGGGAAACACTATCTATTGACCCTTGGAACGTTTCATTTTTAGAAGCATTAGATTACTCAAAACGATTTGGAATCCCACTCCATCCTACTTACATCTATTATTGGTCACAAATTACAAACAAGCAATTTTTAGCATTACTTGATTGGCTTGCTCGAGCACATGTAACAGAAGGAAAACTTGTATTACCTTATAGCACTCAAGAAAAAGAACGATTCACCACTGCAAAACGAGGTCTTGAATTACTTGGCGTACCTCACTCAGTCACACTAGAAAATGTAGTCATTACTGAAGCACTCGCAGAACCTTTCTTGTATAACTTAGGGCTTAGTGAAATTAATGGATCATTAGAATCATCAGTTGACTCACTCCTCACGCATATTTCAAAAGAATCAGAGGACATACTGAGTATTATTCAATCACTTTGTTCATCACACATTAAAGACAAAGCAGGAGAATTTATTGGCTCTCGAATGGGCAGGCCTGAAAAAGCTAAGTTGCGAAAATTAGCAGGTAGTCCCCACGTATTATTTCCCGTAGGGGCAGAAGGAGGGCGTCTTCGCAGTGTACAAGCAGCAGCAGAAGTAGGACACATAAGAAGTGATTTCCCACTTAATTATTGTGTAGCATGCGAAAAAAGAACTGTATATCCACAATGTGAACAATGTGGTACAACCTGTGAAAAAGAATATTATTGCTATCAATGTCAACAAACCTATCCTCATGCCACATGCCCAACACATGAAACAAAATTACAACCGTACATGGCCCAAAAAATAGATGCAAAACACTACTTTGATCATGCAAAAAAACTAACAGGTATTAGGATAGAAGAATTACCAACTGCTGTTAAAGGAGTACGAGGAACTTCAAATGAAGATCACAGCTGTGAACACATGGCAAAAGGGTTACTTCGAGCAAAATATAATCTCCACGTAAACAAAGATGGAACAATACGGTACGATATGACTGAAATGCCCCTTAGTCATTTTCGACCGGTAGAAATCGGAACCTCAATAGCAAAACTCAAAGCACTCGGGTATGAGAAAGATGTGCACGGAAAACCCTTAGAGCATGAAGACCAACTTATAGAATTATTACCTCATGATATTGTACTGCCCTCATGTGAGACATCAGGTGATGAAAAGGCAGATGAGACATTCCTTAAAGTAAGTCAATTCGTAGATGATGAACTAGAAATTTTGTATGGTTTACCCCGTTATTATAATGCAAAAACACCTGATGACTTAATAGGTTCACTCTTTGGATGCATTGCACCACATATTTGTGTAGCAGTCGTTGGACGGCTCATAGGGTTTTCAAAAACGCAAGCATTACTCGCATCACAATTTATGCATGCTGCAATGCGACGAGACTGTGATGGAGATGAAGCAGCAGTTATTTTCTTAGGAGACTTACTTTTGAACTTCTCTCGAAAATTCTTACCAGCACACAGAGGTGGAACACAAGACTCACCACTCGTTTTAGTGTCAAAAATTAATGCAGGAGAAGTTGATGATCAGATTTTGGATATGGTAACAGGAGAGTATCCCTTAGAATTATATGAACTCGCAGAACAGAAAAAACACTCATCAGAAGTCCATATTGAAAACGTAGCTGACAGACTAAAAGAAGGAAAAGATCCTTTTATCAATGTAGCATATACACACCCTTGTTCTAACTTTAATTTTGGAGTAACAAACTCATCATACAAATCATTACCCACGATGGATGAGAAAGTAGGCTCACAAATGAATCTTTGCGTCAAGCTTCGCGCAGTAGATACCTCAGATGTTGCACGGCTCATGATAGAACGACACTTTATACGAGACACACGAGGTAACTTACGTAAATTCTCAATGCAGACTTTTCGATGCGTTACTTGTAATTCAAAATATCGTAGGCCCCCCTTAGCAGGAAAATGCACTTCATGCGGGGGGAAACTATTGTTTACTATTTCGGAAGGAAGCATTGTAAAGTATTTGGATAAAGCCCTTAATCTTGCACATACGTATGGAGTATCAGACTATTTGAAAGAATGCTTAGATTTAGTACAACGTGACGTAGATTCAATATTTGGTAAGGAGAAAGAAAAGCAAGAAGCACTATCTAAGTGGTTTTGATTATTCTTGCTTTTCTACCTTCGCATTTGCCAGTCATTGCAAATGCTCAGTAAGGAGAAGCAAGGGTCTTTGAGTAAATTTTTTCAACATTCTCTGTTGCAGGCATGGTGCTTAGGCAACACTCACACATTGGCGATATTCTTATAAAGACAATTTACCCTCTTCCAAGATGAAGCGAGAGGTGATAGTAGGCTTATTTGCAGTCTTTTTCATGATTACTTCTGTAAGTGCATTTGAATTTAATGGTACTGTTAGTGACTTAGACGGATCATACTTGAATAATACGCATCTAAACATGACAATTTACAATGCGTCTGATCAATTCACACTTGTAGGTTCTATATCCGCATATTCTAACGCTTCAGGATGGTTTAATATGACTGTTGATGATAGTGGTGGAAATGAATATATGTACGATCTTGAAATACTTCATACAAACGCAACGTATGGTCATATTCAATATGTAGGGCAAAGCATACCTACACTCCCCTCAGATGTTTTTGTAAGTGTAGCGGCATCAGGTATTAACTTTTATCTCCGGCCAGCAGGAACCATAAACATTACAGCAGTTAATGTATCAGGCCATACTATACCTTTTAATTACCAGGTAAAAGATAAGCGACTGGGGTATGCAGTAGCAGAAGCATTTGATCAAGATGCAATGGTAACTGAAGCAATCGTACACGTGCCAGCAGATAGGAATTATTCAATAATGGTCTTTCCAAACGCGAGCATGCCAGGAAGCGCTGATTGGAGTAATTTTAGCTCAACACTCTCATACGGGCAAGGAACACTTGAAGCATATAATGCAACAACAAGCACCTTCACTAAAATCATGAATATGACAATGGGGTGGGCTCATGTAACTGGTTATGTTAACTTGTCAGGGCCAGGATTTAACTTCACAGGTTTTGATGATTTCGCGATTGTCCCGTACTTACTCGAACCAGGAGATATGGCTCACGCAACTTATGGCACTATTCCATTCAATCTTAGCTCATTCTTTGATGGAGTAGGTGGAACAGATGTTTACGATGTTACTACAGGATTCTTTAATATTTCACTCCCTTCAACCGTTGAAGATTCATCTATGATTTTATACGCTGCAGCGTATAATAGCAGCACGTACGTTGGAGGGTTTGCAAACATTAGTCTTGATTTCAGCACCTATCCTACAGGACAACAATTCTTACTCAACTTTTCAAACATGTATGGGCTTCTTGGAGAACAAGGAAATATTACGCTACAAACAGTTACTGGGGGAAGTCGCATTGTAGAAACAAACTTACAAACATTCACTCTCGTAAACACGACTAATGGAACACTCACTAACGTATTTGTTCATGGTGAAGCAGAAATGGATTATTCAGATGCTGGTGTTAAGGCATTTACATGGATGATTGATATTGGACAAGAATCAAGCAGCCCAACATTCTCCTTACCACTTCTCAACTATACTGGTATCGATGCTCTCAATTTGTATGCTAGTGGTGGAGGGCAACAACAGTACGCTCCTAAAAGCACAACTCTTAGTGTAACTCAAATATTGAATAATGCAAATATTACCATAAAGTACTTTGATCCTCAAGTAATTGGTAGTAACTCATCAGCAATTCAAATTGGAATGATGACTTCTAACGCAACTTGTGATGTTCCAAGTCCATCGTCAAGTTGTTTTCTTGGAGGAGGAGAATCAGTAAACTTCAATCCGTTTGCAGCAGTGCTTGGAGGTGGAAGATTAAGTTTCACAATGGGAACTGATGATGTAAAAATTATTTACAGTAACGCTGATTTATTAGCTTCAGGACCTCCAGATGCACTTTTTGAAGATTCAACAGGGATTTCAGATGAGGGTGGCTCAGGTTTTTCAGCAGCAATGCAATTTGGTTCTGAAGGTCCTAAGATATACGACTTTGCACTAATAGGTATTACCTATTCAGAAACTGCTGGCTCAGGACTTAACGATTCAGCACAAGTCAATATGAGTATTGAGATACTGTATGATGATACAGGAGCTGTTATCTGGAATATCACTGCAAATGGTACTTCCGGGGTTGACTTAGGGGGTAACTACTCACACTACCAGGCTCGACAAGGAGAATGGGAATATCTCTTAAATGGAACGGTATGTCATGAAAACGCAGATTCTGTAAACATCACAAATCCTTGTTATATAGACACGACTAATAACGAGCTATGGCTACGAGTACCTCACTTCTCCCAAGTAGGGCCTTCAATAACTGGAAGTGTAGTGGCTACAGCAGCCAGTGAGGAAAGTGAAGAAAGCGACTCTGGAGGAAGCTCAAGCAGTGGCAGTAGTAGTACTACAACAACAACGACTAGCACATGGACCAATACACTCGTACGCTCAGAAGAAGAATTTGCAGATATGGGGTTGCTCGCAGAACAATTACGAGAAGGCCATAGAGTACGGCTTCTAATTAATGATGAATTTCATTATGTGGGTGTTGGTGATCTCACCTCTACTGAAGCAACAATAAATGTCAGTTCAAACCCTCAATCCGCAGTATTAGCAGTAGGTGATAGCGAAGACTTTGATGTTGATGAAGATGGCACATTTGACTTACGAGTAACACTAAATCTAATCTCAGACAGTAAAGCATATCTGCGACTCGCACCAATTTCAGAACCAGTAGATAGTGGTGATACAGAAGAAACACCAACTACTGGAGCAGTAGTAAATACTGATCAAGGAGAGGTAGCATCCGCAGGAGATCAAGTTTCTTCAGGAAGTCCGTTTGTAATAGTAATCTTTGTACTTGTATTTCTTGCAGTTGGTGTTGGTATTGGGTTCTTAGTGCTTCACTTCATGAATGAAAAGCGAGAAGAAAAAGGTGAAAAGAAAATTCACTTAGCAATGCCGAAAGTCTTTAAGTGGAAGCCACGCGCAAATTCTAAACCCCCTCACTTGAAAAAATAAATGAGTGTAGGAATAATAAGAACACCCATAAAAGAAATTCTACGAACACCGCTTATTATACCATAGACTCCCAGACTTGATGCGGTGATGAGAACAAGCATTCCTAACGTGTTCGATAATAGAAATGTTATGAACAGTAATGCACTGATGATTGACCAAGAAAGCAGCCTGTATGGAATTCTTGTAATCATATTCGCACTCATTTTAGAAATATAGGTAGCTGCACAAGTAGCAATAACTCCTGCTAAAATCATACAAGCTACTAAAATGAATAATGTGCTTTTTGAAAGGTCAGGAAGTATTGTTCCAACAGCAGCTGCAGACCCTGTCCGCGTTCTATTAATTGCAAATAATGTTGCAAAACTTAATCCCATTACAATTGTATTAATTGCTCCAACAAGCATCAAAAATTTCTTTGGTTCATCACTACTCACTTCTGCCGCAAGAACCGCTGCATGTCCTGCACCAAACCCTGGCAAAAAAGCACAGAGTGGCGCAGTAGAGCTCGCAGCCCCTGTTGCTTTGAGAATTTCAATTTTGCCAGGCATAATTTCTCGAATTGAACGAATGGTTTGTTTTGGAATGGTGGGTTGTTGGTTGATACTCACTAGCAAACCTGAGATGCCAAACAAACCAGATAATAACGGAAGTAATGGTTGTTCTACTGGAAGATTAAGTGTTGCATACCCCAGAATTCCAGCGAAACAAAAAATCAGTGTTGCAAGCACAGGATTTTTTTCACGTAGAAGAATATATGCTGAACCGAGCGCTAATCCAAATGGCACAAGAGTCTTAGTAAGCTCATACACTTTTGGAATTCCAACAATAAACAGTGGCGTACCAACCGCAATAACAATAAGTGCAGCACATGAACCAATAAGCGTTAGTACAATCGCATCATGCCCTTTCCCTTCATTGAGTAATGTGTGACCTGGAAGCACTGCTAACATTGAATCTTCTTCAGGAGCACCAAGATATACTGATGGAATAAAATCAAGAAATGTATGTGTAATACTCATTACAACAATAAATATTGCTATTGGTAAGGGATTTATGTGCGGTGTCAATGATGGTAATGCGGCAACAATAAATGCAGCAATAAGATTAATATGAATTCCTGGAACAAGGCCTGTAAAAACTCCTGCTAGGATTCCAACTATAATCACACCTATGAACTCAAACATACATCCCTTTTGTTATGTTTTCTTACAAATCAGCGTTTTGTGCATGAAACGATTTCACTTTTGTATAGATTGGCCCTTCGGGATCGAGTTCTGAACTAATAATATGGAATGAATCATTCTCCCATGCAAGCTTTTTAACGCCCATATTGCTCACATAGTCAGAAAAGCCTTTTTGATCCTTCACATGTCTAATGCGAGCAATCGTTAGATGTGACATGAAGCGTTTTTCTGGCTCAAATAGGTCAGAAACTATAGTGTCTATTTGTTTTTGGAGTTTTGCGAGCCCACCAACTTTAATCCATATAATTTTTGGTCTACCCTGAAACTTGAAAGAACCGGTCATTTGCAAAAATAGAGGCATTCTAGGAAAGACTATAGTGTCAAGCTTATTCTTGACCGTTTCAAGCGTTGAATCGTCGATATCCCCTAAGAATTTGAGCGTAACATGCAAATTTTCAAGCTCAGTACACTTACCAACGAACTTTTGCTTTTCTAAAATGCTTTGAATACGGGCAACTTCTTGAATAATCTCTTCAGGCAGTGTAATTCCAATAAATATACGGGCCATTACTTAGGAACAATCGCAGCAGTACTATATTTTTCGATATTTGCAAGTTCTTGTACATCTTTTAGTGTAACTGCAGAAATGTTTTTTTCAAAATCATAAAATGATTCAGCACCTTCACCTGTAATTTCAGCAAACATTAACTCATTCATTGTAAATGATGATTGTTCTTCAGAAACTCTACGCAAACCAATTACTTGCTCTTTCGCTTCTTGCAAATCTTTATCAGACATTTTTTCAGTAACTTGTTTGAAACCTTCAAGAATTAATTTTTTTACTTCAGGTAATGCTTCCTTAGTTGTACCTGCATAAATACTATAATACGCATAATTTTTTTCTTTTGTAATGGAACCACTCACACTATATGCAAGACCTTTTTCTTCACGAATAGTTAAAAATAATTTTGAAGACATACCATCCGCAAGATACGCATTCAAAACTTCAAGAGCATACATTTTCTTTGCATCATCAAGTGGTGCGTGCATTGCAAACACAAAATGTGCTTGATCGATACCTGCACGTTCTTCAACAGTTTCTTTATTTTGAATTTTTATTGGAATATGATCTGAAGATTTATTTTTTGGTTTGAATTCTTTTTCAAGATACTCACACACTTTTTCAAAATCTGCTTTCCCAACAAGAGTCACGACAAAATTTTCAGGAGAATATTTTTCAGCAAAATAATTTGCTACATGATCACGATCCATCTTTGTAATTGTTTCAGGAGAGCCAATTATTCCTTCACCAAACGGTTCTTTATACAGGTTTTTTTCTATTTGTTCAAAAACATGACGTTGTGGCATATCATGATACATTTTAATTTCTTCAATCACAACCTTCTTTTCTTTCTCAAACTTTGTCTTATCAAAAGTGGGATTGTTAAGTAAGTCAGAAAGAATATCAAGCCCTGTTTCAATGTGCTCAGCAGGTAGTTTACACCAGAATGCTGTTACATCATGGGCAGTAAATGCATTAAGAATGCCACCTTTCTTTTCGATTTCCCGAGACATGTCCTCATGCGACCTTTTTTCTGAACCAGTAAACACTAAATGTTCAATAAAATGAGCAATTCCCTTAATCTCAGACGGTTCGTGAGAAGCACCAAAGTCATTAGCAATACTGAGTGAAACAAGGGGGAGTTCACGCTCTTCAAACAAGACAGTAATACCATTCTGTAATTTTTTTCTTTTAAAATTCATACTCTCCATCAGACCGTTTGATTAATAAAGTTATTCGTGAACAGACAAGTATGCCAATCAATGCAAGCCATCAATTTTACACTGCTGAAAAAAAATATTTAGCAGCTCAGACAATGGAAGACAAAATCTTTTATTTGCGAGAAATGATTCGAGAAGCGCCATCTCACAAGGGAGGGGAAAATTTACGTGCTGAACTAAAAACGCGGCTTAAAAAATTCTTAGAAAAACAAGAAAAAACTAAAAAATCAGGTAAGGGACAGAAAGGAATTCGCAAAGAAGGTTTTCAAGTAGCACTTGTTGGACTAACAAATGCAGGAAAAAGTAGTTTGCTCGGACAATTAACAAATGCGCACCCAATAATTGCTGAAACGCAATTTAGTACTACTGAACCTGAAATAGGAACAATGGATTACGCAGGAGTGAAAGCACAAATAATTGATTTCCCAGCGCTTGAAGGAAAAGATATTGATTTTGGAACGCTCAACACTTCTGATTGTTTGCTTATCGTAGTTAAAGACATGCAAGACATTGCAGAAGTAGAAACATACTTAGAACGCGCAATAGGTAAGCGCATAGTCGTAATAACTCATATTGACAAACTAGATGGTAATGAACGTAGAAAACTAGAAGCACGGATGAAATCAAAGCGTATCAATGGTGTTCTAATCTCTTGTGTTACGGGAGAAGGGATTGATGATTTGAAAGGTAAAATCTTTGGCACAATGGGTGTTATTCGAGTATACACTAAAGAACCTGGTAAAAAGCCCTCTCCAGACCCAGTAGTTTTACCAGAAGGGGCAACTGTAAAAGACGTAGCAGAAAAAATAGTGAAAGGCTTTGCTCGCAGGGTTAAGGAAGCGCGATTGACCGGTCCAAGCGGGAAATTTTCAAATCAACGAGTCGGCTTAAAGCATATTTGCAAAGACAAAGACGTTGTAGAGTTCAAAGAATAAGTTTTAATAGTCTCCTAGCTTTTTTTTACGCATGAGGAAACATTCAATGATGACGCGAGCGCGACTGCTTTTGGGGTTATATGGTGTCGGACTCTTTGGAATATTCATGCACTACATGGCATTTTCATCTTTAAGCATTCCTAAAGAATAGATTTTAATAGCCCACTACCTACTTATTGGTATGATATTTCACCAACTAGAGGTCTTACTAGCTCCTGAATCGTACGATGTTGCACCACTCGCGCTTTTTGCAGGACTCATGTTTATTGTTTGGCTTGCTAGTTATGTTTACACGTCATTTGCGTACATGACTCTTGCGCACAAAACACGCACTGAACCAGTCTGGCTTTCATGGGTTCCCCTTGTTGGAAAGCCCCTTGTTGCAAGTAAGATCGCACACATGCCGTATTGGCCAGTAATTGTGGGGGTTGTCGGATGGTTTGTCGTAGCACTGAGTCTAATCTGGATAGAAGTACTCGGTCCTTTTGCAGCACTCACACTCATGCTTGGGTTTGCAGCACTTATGTTTTTGAGTGTAATGTTTTATGTGTGGCAATGGAAGGTATTTGAAGCAGTAGATAAACCTGGATGGTGGGTGCTTCTGAGTTTCATACCGTATGTTGGTCCAATAATCTTCTTCGTCTTATTAGGTGTCGCAGCATGGGAAACACCTTTGAATCATAGTCATGCGCGTCCAAGAAAATCACCGTTACATGCAACACAAGCAAGTACGCGACCAGTAACGCACGCAGTAACAACTCCTCGAAAAAAGAAAACCGTTACGCAAACTCGAAAGACGGCTAAGAAAAAGAATTCTCGTACTCGTAGATAAGTTTATCTTGTAACTTCAAATGTGCTCACTTGTGCAAGTAGTTTTTTCGCTTTTGCATTCGTTTTGAAATGCTTTCGTATAGGTTCTAAAGCAGCATCAATATATGTTGCAATAGTTGTTTTGAGATCTAGCGGATGAATTTTCTTATTTACAAATGCTTCTCTAAGATCTTCGTACGAAGTGAATGATACATCGCCCCCGAACTTATCAGGACGCTTCAGTGTTACTTTGTCAAATTTTTCAAACACAATGTACTTCGCATATTCTAACACCGGATTATCTGTCTCAATCCCTTCAGGACAGTACGCTTTCTTGAATTTACGTTTTACTTCTTCTGAAGAATCAGTCATGAAAATAGCAGTATCTGGTTTTGACTTAGACATTTTCATCGCAATTTTTCTATCAATACCTTCTTTGTCAGTGCTTGGGGGCATGAGTCCAAGGAGCATGTGATGCGAAACAACAACAGGAGGGGCGAATTTCAGTTTAGGAAAAATATCTCTTGCTAGCATATTTACTTTACGTTGGTCAAGACCTAACTGTGCAATATCAACTCCTAAATGAATAATATCTGCAGCTTGCATTAAAGGATAGAAAATTTGACTCGCAGGATTACTTGTTGATTCCTCACGGCCCATTATCTGACTGCAACGCATAACTCGTTGAATCGTGCTATTAAGTGATAGTTTCATAACTGTATCCCAATACTCTGGAGTGTTCCTGTAAAATTCAGATCCCCAGATAAACTCAACGTTTTTGAGATCCATGCCACATGCTTTCCAGACTTCGATAAGGTATTCTCCCGCAATCCTTATTTTCTTGAGATCGCCCCCTAGCTTATTATTAAGGTAGCCATGCCAGTCAGCAACTAAAAATTTGAATGTGATACCTGTGCTTGTAAGCTTATTTACTGTAATTGCACGCATAAGTCCCTGTGCAATATGAATCTGGCCTGAAGGTTCAAAGCCGTCATATGCAACAGGATTTTTCTTCTTTGAAAATAGTTTTGTAAGTTCTTCTTCAGTAACGAGCTCCTCAGCGATAGACTTTACAATTGCAACTTTTTCTTTAGTGTTCATACCGTTCCAAAAACGAACGATTGCTTTAAATCTTTTGATATGCTTTTGTGAGTATGGGAATGAAAGGATATGCTCTTGGAATAGCACTTATTGGAATAGCAGTACTACTCTTTTTTTTAATTCGTCCGTACACTGAGGAACTCGTAACTATCTCTGATTTACAACAAGCACCACCTGGTACGAAGGTCTATTTAGAAGGGAGTGTTAGCTCTGAACGATTACTCGGTGATGAGCGTGTACTTACTGTATCGTCAATACCCGTAATCTGTGATTGTCAAGGCCTTGCATCACTAGAAAACTCATTTGTAAAAGTGACTGGAATAATTGAAGAATATCAAGATGCGCGGCAAGTGCGGGTCCTAAAAATTACTGTTATTGAGTAATGCTTAAATAGCACATTTGCCCATATTACATAATGAATTGGGGTATCTTTCTACAAACAGCAACTGAAGTTGGTGATATTGGTTCTTTGGATGCACAAGTAATGCAGGACTTGCTAACGGCTTTTTTTGCACTTCTGATCTTCTTTTTTGTAGTTGCGATCCTCGCATGGGTGTATGTCTCCATTGCATTTATGGCTATTGCAAAACGTACGCGTACTCAAGGAGGGGGTCTTGCATGGATACCTTTAGTTGGAAAACCGATAGTAGCTGCGAAAATAGCTCGAAAAAGCGCTTGGCCGGTATTGTTGCTGGTAGCAGGGACAATTATCGCTAATGCTTCCTCATTTCTCGGAGAAGATATTGCTCTTTACTTTCTTCTAGGGGGAGCTGCGATGAACTTAGTGTCTGGGATATTCTTCTTAACATGGCATTGGAGCATGTATGAGCAAGTCGGTCGTCCTGGCTGGTGGGTATTGCTCACTCTCATACCGATGTTTGGAATTATTATTTACCCAATTCTCCTTGGTGTTGCCGCATGGGGAACTCCTCATGCACACGCAAGACGGCAACCAATGGCCTCAGCACATCGAGCGTATTGAACAATGCTTAAATAGGGGAATGAACTATTTTAGGCATGATACGAGGTGTTTTTTTACAGGCAGCAACACTTGTACATTTTGAAAATTTAATTGCGACGTATACAGCATCGCTTTTTCTTTCACTTGTTTTCACTGCTATTCCGTATGTGTTTATTTCGCTAGCTTTTATGGCAATTGCTAATCGAACATCAACTAAAGGAGGGTGGCTTGCATGGATGCCCGTTGTTGGAAAACCAATTGTTGCAGCACGAGTAGCACACAAACGCTTGTGGCCTCTCACTGTATTTTTTGTGAGCGTAGTACTGTATGGAATTGGGTGGCTCCTAATGGCATTTACTCAAGCTGACTTTTTAGGAGCTGTTAGCATGCTTTGTATTGGCCTAGGAAGTATTGGAAGCCTACTTTTTATCGTGATGTTCTTTATTTGGCATTGGAACATGTATAAGGCAGTCGGTCGTCCGGGTTGGTGGTTGTTACTAGGGGTTGTATTTGCACCATTGTACTTTGTATTTTTAGGAATTGTCGCATGGGGGCCGTTTAAAGAACCCCCACAAGGAATAATTGATATGAAACGGGTAGATACTACTCCTCACTAACTTTCCTACATGTTTCGTACACTTTTTCTCCTGCAACACCAACGCATTTTTTCAATTCTTCTTTGGAGGCATTTGCAATATTTGAAATTGTTTTGAAGGACGTAAGTAACTTTTTGCTTTTGATAGGGCCAATCCCCAAAAAGCCTTGTAAAATAAAAAGTAGCTCTTCCCGTACAGATTTATGGTTCTTCTGTACTCGTGATACCGCGCTTTTTTCTTGAGGTAACCGTGAAAGGAGCGCTAAGTAACTAGCAGTATCTCGCTCAGAATAGGTATAAATAATTGGAATATTCTTTTTAGCAATCCAAAGAAGTACCCCTCGCACACCATTTTCATTAATTCTAGTGCTTTTAGTGATGTGTTTTTCTTCAAGCCCTTCAATTATGAGCAAGGAGCGAGGATGTTTCTCAAGCTGTGTTATTTGTTCAAATAAGCGTTTATTCTTTATGGAAGATGCAAAATCAGTAATTGTCTTACGTTCAATAATACAATCACCAATAATGTAATCTCCAACTTCTAACTGTGCAAATGTTATCGGGGCTCGTTTAGCATATAGCTCGGGGATGACCAGCGAATTTTTTTCACGATGATCAACAATGATCTGATTTACCGGCGTAATCTTCAGTTTAGAATTATTGAAAATAGGGTGCGGTTGCTTCATACTCTTTCTTTTTGATGAATGGTTTATAGCATAGTCTTTCAGAACTGCAACGGTATCACTCAAACCATAAGATTAATAAAGCGTTCAATCAAGAAATTTCTATGAGAAAAACACTCTTTATCGTCCCTGCAATCTTTTTTGCAGTAATTCTCTTTTCAGCTTTTAGTTCTGCACAATGCTCTGTTGATACTACTGCAAAGAATACGCAAGATTTCTTAAAAGAAATTGCAACACTCGACTCCGCATTCACAACATGCCCAACCGCAATACCTGAAGCTATGAAATCATTAGTTGATAATGAAAACGTGATGATGGTAATTGACATGCAGGATGGAAGTACAGAACAAGTGCTCGTAGAAATTCAAAATGGATATATTGCTGGTATGAAGTGGAACGAAGGGACTGGAACAGGATACACTATCTCTGTTGATGAGTGCGCTCTTGATACAGCATTACGAAACGATAACAAAATGGGCGTATATGCTCACTTGTATGCTCAGAGCCGAATTGATATTTCAGCAAGTGGACTTTGGAAATCAATCAAGCTAGCAATTGGTAAACTCGCAGCAGGCGGAAAAATTAAAGGGCTTGCAACACCAGTAACTATTGAATGTTCAGATAAAACCGTACCGCTCAATGCAGCATTTTCTAATGGTAAGCCAGATAATTGTGACGAAACTTACTTGCCAGGACACTCAGGATATGCTGAGAATAAAGCACTTTGGGACGGGTACAGTCTTGATGCTGACAAAGTATGTCAATCACAATATGGTAAAGGCATACCAAGTCCATGTGTTCACACCGTACAGTTAAGCGTAAGCGGTAACCCGTACTATCTCTGCTGGTACAACGAATAATTTTTCTTAGGAAACTTCATCAGCAATAAATCCAACCATTCCGGCGAATAGGGTATCAACAATGATAAGTGTTGGAGGACGGCTAATAAAGAATTGACTTAACAGAATTACAATAGGGAAGAGAAGGCTGAACTTAATTTTCATAGTTTTCTTTTTTCTAGAGGCTACAGTGTAATCAATCCATTCACCGACCCCCCAACTTACCAGACCAAACATGATAAGTGCAAACGGGGTGCTTTCTTTGAGAACACCAATATCTACAAGTTGCACTCCAAGCCATGCAAGGGTAATTACTGGAAACATAAACGACCACTTTCTAGAGTACGATTCTTTTTTCTCTCTAATAGTCGCTTTTATTAAGAGCAACATGCTAACGCTACTAATTGCTCCAAATACGTACCGCCAAAAAATAAGTTCTCCAGGCTGTGTGAACGAATATCCAAGTCCAAGCAATCCAATACCTGCAAGTACGCCTGAGAACTTAGTTAGTGATGCTCTAGCCATATACTCTTACTTGTTTTTTTGTATATAACTGTTTCACTTTTGTTTAAAATCAAACAGTGTTTTTGGCTTATTACGAATCTCTTTTTGTACAGTTTCAATCGTTTTATACATCTTTTTTTCACGAGCAGAAGAGGCATAATGATATATTTCATCACGAGTGCCTTTCGTTATTAAAATGAATAATTTACCTGGGGCTAACCTGGCTGTTCGGCCAGCACGTTGAATCTTTCGAATAGCAGAAGGAATAGGTTCGTAGAAAAATACTGCTGAAACTTCAGGAATGTCAAGTCCTTCCTCACCAATAGAGGTAGCACATAACACATTGATTTTCCCCTCTCGAAAGTCTTGTACAACGCGCTTTTGTTCTTTTTGGGAGAGTCCAGTGTCACCTTTTTTTGCTTGTCCTAAGAATAATTCTGCATTCACGCCTTTAATAGTGTTTAATCGCTTAGCAACAGTGCTAATCGTATCCCTAAACTGAGCGAAAATAATAATCTTAGTTTTTGGATCTTTCTCGAATTCTTCTTCAACAATAGTCTTAAGCTCTTCAACCTTGGGGTGCTCAATCTCTTTTTCCAGTAATTGGTCAACTGAAAGTCTAGCCGCTGCAAATTCAGGTGCTTTAGCTATAATTTGAACCCCTTTAGATTTTTTAGCATCTGCTTGCTTTTGAATTTCGTCAAGATAACTTTTTAGACCAGCTAACGTCTGAGTTTCTAACAGTTCTTGTGCATGCGAAATTTTGATGGCTTGCGCACAGAGCGACATTCCCATCATTGCATTATAGTCTTTGTTATGCCCTGAAGCTGCTTGCGCTAATTTATTCTGGAGCTTTAGCAGTGTTATTTTATTAGCTGGGCCAAAGAGTAAATTGCGATTCTTCAGCTCTTGCACTTTTTTCTCATAAATCTGTTTTAAGAGTGTTTGAATTTCAATAAATTCTTCCGGAAACGGCACTTCAATTTTGTTAAAATCAAGGTCTTGCAAGTACGGCTTTACGTCTTCAGAGAATCTTGTTCGTACTTCTACCGCTTCAATTTGCAAATGTTCACAAATTTGTTTTACTTTTTCTTTTTCAGAACCAGGTGAGGCAGTGAGCCCTAAGATGCGTTGATTTTCTGCTTGTTGCTTATAGAATTTAGCAACGGTCGTATAATCATAATTTTTAAGACAGCGATGCGCCTCATCAATAACGAGCAACACAACATCGTGTAAGGCGTAGAGGTGCTTTTTACAATCATTCGCAATGCATTGCGGGGTAGAAAAAATAATTTCTGCAGTATCCCATCTTTTTTTACGTTCTTTCGCGTTAACGGCGCCTGTGAAGTATTCTATTTCAGCAAATAATTCCGGTAGGTTTTTTGTAAAAGATGCAAAATGCTGTTCTACTAGTGGTTTTGTTGGAGCAAGCATGAGGATTTTTTTACCCGGGTGTTCTTTAAGACGTTCGACTGCTAAGAGTAGTGCGATGAGTGTTTTACCAACCCCTGTTGGTAGAACTACTAACGTATTCTTTTGTGTTGCTGTCTCAAGAATTTTTGCCTGGTATTCCCGAGGCTTTAGTTTAACCACCATCTTTATTTTTTGAGGGTGGAGTATTTAGAGTTATTGAAGTACTCGTTAGCGTCAGCAAGAGCTTCTACTGAATGAAACTTTCTTTTTCTGACATCTTCTGTTTCTGGGACCCGCGTAATTGCGTAGTCTTCTAAATGGGTGTTTTTTACTGTTGCTTGAATTAATGTTGGATTACCTTCTCTGTTGTAGATTACGAACGAGTCCATGTTAGCTTCATGCCCACCACTCCCTACTTTTCTTACTTCAACTTGTAGAAAGTCCTGTGATTCAAATCGCTTAAGCGCTCCCTGAATGCATTCTTCACGATATTCGTCCTTGTATTCTTCCCACTCCCTTCTTGATTTTCCAATGGGGCCTTCGCCAAGAATGTGGATGTTTCGAATGTCTGGAATGGCAATGAGTGTTTTTTCTAAATCTTTGAAAGAGCCAAATGAATGAGGATTAGCATACTGTGCAGTGAGTGTTCGCGAATAGTTTCGTTCTGATTTTTTGAACGGCCACTCTGCAGCTGACTTTAGATGTGCTTCTATTGATTGAGGGTAGAGAAATAAGGGGTTTGTAATCATAGTTACACTACCAGTAAGGCAAATGCAATGATAATCATAGTAATAATTCCAAGTGTAGCATAGAGTGTTCTTGAACCAAAGAAGATTTGAGAGCCATCAAGTTTACTTATTGGGAGAAGATTGAAGAACGCGTACCACGCCGCTGTTGAAGCAAGTCCTTCAAGGCCTGGAATCCAATATCCAATAAATGAAACAAGTAATACGCCTGCAATTCCTCCAGTGCCAATGAGTCCGATGTGCCAATCAGTCATTTCAGTAAATGATGCATGACCGTGTCTTCGAGCAGCTCGGCGTTTGAGTGCACGTGTCTCATACGTTAAGTACGTGTGTACTTTTAATGCTCCAAATGAAACAATAGCAAAGAAGAATGGTACGAGAACACCCATTGAAACTGGTTTTTTGAAATGTTGAGTTGGTTTAAATCCAAATCGCTGTACTGTCCATGTTTCGTGCGTTACTGCAGCATCAAGATTATTTGCCATGAGTTTTTTACCGCCAACATGTGCGCCTATAATCAAAACAGCGAATAAAATCCCTTTTACAAAGCCTAGGGCATCGCCTGAAGTGAGGGGGGCGAACCCAATAATAAGCGTCATAATGCTTGCGGCAAGAAGTATTGTAAACAGCTCGTTGTTGTTCATGTGTCGACGAGGGAAACGAGTTATATAAACTTTTATGGGGCACGTTTAGGATATATGTTTTGAATGAACGTAAAGTATTTATACTGATTCTGGGTTGGTCAGGTATGTTACGGGTAAAACGCGTGAGTGAAACTGTTGGGAAGCATGTTTACACTTCAGACGGTGATTATTTTGGTCAAATTGACGATGTTAACTTAGTGGATAATAAAATTGATGGTTGGAAGATTCGTCTTGGCGGTGGTTTTATGAGTTTACTTGGTGGTGCTCGTGGAGTTATAATTCCTCAGCAATTTGTTAAAGCAATTGGAGATATCTTTATTGTGAATAAGGCATCACTTCCTGCTTCTCAATCACATGACGAGCCACTTGAAGTTGGCGCTCCAGAATCAATTTCTACTGAGCATCTCAGTGAACACTAATGCTTACTTTAGTTGTCTTTTAGGGGAAAGGGGGTGATCCCTTTTATTTATTAATTACTTAGTATGTATTATTATTATAGTTAATTATTAACACATATTAAGTAATTATATCACTTAAAATAGATAGGTTTATAAGGAAAATTGCCATTGTAAAATCGTTCTAGGGTGCATGGAAACGCAATGCAACGCGTTTGTCCAGAGTGATAGCTGGGGAAATGTCAGAGGTGACAGGGAAGGGTTAATTGTACTGACCAGTACAAGCAATCATATTCTTATACAAGGGACAACGTCCGTGCATCCTAGAACAGTGCAGGGACATCCCTTCTTTTTTTCTAACGTAGCAATAGCTCATTTTCCTTTGAGGAACTGGTCCATGTGCCCTAGAACAGTACAAACTAGTTCCTCGTTTTTTTCAGATTCTATTCATTTTGGGAACGACCCTATGCACCCTAGAACAGTGTTTGGGTCTTCCCGCTTTTTTTCTCATATTCACTATGGGAATCGCACCATGCATCCTAGAACAATGCCTGGGCATTCCCTTAGTTCTACTCATATTTTGCAGGTGCACCCATGCGCCCTAGAACAGCCATGCGCACCTGCTTCATCTTTGCATTGCGTGAGCACTCGCTCCCTGCACCCTAGAACCGTGACGGGGAGCAGCTCACTTTTTAGGAGGGTCCAATGAAACGAATGAGTAAGAAAGAACGAGCAGTAACACAGCGCAGAGAAGAATTGCTCAAACGAGTACGGCTCGCAGAGCAATACAAACAAACAATCATAACACGCTATAATGAAACACACACTGCATTCTTACAAAACACAATCACTGAAGAAGCACGAGAAGCCCAACTACGAGCAATACTCGGTGATAAAACACTTGAAGAATGGGTGTTGTATTATGACAAATATATTCAAACGTGTCGGACACAACTCTATGATTGTGACAAGCAACTACGCAGATATCAAAAAATACATTCACTCGCACTCTTTGGTCCAGCAGTACTTATCATTGCACTCTTGCTCGTAACCGGCATATACTACTTTGCAAACCAAGACCAAATACAATTCGCGCCAGACGAAGGGGTGCGTGAGGAAACTATCACGCTTGCAATAGGAGAATCGTATCGTGCAGATGCAACGTATTCATTTTCAGTAGATACTATTTCATCACTTCGTGAATTACGACTTGACGGGGCTGTAACCGTTGGAACTGAGGGAGGAACGTACGCAGTATCATTAGTATCCTCTGAAAATCCTGAAGAGCGCTATCTCGTGTACACCGGAGATTATACCGAAGCACTCGTGCAGTTTGCACCTGACGGCCTGCCTGGCGCAGCAGCATCACGGGCAACTGAGGTTGTACAAGGTGAAACAAAAGAAGTGGAAGAACCGGCTGCAGAAGTAACGGATGAAGAAATTGTAGGGGGAGAACAAGGTGTTGGGGAAGCTCCTCTTGAGGAAGAATCAGCAGCGCCCGAAGCAGAACGTGAAGAACCACCACGAATAGATCTTTCAACAGAAGACATTTTAGAAGGGGTATGTGCGCAAACGTGTGTACTTGAGGATTTACCCCCTGGAGAATATACGCTCGAAATTGAGATAATGGGTGACATTAGTCTAACACTCGATCGCTTAACTTACACCGGGCCACTACCTGTGGGGGTAGAAGAAGAGAGAGTGCCTGAAGAAGTAGGGCCACCTGTTCAACCACCAACAGGAGAAGTACGTAGTCTCGGGGCAGTCATTAATCAAGACGTACAAGAAGTCTTGTTTGTAGATATTGCAACACTCGCTGCAGACGAGCGCATCACCCTTCCGTCAGGGGCAGTCGATGTAGAAGTGCTCGTTGACGGAGAAGTAGATGAACTAGCAGCAACATTTGCAAGTGGTGCGCCAAGTGATGCTTCAGTACTCACGGGACAAGCAACACTCAACGTGCGCGAGCGACCAGGATTCTTCACACGACTATTACGAACAATCGGGATAACAGGCAATGCAATAAGTGAGTCAGAAGCAGACGCATTTATCACAGAATCAAATGGACGAAAAGAAATTGCTGCACGAGCACTAGCAGAAAGTGTGCAAGCAACAAAAGTAGCAATAGTGTATATTCTCCCTGGGCCAGAAGCAACACAAACACCCATGGCAGAAGGTGTAGAGCTACGAGTGAACAGCCCAGTAGACTATGAAAATGTGCTCATGTATGCAACACTTGAAACTCCTGTTTCAGAAGCTGAAGCATCACGCATACGAATCGAATATGCTGGTGGAACAATAACGCCAACCTTACTTGATGTAAACAATGATGGAGCAGTAGATTTTGTAAGTTGGGAAGATGACGTTTCAGCAGGAGAAGAACAAGTTTATTATATTATAATTGAAATTAGTGATGCGTACGAACTCGATGCAAATCGAGAACGGCTCCGAGATATTTATGATTTAGTCGCAACACAAGACGGTGTCGGAGTAACAATCATAGACGGGCACTATGTGCGCGTTACATTTGAAGAACCCCTTGACAATACAAAAGACATCTCGCTCGTACCGCTTGATTCCGGTGACGGTATTATTGAGGTGTACGAAGTTGATGGTGATGAGCTACTCGCAACATTTACTGATTTGATTGATAACCAACTCAACACTATCTACTTGACAGAACTTATCGGCACACAAGACACGTTTGATTTACGCATCGTAGGAGCAGACATCGAACTTGACTATATTGTAGACCCAAGTCCGTTGTCAACAAGTTTAGAATGTAATGTTGATGGGAGTGCGACAGGGTCAACTTGTATAGGGTTTAATGAGGAACCCGGAAATGCGACAGTTGATTCATGTGGGGATACTGGAACAATTGGTACACGAATTAATAATATGTGGATTAATGAGTCCCGACCCTTTCCGGGTGAGACAATACAGGTTACTTGTGAAGTTGTATGTCCTATTATAACGCAAGGATATGCAAGTGTTTTTTATTATAATGAAAGTGATACTCAATGGACTTTGATAGGCGAGGCAATCCCCTCAGGCACGTGTTCTAATAGTGGATGGCGTAATATCTCTTTTGATGTTCCAATAACTGCAGGTAGTACTGAGCAGTATGTACGGTGTGCAGTTCGTCAAGGGGCATCAATTGGGGCTGCAACATGTTCACCTGCAGGGGACAATGACGATATGGCAATTACTGTCTCTGGAGATACAATCACTGAGTGTGGGTATACCATAACGCAAAGCGACACGACGTACTACTTGGGTAATGATTTGAATATGACTGATTACACTTCTTGTATTACAATCGCAACTTCTGGAACCTTACCGAACAATGTTATTATTGATGGGCAAGGTCATTCAATTTATTCAGAAACTTCAAAATCATTAGCAATTTCGAATTTGGACGGGGATGCAAATAATTTCACGCTTAGAAATATTAATATTTCTGATTCAGACATTGCTCATGCATTCCAGCGAGGTAATAGTTTTGGAGGATTGAGAAACGGGACTTTGCTTCGAATTGAACATTCACAAATAGGGTCTATATTTAATGATGCAGGATTACCAATTACCAGTCAACAAATCACTGTGGGAGGGACTGTTGTAATAATTAATTCTAGTGTTCGAAACATTTCTATTGCTGGAAAAAATAGTAATGCTGCAAATGAAATATCATATGGTGGGATTGCACTAATCCATAACTCTTCAGTAGACACCGTTCATGCTGCTGGAGGTCCTGCGGATTCAGTTGGTCTTTCAGGTGGTGACGGGGGTAACGTATTCTTGTATGATTCATATGTTCGAAGAATTAATGTTGCAGGGGGTATTGGTCAATTTCCTGCAGGTGATGGGGATGGGGGGCATATCTTTGCTACTGGTTTAGTAGTTAACTTAACCGATGCAGATTACTACCTTGATCGTGGCGGTTCTGGTCAACGAGGAACTCTCACTGTAAACTATACTGATACTTTTATCTCGCCAAACTCTACCGTGCAAGACAGTTATTTACGAATAATTCATGACGACGTAGCAGAAGTCGTGTATCACTTAGCATCAGGAGTTACTGATTGGAAAACGATAGCAGAAAATACCACTCTTGACGCTAATTCTGTTGGGGCACATGCTTTTCCAAGCGGAAATCCTCTAAACGGTCGTGCGAACGTGACAATCTTTAATGCACCCGGATATGCTGGAGCAGTACTCTTACGAAACGGAGCGTTGTGCGGGTCTAATTGTTATGCGTATACAGCACTCGATGCGCAGACAGTTACGTTTAACGTAACAAATTTGGGCACGGGGCTTAATGGGTATTTGTATTCTATCGGCGATATTGTACCTCCAACTTTTAATTGGGTCTATCCGCCTACGGGTTCAATAATTTATTTCGAACAGTCTATCTTTGGTCCTAATGGATTCTTAGCCCAATTTACAACTGCAGACACAGACATTGATTCTGCATCATACAGTGTTGATGGAGGTCTTACGAATCATAGTATTAGGCAAGTTGGCACTTCATCAACCTGGCGCAACCTTACGTATGCGCCTTGGGGCTCTGACCTGTACCCTGGCCAGAAAACAATTGAAGTATGGGTTAATGATACATCAGGCAATGTTAATGATACAGTCAGCATTACTATTGAAATAGAGAGCAATTCTACGTTTGCATGTCGTACGTTTGACAAATCAAATTGGAGATACACTCTCTCACAAGATATCTATTCTAACGGAACCTGTTTTACGGTAACGGGTGATAATCTCATCATTGATGGGGCAGGGTATAGTGTAATTGGTAACGGTAGTGGGCGCGGATTTGATATTCTTAGTGCTCAAAATCTCACGCTTCTAAATGTTGCCGTAACTAACTTTACACAAGGAATTTCCCTTTCATTAAATTCGCAAGAATCATTATTCCAACACCTGTATGTTTTCAATAACACTGAACAAGGAATTGTTTCTGCTGCTGGTGTTAGTAATACGTACAACCATATACGAATCGAAGGCGGGTTTTCAGGATATCTCGGAGCACTTAATGAGCAACATAATAGGTATAATAATCTAACAATTTTTGGTGCAAGTGCGCAAGGATTTAGGGGTTCTGGGACATCGTTATCACTCAATAATACCGTAAGTAATTCATCGTTTTATGGTTCTCCGCTTGACCTCTCATTCACTTCAATTCAAGAACGAAACTTCACGCTTGAAAATACGTATGTAGAAGATTATTCGTTACGGCTCACTGGAGGGCTGGAACTTGTTGAGTATGAATACGGTTCAATACTCTTTGAGGAAGGGTTTACCTCGCAGCGTATGGGTACAAATTTGAGCGATGAATATTTCATAGGGGATAATGTGCTTTATCTTGATACAAATTCTCAACTTGCAATGCTTGCCACAAACTATAATTGGACCCTAACCATAAATGACTTTCCAACCTTTACTGATCCAACAATCCTACGCGATGATTTCAATTGTGCTCCAACTGTGTGTTTCCCAATCTCCCCTAGTTTTGCTACGAAGCCGTACGAATTCAAAGTAAATGATTGGAGTAACTATTCCATAGGTGAGGCCGTACCTGCAATCACAAGTTGTGGCGTGGTGCTTAGCGAGCCAAATAGTGCGTATACCATAGCGAATGATCTCGTAATTGATGATGAAGATTGTATTACTGTGTTAGCAGATAATATTACTATTGAAGGTGATGGGCGAATTATTTATGAGAACATTATCGGTCTTAATACGCACTCAGGAATTTATGCTGAAAACGTTGACTCTCTCACCGTTCGTAATGCGAGCATAGTTCATATTCGAACAGGGCTTAATTTGAGCAGTGTTTCAAATGCTACTTTCGAAGACATATCATATTCGTTCGCATTTCCGAGCACGTTTTTTACACCGTATGTGCTCTATGCCACTGCTTCTCCGAACATTACCTTTGATGGGGTGACGGCTTCTATCGGGGGTGTTTATGTAGGGGAAGGAAGTAATGATGTAGTTGTAAGAGACTATGCTCTTTTCACAAACCCTAACGGATTATTGTTCCCAGAACATGCAAAAATGCATGTTTCAGATAGTACTAACTTCTTACTTGAGGATGCGCTACTTAATAGATCGCGCGGGGACGTATTTGTTATTGAAGGAACAAGTGATGATATACTTTTACGGAATATTACTGTAGGGGGTACAAATGCTACCTACCTAGACTTTAATGTCTCATCAACACTCTTTTCAAACATTACTTTGCAGAATGCAACATTCGCAAACTATTCCGTAGCAGGGCTTGGAAGCGTATTAACCGTTGAAAGTCCGTTTGGTCGAATCGAATTTACGGACGCAGTTTATGGCGCAGGAGCATGGTTTAACAACACTGTATCAATACTGCACAATAGTTCAATCGTAGATACTAGCTTAGCACCACTCTTTAATCAACCAGCACTCATTGACTTGTACGATATATCCTTTATTCCAGAAGCACGCATTCTCAAGGACGGTCTCACTTGTCGCAATTGTGAAAACTTCACCGCACTCTTCGGCCCAGTCGTATCCTTTAGCGTACCTTCCTTTAGCGAGTATAGTATTGGGGTAAGTACTGAGCCAATACTACAATTCACGCTTCCAACACCTCAAAACGGAACTAATGTTACGGACACTAGCATTCCAATAAACTACACAGTAAATGATGATGAAGCATACTATACCTTTACAGACTTTAATGGGGATTTGCTATTCTGGATGGGCTTTGACAGGCTTAATGCTTCAGATGACCCTATTGATTTGAGCGCTAGTAGTGCTAATGGTTCAGTGCTGGGTGACCCTATATCGAATAATGGCTTTTTTGGCAATGGTTTTTCATTTGACGGTACTGATGACTACGTTGATGTGCCACTTAGTGATTTTCCACAGGCAGGAGCACCATTCACTATCTCAGTATGGTTTAATACTACTTCAACGAGCAAACTAAAATATTTGTTCTCAATACCTGTTAATGCTACTGATGGGATCAACTATCCAAGTAATGCAAGGCATTATTCAGTGTATGCCTGGAGTAATCGTTTAGCATTTTGTTATCCTAATGCTTTGCTTGCAATCAGCTGCCCGCAAATTGGTTCTTTTGGGGCTACTGGAGGGGATACTATCCATTTCACCACTGTTTTTGATGGACAAACATTTTACTTTTACAGAAATGGCATGCCCTTATCTTATACCTCTACTCCTCCAGTCACGATTTTTCCAATTGAGCAAGGGTTTATGCGTATTGGTGCACAGTCCACTTCCAGCACAAATTATTTCGAAGGATTAATTGATGAATTCTTGATTTTTGATCGTGCACTCACTACTGCAGAAATTGAGCGGCTTAATGATGGTGCATCTCCAAGTTACTTCAGGGAATATCCTAATCTTTTCCCAGGATTCTATGATGTACAATCACATGCGGTTGACACGTTAGGGGCTATTGGCTCAACAGAGGTTCGAACAATCGGTGTTGAAACACAAGGAGTATTTACATCGTTTATACCTCCAACGTATCCTGACGAATTTATTTTACCGAGCCCTGAGGCACCGATAAATATTAGCTCGGAAGACTTTGTAGGTGGGCATTATACGTTTGTCGACTTTGATAATGATGTGCTCTTATGGATGCGCTTTGATGATGTTAACGGGACAGGTGATCCGTATGACCTTAGTAGTTATGCTCGTAATGCAACGCTCAAGAACGGCACTATCATTAATGAAACCGGGCGGTTTGGGGATGCAGCACACTTTGATGGAGTGGATGATGAAATAGTCATTAATGGTGAATTTCCAGTTTCACGAGAAGGAAGTGTTTCGTTCTGGGTTAGGCGCAATGATGCTACGCGCTCCGACCGAATATTAGGAGCTTTAGATGAATACGAAGCACGATTCTCAACGAATGACCCTACAAAAATAGCAAATCACTTTTTAGCAGCAGGAACAAACTATGTTGAAAGTAACGCTACTTTTGAGGAAGACATCTGGTATCATGTAGTAATGACCTGGAGTGCAGGAACGACAACGCAAGAGATCTATGTTAACGGAACATTTGATAATGATAAAACAGAAGCAAACGATATTCCCTCTGTGACTACTGTAAATATGACTTTAGGAGATAGAACGCTTCAGGAAGATCATCTTGATGGCAGTCTTGATGAAGTAATCTTCTTTAATCGAACGCTTACACCGGAAGAAGTAGCTTCATTATATGATGCGCAAGCATCCCAATACGACCATCGATTCGTCCCCTTAACAATCGGCAATCATACATTCCAAGGATTTAGTGTTGACCTTTTAGGCACTATCGGGATGACAGAACAGCGAAGGTATGAATACTTTTTCAGCGCCCCAATCGTGCTTGATATTGTAGGGATTCCTGACACTATTGGTTTGTTGCCTGGACAATCAACCCCTATAACTTTTAGTACAATTGTGCGTGATACATTTGCAAGCCAAATAACAAATCCCGGCTCTAATGTTAACGCCACATTTGTAAAGTCAGGTGAGACAACGCGATTTGATGCGGTATGTGAGCCTGCAAATTGTCATACTTCAGTATGTAATTTCATAACTGACCGTAACTTTTCCTGTACTGTTGACATGCAATATTATGATGCAGGAACTGAGTGGGCTGCAATAGTTCGAGCAACAGATACGACAGGCCTTACTTCACTACCGTACTCAGAACCATTCAATATTGCATCGCTCGTGTCAGTGCAAATTTCAGGCGGAGTCTCATGGACAGGACTTATTCCCGGGGCAACCTCGCAATTAGCTGACGGTCCATTCATAGTTAACAATACGGGAAACACTGAAATTGATTTCATTAATATTTCAACAACTGATTTGGTAGAACAGACAACACCAACACAAACAATCTCTGGAAGCGAATTCAATGTTACAACAAACAGCCTGCTCACGTGTGGTGAAGTAGCACTCATAGCGAACCAAAATGTATCAATCACTGCCTTCACCTTACCGCGTGGTAATAACGCACTTAATACCCTTGATGCAAATTCAGGCCAGGAAGCATTTTACTTCTGTTTAGAGCAAGTACCTTTCGGGCTTGCAGGCGGGGAATCCTATGCTACAGAAACAGATAGCCCATGGGAAATCTTCCTCTACGCAGACACTGGAGCTACCATTTATCTCATGGTAGCAGTAAGTGGTCGGGGCAGACGTAAGAAGCGACGAACACTTGACCTGTCAGGGCTTGATGATTCACTCTATGATTTGGTAGATAGTAAACTCGATGAGCTCATGGAGCTTATAGCAACACGAACGCCTGAAGGGGCAAAACTCACTATTCCCGCAACAATTTTCGCACAAGGCATTAGTCCAGCAGAAGCACTTGTCAAATACTTACATGAACAGGAGAAACTAACATTCAGTGCCATTGGACGACTCCTCAAGCGAGATCAGCGATCAATCTGGGTCACGTACCATAATGCTGCGAAGAAACATAAGCGAAAACTAGCAGTGCGTGATGATACTGTTAATGTAGAAGTAACTATCTTCGCGAATCGTGAACTCAGTATTTCAGAAGCGCTTGTATTACATCTTAAAGAAGAAGGGATGCGCAATGTAGCAATAGCAGAGCTAATTGGCAAGAATCAACAAAACGTTTGGACACTTTATTCACGAGCAAAGAAGAAACTTTCTCGTCAATACTAGTGTTCGATTTACAAAAAGTTTAAAAAGAAGTACTCACTTGGCATAACATTATAGAGTTACAATGGAAAAAAAGGTGATACTCAGTCTCGTTGCAATTTTTGGAGTTGTACTTGCTAGTACCATGATTTTCGCACAAGAAGACCCTGATTTGGCGCCTTTCAATGCTACTGTAACTATTCAGGGTGTTGCTCCAGCTATTTTTGTAGTTAATGTTTCCGATGGTGTTGGCACTCCAGTAAATACTATTGAGGCAATCCCTGGCTCTCAAGCAAATACAATCGTTACCGTAATGGTTGAAGATGCAAATGGGGCTGCGGACTTACCTTCAACAACTGCTTCATTTGGGCCTGGTGCTGCGGAAGACATTAATCTTACTATTATTAAAGGAGGGCAACATGCTCCTTTAACTCGAACAGTTCCAATTTCGGGAAGCTGTGCTGAGGTCACGTGTGATCCATCTATTTGTGGTGTCTGGGGCACAACAGGTGCAACCTCTCAACGAATGTACCAATGTACTCCTTCAGTGGCTGTTATGGAAGGGTATTATGAGCCTTCAAGCGGTCAAGGTGGAGATGCATCTTGGAATATTAGTGCTACTGCAACTGATTTGTCAGGACAGACTTCTTTAGTTAATGATACTTTTGAATTCGCATATACGCAAGTACCTGGTATTGATGCGTCAGGAGAAATTTCATGGTCAACAGGTATTAGCCCAGCAGGATCTGACCAGCAAGCAGACACGCACCTTACTGTAACAAATCTCGGCAACCGAGTAGAAACAGCACTTGATCTCACGGGATATAACTTGACTGGACGAGACTTTCCGGGTGTTGCGGACTCATATGTTCCAGCAGTCTCCTTCAGTGCTGATGGAACCTCTGCTGTAAACTCCTGTGATAATCTTGGAGTTGCAACCCCTCTTGTAGAGAATACGGCGCAATCTGTTGATGGATGGGGTAATCTTGACTATGGTCCTGCAGAGTCAACAACTGTTTTCTTCTGTATTTGGGAACAATTATCAAATCACCCTTCAGGATTGACACTTTCGAGTGCAGGTTCACCCTATCAGGCTAATGGAACAATCGGAGACTATCCAGTAGCGGGAACATCATCATGGAGGATTGTAACACAATGATGACAGCAAAAGACACAACAAGGACACTTAGTATCACACTACTCGCAGTCGTAATGCTTTTTGTAAGTATTGCTCCAGCAAGCGCTATTAGCGTTGGTCTTGGTGGTAATCAAGAAGTATATCCTGGACAAGTTATTACTGGGGTCTTTAACATTGGGAACTTTGGTGATGGTGCAACAAATGCACAAGTACAAGTAATTCTTGAAAATGGTGAGGAAATTGTAACTTTGCTTGATGATGGTATTCTCTTAGCACCTGCAGATGCAGTATCACCGTCACGTGTACGGATTGAAATTCCAGAAACTGCGCAAGTAGGGGATGAATACACAATCACCGTATTTGCACAAGTACTAGAGACTGAAGCAGCAGATGGTGACGGAAACGTAGCTTTTGTTAGTGATGGGCGAAATTCAATCACCCTTACGGTGGTAGAAGTGCCTCAAGAAGTACTCGATGCACAACAACAAGCTGCTGAACAAGAAGTTGCAGCAACAAGTGATGAAGGCGGTTCAGGGATTGGAGGTTCAGGGATTGGACTAATGATCGTGGCACTCCTTGTTATCGGTGTTGTTATCGCCGTTGTAGTAATGCGTAAAAAATCAAGTAGCGCCCCAGCAAGCGATGCTGTAAGTACTGCTCCTGCTATGACTCCTACGGAGTCAACTGACATGAGTGCTTCACCACAACCTAGCGCGTAATCTTAAATAGCGGGTTGTCTTCACATGAGTATGCATCGATTATTGAGTGGTTTTATACTTTGTATTGTTCTAAGTAGTGTTTTGGTAAGTGCATCCTTTGGGATTGCATTCCCACCATTTACTGAAGAAGAACCCTTACAACTTGCGCCAGGCGACGAAGTAGCAGTTATTTTTACTGTTGTAAATGCAGTGCCAGGAAGTCGCGAACCAATAACTGTTACCGCAACAGTGAATGGTGATGAGGGAGTAGCACAATTAATTGAACCACAAGCAACCTACACAGTACTCCCTGCGCAAATAGCTGAAATACCAGTGCTTGTACAGGCGCCCGATGATGCAGCACTCGGGGAACTATTCACTGTAGGGCTCGCAATACGAGAAGCATCAGGTGAGTCAAGTGATACTGTGGCATTTGCACAAACATTGCAAGCATCATTCCCACTAGAAATAACTGATGTTTCAACAGCACCACCCGCTGCTGTAACGTATGATGCTGAAACACTACGCGTAGCAGAAGAACGATTACAAGTTGGAGTTTCACTATGGTGGATTGCAGTATTTCTTATCATAGGCCTTGCACTTGTCGTTGGAGTGCTTATTCGACAAACACTTATCAAACGAAACCGCGATACTCCAGCACCACTCCCTTCAGAATTAACAGTTAACTTCCGAGGGGATACTCCGTTTTAGCGTCGGGAATACATACGCTTATATAGATTCTTAACGATTTTGAAAGTATGAAAAGGAAGGTGTTAGTAGCCGTGCTTCTAGCGGGCGCTGTTTTATTCCCACTGGTAAGTGCAGGAAATTCATTTATTGAATGGATGTTCAACGTGCATGACGACCCTTTGTATTCTCCCTTCCCAGAATTCGCACCGTTTAATGCAAGTGTTGTAATACAAGACCCTAACACGAACCCATTCATTCATGATCTCGACACGAGTGCAATACTAACGTGTGAGAATACTATCATTGCACGAGACTTTAATGTAACAGATAATCAAGGAAATGCACTCGTCATTGACGCACTACCGTTCCCACCCTTTTATACCATTCCTAATTATGTGCCTGAAACAACACCCGAGCAGCCCGTAACAACACCTGCACTCTTCACATCTCAGAACCTCACTCATCAACGAGTCGCACCATATTCTGCAGGGGCAAAAATATTTCCCACTACAATACTGGCGTACGAAGAATTTTGTATCGGGTGCCAGGATCAAGAAGATATTACAGTAACTGTTATTCAAACAAATGAAGCGCCAGTCTTTAATCCACCGTTTGGAACTCAAACAGTTGAAGTGTACACGCAAGGAGAGCAAAGCACGTTTAATCGAGTAGTCGGGGTAGTAGATGAAGAAGACGGTTTTCTCTCCGGAGGTAACCTTTTCATTAACCAATCCTTTTTAGGAGGCTTGCCAGAACTCTTTACCATAACCCCGCTCGGGCTCATCAGTTATGCGCCTAATGAGACAGAACTGCTCAATGCAGGCATTACCTTACCTGAAACATTTGCAATAGATATATGTGTTACCGACAGCGGTCTAACAACAACTCACCCGCAAGCACTTAATTTATGCTTGGAAGACGGCACTAACAAAACACAATGTGATATCTTGTATCTTACCGTAACTAATGAAAATCGAGCACCTGTAATTGAATCGTATTGGCCAACAAATTTATCGTTTGACTTAAACGGTCAGACCTACCAATACTTCAATGTTAGTGCGCGTGATCCTGATGGGAATCCGTACATGGATATGAACTGGACTGTTGACGGAGTACATATGCAAGCAAACTACAGCGTTAACTTCACCGAATTTAATCATAGTTTCGCATGTGGTATCGGGGGAATACGGTATGTTAACGTAACCATAACTGACGGTCTTGCAAACACAACTTTGAGTTGGGAAATAAATGTTAATCCTTCGCCATGTCCGAGTAGCGGTGGGGGTGGCGGCGGTGGCGGCGGGAACGACGAATGTACTGAACAGTGGGAATGTGCTGCGTGGAGTACGTGCCAACACGCATCAATCTCACTTAATGAAGGAGTACTCTCACTAGAGGAATACGGGGAAATAAGTGCAATTTGTGAAACGAACAATGTGCCAGATGATTTTTGCGGCTATCAACTTCGAGAGTGCACTGATGTAAATAGTTGTCAGACAAGTATTGACAAACCAGAAACCTTCCAATACTGTTACTACACTGATGATCCAAGCTGTAGCGATAACTTACTCAATTGTCATGGGGGGATGTGCGAGGTCTTAGTTGATTGTGGTGGGCCGTGTGAAGCATGTGCTAGCTGTTCTGATCAAATACAAAATCAAGGTGAGCAAGGCGTTGATTGCGGAGGGCCTTGTCCGTTTGATTGTACTGAGGAAGTACCGCAAGGACAGCAGTGGTTTTTACGAATCCTCATTTGGATAGTGCTCATTTTACTCATTGGAGTAATAATCTATAAGTTAGTGGGTATTGTTAAAGCACATAAAGAGATAGCACAAGCAGCTGAAGATCAGGAACTCGCACTACAACAAGGATTACAACCAACATCAGATGAAACAAACCAATAAACACCATAAACATGTAGCGTATCCGCACGCAGACCTTCGTAGGTATACTGCTGCAAAACGGAAGTTTAATCGCAGTTTATACATGTACATCGGCATAGTCGCTACATTCTTACTCTTAGTGGGTATTCGATTAGCATTCTTTACACCACCACTTGACTTTTCACTTGACAAAACACCCGGCGGCCCTAACACCTTCTTTTTGGCCCCGGGCGTTTTTGATAGTGCCGAAAATGGGCAAGCAAACGTTACCATTTTTGATTCTACCGATCTTAACCAAGTGCGATTTAGCGGAACCCAAATAACATTCTACGCTAATTACACCCTCCCAGACGGAACGCCCATAGATGAGTTAACAGGAGCGTGTTCGCTACTCGCGTATGACCTCACTGGGGCAGGAGGGCCACAGTATGTTGAAACAGTCCCAATGCAATATGGCAGTTCTCAATGGAGTTATACTAACACATCAGGATTTGAATACAAAGGCAATCACCTATTTTCTGTTAACTGTTCATCACCAAGTCTTGGAGGAGACTTACTACTCTCAAACGATTTTCTCATAAGTAATACTGCGCCTGAAATAAATGTAAGTCCATCAGGAATACTCGAATTTGACGGTAATCAATTTACTACAGACACACTAGCATGTACTGAAGATGCTCTGTGTGTTTTTGATGCTTCAGTTGTAGTCTCAGAACCGGATCTTAATGATGTACTAACGTATTCGTATATCGCAGCAAATACTACACTCACTGATTTTGTACTTGACAGTAGCACAGGGCTACTTGAAATACTTGTTACTTCAGATGCTTTCACTGGAAACAAAGACTTTGAGTTAAGCGTACAAGACAATCCTTTCGCACCATACCAGCCAGTCGCAGCACGAGACACGGGAATACTACAAGTTGCAATAACACCTGTTAATGACCCTCCTCAATTTCTCAATTTAGCAAATCAAACCTTTAACCGGTCAGAACTTTTTGAGTACTCTCTGCTCATAGAAGACGAAGAAGATAATGTCCCGATATCATATACTATTACCTTTTTGGAGTGTTCACTACCTGATTGGAGCCCGCGAATAAATCAACTCGCACCAGGAGATAACTGCACCCTCTTTACCGAAGCAGATTATACGTATGACTCAACAACCTATGATGCAGGAGGCTCATTTGAAATCGGAAGTATGTTCTCATTCAGCTTCATACCTGAACGGTCAGACGTTGGAGATTACCTCATTGAAATTAATGTGACTGATAGCGGATCGCCAAATGCAACATCAACAGCACTCATTAATTTTTCAGTGAGTAACATCAATGAAAATCCATTCTTCACCCAGGAGTGTGGGCTCGTTACAGCCGTAGAAGACGTTGAGGCTACCTGTCTCATCAATGCAACAGACTACTTCGAACCATCAAACCTCACGTTCGTAGCAGATCCAACTTGGTTCTTACCACTTACAACTGTAGATGTGAATGCAATGACAAACTACGCAGGATGGGTACTGGTTAGCTTCACACCAACAGACAGTGAAGTAGGGACGTGGGACATAAACATTTCAGTAACAGATACTGAATCACCAGTGTTATCTAACTACTCGATACTCCCTGATTTTGAAGTTCAAAATGTGAATGACCCTGTTATACTTACTAACTTGAGTGACCCCTTCGTTGCATACACAAGTAATACGTATGTTATCAGCATTAATGCGACAGATGATGATTTGCTCATACCCTTTGAGGGAGGGGGATATCAGGAAGGCTTAACTTTCACTGTTAGCGAATCATGGATTTCAGTACAATCAAGCACGCATTTCCCCGGAACTAACCGCGTGCTCTTATCATTATTCCTTGACCCAAGCGCAATACCCGGACCTGACGGCATATACTATGCACAAATAGGTGTTGAAGATGCAAACGCATTCTCACAAGATAGTATTTTACTACCTATTCAAAAAATAAGTAATAATGCCCCAATGTGGGATCCAGGAACGCCAACAGACTATGCACTCACCGAAGATGTGCCATTTTATCTCAACCTTTCCCAGTGGGTTATTCCAGGAGACGAAGTGTATGAATTCTTTATCTCATCAAGTGTCTTTCCGACCTTTGATTCATTCGCGTATGATCCTGCGACAGGAGTTATTGATTTTATTCCACAAGACCTCGATGTTGGAGCTCACATCTTTGAAATAAACGTAACAGACAACATTGCAAGTCAAGGATTGGTATTCAATTTCACTGTGGAAAATATTAATGATTTACCAGTATTTATTGATACGCAATTACTCGAAAATGCAACTGTAGGTTCACAAGGGACTATTTTCTTAGCAGAAGATACTAACTCCATAGTAACATTCTTCCTAGAAGATGATGATTTGCAAATACCATTTACTCAATCAGCATACTATAATGAAGACTACACTTTCAGCGTAAACGTAACCGGGCCAAACACCACTATCTTTTCATTTGCGCGTGACTATTCCTATCCGCAATTACCTGATATTAATCAAACACGCACATTTATGACGCTCCTACCGCGAAAACCCCATGTTGGCAATTATACGATTAACATAACAGCAACTGATGCTAGCGGAGCACTCGCGAGCAAACGCTTCAACCTCACTATCACCGAAGTAGAACACGATCCATTCCTAGACGCTCTTCAAGCACAAGGAACAATTGCTAACTTAACCGTGACGTACGATATTAATGCAACTGACTTAGAAGACGGTGATGACAGTGATGGGCTATTAACGTACAGTTATTTCTTTGAGAGCGGAGCTGACTTTATACTGGCTAATGAAAGCATCTTCAATACTACAAGTGGGCTTTTGAATTTCACTCCAACCGACACAGACGTTGGATCATACGTGATCAATATTACTGTAAGCGACACTGCAGGAAGAAAGGATTCAGACTTGCTTTACTTCACCATTTACAACCCTCCAATAATACTTCTCCCACCAGAAGGGTGGCCTGGGTTTGTTATGGTAGAAGGAGTTCCTTTTGATGTAACTTTTGCTGCAAACGCAAGTGTTGATGCACAGATAGTCTATGACTTTTTCGTACTTAATATTTCTCGAACAGACTTTGTAGGTCCTGGAAACGGAACTGCATTTGTACAGGCAGTAACAGCAGGGTATGGTGATGAAAGTTACGGAGAGCTCACAAACGTTAGTCTCGTAGTATCAATCCCTGGTTTTCCACACATAAATGCTACACGTACTTGGCAAGCAAATATTTCTCATAATAATTCGCCCGTAACCTTCTATAATGAAATACCTGATATAGAGGTTGGATATGGTACGCCGTACGTTCTTAATTTACGAAATTACTTCTCAGATCCTGATTACTTTGATCCAGTATACAATCAAACCGTGAACATAACGATTATTCCAAACAGCACTGGATCAGGCATTAGTGCAAGCGTAGATACAAACTGGCTCGCATCATTTAGCGCTTCAGGATTAACACAAGAAACGTACTATGTAACAATGACTGATTATGATCTTGTAACCGGGCTTAACCCATTAACTAGTGCAACCAGTAATAACTTCACCATTACGTTTGTTGAACCTCTCACCGTTCCACAACCAGTACCAGAGCCCGATTCTGGAGGGGGTTCAGGTGGAAGTGGGCAAGCCCCTCAAAAACCACAAGTGATTGAATTACTCGTTCCCGGAATCGTAGAAATCAATGAAAATGATCAGGTAATAGTGCCTCTTACCCTGAGAAATACCGGTCAAACATTCCTTAGTGGCATTGACTTGCTTGGAACACTCTTTGTGAATGGAGAATTATATGATGCTGTATTCATTGATTTCACCCAAGACTTCATACCAGGGCTCAACCCTGGTCAGGAAGAAAATATTACGTTAACCGTTGACTTAGCAGGAGTTCCAGAAGGATTGTACGCAATAGAAGTTAATGTAACCGTAAGTAATCCCCCACTCACTGATTGGGGAAGAATCTTAATCGTACCCGATGAAAGTAGTTCGTTCACTGATAGGCTCGTCTTCGTAGATGATCTCATTGTAGCAAACCCTGAATGTGTTGAATTACAAGAACTGGTTGTTCGAGCTCAAGAAGCATATGATGCAGGGGACACTGTAGAAGCAGACCTACGACTTAATGAAGCAATCAATGCATGTCGCGATGCAATCTCGCAACGATCAATATTCTCAAGGAATAGACTAACTCAAACTTTAGAAGATAAAATCTTTAGGTATCTTGTAATCACTACTATAGTAGCGTTAGTGCTTGGCATTATCTATTATGTTTATCGAAGAATCGAATTTATGCGGACAATGAAACAGCAAGCAGTAGTGGAGGATGAAGATGAGCTTTTGTTATCGGGATAGGCTCGGTAGTAATTTAAATAGTACTTCTTGTTTAGAGATAGTGAGGTGTACATGGCAATACAAACTAAAAATAAGGTGCTAAAACCAAAGGCTTCGGCAAACCCGCAGCACTTTGATGATCCAACCATAAAAGTTGATGCTGCAACAGTAAAAAAATACGCTCAGACAATAGAACAAATGCGTAAAGAAATAGCTAAAGCAGTTTCTGGACAACAAGAAACAGTAAACTACGTATTATTGGCACTCCTCGCAGACGGACATGTGCTTCTTGAAGGAGTGCCAGGACTTGCAAAAACACTCCTTGTACGTTCAATGGCAGCAGTTAGTGGTTGTAATGTAAAGCGAATTCAGTTCACCGTAGACTTATTACCAACCGATATTACCGGAATCACAACGTACACTCCAGGGAAAGGATTTGAGACACTGAAAGGACCAATTTTCACAAATTTTGTAATAGCAGATGAAATTAATCGAAGCCCTCCAAAAACGCAATCAGCACTAATTGAAGCAATGCAGGAAAAACAAGTTACTATCGGACATGATACGTTCAAACTACCGCCTCCCTTTCTTGTTATGGCAACACAGAATCCTTTAGAACAAAGCGGAGTGTATACTCTGCCAGAAGCGCAAGTTGATCGTTTCCTGTTTAAACTAATCGTGGGCTATCCCAAATACGAAGAAGAAGAAAAAATAATCGAGCAAAATATGACATTGCGAAAATTCGAGGATTTTGGCATAAAGGCGCTTACAGGGCCTGAATTGATACTCAAAATGCAATCCCTCGTAAAACGAGTACATGTAAATTCACGGATCAAACGATACATTCTAGACATCGTTCATAAAACAAGAACGCGAGATTTTCCACACGGGGAATTCGTAGAATGGGGGTGCTCACCACGAGCAAGTATTGCATTGTATATTGCAGCGAAAGCAAATGCATTTGCAGAAGGGCGCAATTATGTTATTCCCGATGACGTGCGAGCAATAGCGCATCCAGTACTTCGTCATAGAATTATTTTATCTTATCGAGCACGATCAGAAGGTATAACCTCTGATAGCGTAATCGATGAAATATTATCTAAAGAAGTGCAGGTGGATTAAATGAGAAAACAAGAGCAAACGCTTCACGTTTTTGAGTTTCGCATTTGCTCGGAGGCATTGTCGTGAAAAAGCAAAGACAAACTTCTCAGGCTAGACTTCGCAAGCAGTACAGCCCTACGTTTGCAACAGCAAGAATCTTGCAGATTCTTGAGTTTCGCATTTGCTCGGAGGCATTGTCGTGAAAAAGCAAATGCTCAATGCAGATATTCCTGGAGCAGTTAGTTCGTTTGCTGATGTAATGAAAGAGTTTGAACTAAAAGAAAAGTTGTATCGGATAATCTTTCGAGGAAAAGCGCTTGAGTTCGAAGCATATCGTAATTATGCACCAGATGATGATGCACGAAATATTGATTGGAAAGCAAGTAGGCGTGCTAATAAAATGCTCGTAAAACAATATCGTGAAGAACGAGATTTAGATATTATTTTCGTCGTAGATGTCTCTGATCACATGGTTTTTGGTTCAAGTGCAAAAATTAAATGTGAGTTTGTAGCAGAAATGGTTGGTGCATTCATGCATTTAATCCTTAATGCAAATGATAAAATAGGGCTTTTGATGTATTCTGATAAGGTAGTTCAATTTGTAGAACCCAATCAGGGTACCAATCACTTTTTTCGCCTTACAGATTTGTTGCTTGACTCAGCAAATTATGGCGGCACTTCAGACATTTCGGTAGCGCTTAAAGAACTTGTAGAATATCCTACGGGAATGGACTCACTTATTTTTGTCTCTGATTTTGTACGGTTAGGGACTGATGTTACTCGTAACTTAATAGCACTCACTGACCGAGCTGAATCTCTTGCGATAATAGTAAAGGATCCTGTAGACTTACGCCTTCCCAAACTAAAAGGGGAGATTACGCTCGAAGACCCTACTAGTGGGCAACAACTGCTTATCAATCCTTCAGTTGCACAATTACCGTATAGTCGTGCAGTCCTACACCATGAACGGGTGATTCGAAGAATATTCCAGCTTGCAAATATTGATTATGTGCGTTTACTTACAAACACTCGCTTTGATTTACCGCTAGCACGCTTCTTAGAAGAACGAGTTCGACAACGAGGGGCATTTATGTAATCATGGTATCAATCAGTTTTGAACAACCACTGTATTTACTCGCATTATTCTTACTTCCATTGCTTGTATTCATTCATATTGTATCTCTAAAACTTACACGTAATCGTGCACTAAAATTTGCTAACTTCGATGCTATAGGAAAAATAAAAGGAATTGATTTTTTCTCAAAAAATATTGTTGCACTCATTCTTAATGCTACAATACTCTTGCTTGTAAGTTTTAGTCTTGCAAACATCACCTTGCATGTTGACTTAGATGCAAGTTCACATTCATTTGTCCTTGCACTAGATAATTCAAAAAGTATGGAGGCTGATGATTTGTTACCAAGTCGGATGGTTGCTGCACAATCAGCAGCAATACAATTTGTAAACGATGCACCTATTGGAACACGATTTGGCGTTATTAGTTTTTCAGGCAATGCATTTATTGAACAGGGAATGACTGATCGGCGCGTACTTGTTCGTAGTGCTATTGAAAATATTTTTGTGTCTGATATTGCAGGTACTGATATGGCAGAGACTGTTGTAACAGCAACTAATATTTTACAAAGTGAGGAGAGTAAAGCAATAATTATTTTGAGCGATGGTCAGATAAACATTGGTTCAGTACCAGACCTTGTTGAGTATGCAAATGAGAATGGAGTGCTCATTCATACGATAGCAGTAGGCACTCCTAGCGGCGGAACTACAAGTTTTGGAGTATCGACTGTTGATTCAAACACTCTGAGCGCTTTAGCATATAATACTGGAGGTCAGTTTTTCGAAGCAGATAGTATTTTAGCACTTGATCAGTCATTTGCGGATGCTATAGAACTAACTCGCAGAAAAGTAGCTATTCCAATCGGGGAATATCTCTTACTTTTTGCTCTATTGCTTTTTTTACTGAATTATTTCTTACTCAATACGCGATATAGGCGCATTCCGTAGAACGCATTACACGTAACACTATAGTCTAATTCACAGAATGCTTTCTTTTTTGCAACTTCATTATTCTACGGGCATCTCTAGAAAAAGCGATATATCGACGACAAAATGAATGTTACTTCAAATTAGCTTCTTTACGAAGCTTTCTGATTAATTTAATCCGTTCTTTAATCCTATCCATGTTGTCAACACTCTCAATTTGCTTATGGTCAAGTGCATCTTGTTTCTTTACCGAATCATTAGTTTGTTTTTGACCTTCAAATCTACTTGGAAGTCGGGGTAGCACTGGTGTTTTTTCAGCAGGGCGAGCAATTTCTTTTTTCACAGTATACATTACAAATCCGTCTTTAGGAGGGAGTGGTTTAGCAGCGCCTTTAATCGGCGGGGCAGGTTTTTGAGCTTTAGGCTTTGGCATAGTAATTGGTTTTGCAGGGATTTTTTTGACTTGCGCAGTAAGTGGTTTCTCATCCTTAGGTACTAAACTAGGCAAGGTAGGTACTTGTAAGTCTGGCAGAGCATCTTTTTTCTTAGGGGGTGCAAGTTTACTTTCTTCTTTATTTTGCACTTCTCCCTCTTTGAAATTAATTGATCCGGTCTCATGAGAAACAAACTTTTCTTTTTTCTTTTCATTATTACCAAACAACCATTGCCAGAATGATCTTCTCTTTTTCTTCGGGGTTTCAACTTTAGCAGGAGTTTTTGGTTGTGGAGGGAGCCCTTTTGGAATAACTACAGGTTTCTTAATTGGTTTAGGAGAATTATCTTTTTTCTTTTTACCAAACAGCCATGACCAAAATGATCTTCTCTTTCGCTTCTCTAACTTAGTATCAGTTTTAGGAATTGGTTTTGCATCAATCTTTTTCTTTTCAGGTTCTTTTTCTTTACTCGCAATGCTTTGTTCAGGAGATGGAACTGGGAGCGGAACAAACTTTTGTACGTTCGGAGGGGCAAGCTTAGCACTAATCAAGTGCGTGTTTGTAACTTGTGCGAACGGAGTTGTACTAATCGGCCTGAGTCTTTCTTCGCGAACAATCTGCTCGAAATTTTTGATAAGGCCATCTAGTTTTTGCTTATCAATATCATCTCCGGAATACATGATGAGGAGCATTTGATCGCAAAATTGTGCGAGATGATTTTTTTCGAGCTTAGTAAACATCTTTTTCATAGAAGAGTAATCAACACGTTCAGGAAGTTGGAATTTTTGAGTGAGTGCTTGCTTCACATATTTATCAAACTTTTTGAATACTTCAGTCGGTGCTTCCTTAGAATCACGTAATTCTTCAAGTTCACCATAGAATTTTTGGAATTTTTGTGCTTGCGTCTTATGCACAACTAATTTCTTTTGTAATTTACGGTGTGTTAATGAAAGAATAAGAATTGTTGCGATAAGCACTACTAAAATTATCCCAATAATTATCACCCCTGCTCCAAGCGAGCTAAACACCTCTAACACCATACTTGCTTAATGCGCTCTTTAGTATAAAAGCTTTTAATTCGAAGTAGTGAGGAAAGTTTATATAGATTAGGACTGTTTTTCGGCCATGACGAACCATACAATCTTGCAGTCGCCATTTTTTGTTGAAGGCGTCCTTCCATTCGTACTTTTATTCACTGTAATCTTTGCAATACTGCAAAAGACAGAAGTTCTGGGGAAAGGGAAGCGACAAATCGATGCTATTACCGCGATGGTAATAGCGCTGATTGTCATTTCATTCGCGAATGCAGTTAATATAATCAATAATTTATTGCCGTTTTTAGCAATTTCAGTAGTTGTTATCTTAATATTTATGATTCTCATTGGATTCTTCTTCCATGGAGACGAATTCAAGATAGAAGGAAGAGTTCGTACATGGGGAATAATCCTCGTGGTAATTGCAGTCACTATTGCAGTACTTGTTACAACCGGTAGCTGGGATTACATGGTCAATCTATTCTTTAATTCCGATGACGGGAGTATCTTTGCGAACGTAGTCTTCTTAGTTATTGTTGGAGTAGCCGTTGCCGTCGTAATGAATTCTACAAAGCAGAAAAGTAGTTAGGCAGTTCTCTTAGAAACATATATAAATTAGATTTTGCTTTTGACCTCATGGTGATATCAAGTAGTTTTGGATTATTTCTGCAATCCTTTACACTCGCAGATTTATTTATTCAATGGGAACAGTTTGGGGTCTTTGATTTATTCCTACCCTTCTTACTCATTTTTGCACTTATCTACGGAATTTTACACTCAACTAATGTTCTTGGAACTAATAATGGTATCAAACTCATTATCGCACTCGTAATTGCTCTCATGGCAATGCGGTTGCAGTTTGTAACTTTGTTTTTCACAACGCTCTTCCCACGGTTTGCTATTGGTCTTGCAATCATCATGGTCGCCTTAATAATGACTGGGTTGTTCATACCTCCAGATTGGAACTCGCTAAAGGGCTGGTACATGTTCTTTGGAATCGCAGCGCTTATCATAACCGTTGTAGCTGTTGTTAACTCGTTTGATGCACTCGGATTCTTAGGTTCATCATGGTTTTCAGACTATGCAACACTAATTATTAGTGGAATCGTCGTTATCGCAGTTATAGTATCAATGGTTTCAGAACCAAGTGTAAATAAAGGAAAAGCACCACAGCATTACACAATGGGTCCAGTACGAGGTTAGAGAATGGCAGCTGATGTATCCGCATTCACGTACTTTGCACCCCTTCTTTCATTTTTACTTGTGCTCACACTCATGTCTGTGCTCATATATCGGACAAAAGTACTCGGGGAAAATCTTTGGCTCACCATCTTTATTTCATTTATTATTGCCACAGTGTTTGTTTCAGCAGCGAGTGTGCGACAAGTTGTTTTGGACGTAGTGCCTTGGTTTGTAATTCTTGTCATGTCCGCGTTTTTCATGTTTGTACTCATCAAATTTGTAGGTGGAAAAACAGATGATGTGTTTGGTAAACACATGGGATGGGTCTTTGTAGTCGCAGTGATAGTATTGTTCTTAGTTGCTGCAATAAAAGTATTCTCAAGTGTTTTCGCACCATACTTACCAGGGCCGTATTTTGGGTATGGTGGTGACCCGCAACTCTTATGGTTCCTTAGTTGGTTATACTCTCCACCAGTCTTTGGAGCAATCTTTATATTAGTAATAGGGGCAATCGTGAGCTTCTTTATCGCCCGGGCAATGAAAGATTAGAGCCTTTAGCACGTGAGCGCTTCAATCTATCATACTGTTTTTTAGGTTTTGTTTTAGGGACTTCAGCAGCTTTTTGTTCTTTAGCCTGAGTAATTTTAGCAAACGTTCGTTGCGTTTCAACAAGTTCTTTCTTAATATCGTTTACATTAGACATGAATTCACC
>JAYONY010000001.1:187465-273191 GCA_038121585.1 archaeon | reverse complement strand
CGATTCAAGCGTATGAATCGTAATTTCAAGACGTTTAAGACGTTCCTCAGCACTCTCCATTTTAGATTCAATCTCAGTTCTAAAATTCAAAATTTTCTCTAACGGTTTGCGAATCTCAGAAATTTTTTCAGCAACAATTTGTTCAGCAATTTCAGTAATTGTGTCAGCACTCATTCCTCCGTAATCTCCGCTAAAGCCACCCATTGAATCCCCAAACCCTTCAGGATACATCTCTTCCTCACTTGTTTCCATGTCTGATGGAACGGGAAATGGATCAACACCCATTTCTTGCGGTACTGTATCTTCCTCATACATTTGTGAAGGCATCATGCCCGCATCTTGCGGCATAGGGGGATTACCCACCATTGTTCCAGGCATTGGAGGTCCTGAGGTGCCTCCTGTGACTGTAGCGCGTGTTGGTGGAGGCATTGGTGGAGGAGTGGCTGGCATGTTGCTTGGCATTGGAGGTGTTGAACCCGGCGCTGGAGCTCCAGTACCTGGCATTCCAGGGTCAATGCCCCCTCCCATAGCAGTAGGTGGTGCTCCACCCATGCTTGGAGCTTGCGAAACAGCTGCTTGAATATCACTTTGCGCTAACGCATCAGAAATTTCTTTATACGGAACGCGTTTAGAACGTAAATTATCAATTATTTGTTCTTGGGACATGCCCTGGCTTTTCATTTGCCTGACTTCTTCTAACGTACTCATGCATCACCTTGTAACAGATCAAACTGTCGTTGTAACATCATAATCTCTTCCTTACGAGCAAGACCTGCCACTTGTTCAGATAATCGCTGAATAAAATCTTGCATTTGCTTGTTTTGATAGGTTAACTTAAGAACCATTTTTTTAAGTTCTTGCACTTCATTAAACGTTGCATCACGTTCTTCAACAAGATTCTCACCAATCAAAAGCGTTCGTTCACGAAGTAATCGGTGCTTCAGCTCGAGATCACGTAATCGAACAGTAACATCAGAAGTATATCCCTCTTGTGGCGGCGCGTTGTCAGACATGATACAATCAGGCAGGGTTGATTTAAAATAGTTTTGTATCTTAGTTATTGCAAATCTGGAGGCAAAATTTGGCGATTGAAGAACTAGAACGAGTACAGCGAGGGTTTGTAGCGATGCACGGGAGCGTTGCAAAACAACACTTTCTTAACGAATACTTAGCTACGCATTCAGGAATTGATCCGGAAGTAACCGCGTGGATTTATGCACAACTTGCAACACTCGCCATATTGCATGAGTCGCGAGGAAACTACCACAAACAAGCAGGATTTTCGTGGGAACGAGTAGCTATGATGCACTCATATGAAGGTATTCGCGCACACTTACATGAGCGGGGAGCGCTTAAACATGCAAAAACACACTATACTCTTGCAGCACGAGCGTTTGAAGCAATAGGGTATACCTCTCTCGCAAATCAAATGAGGGAGCGAGCACAAGATGTTCGACGAGAAATACGTCAAACACACCATCCTTATTCACGATTAAACTTGCTCGTACTCACTCTCCTAGGATTTGGTATGGCAACGCTTTCATGGACACAACCCTTTACCGGGCTCGTGATAGCTGAAACATCACCTGAAGGCTCAGTCTTTATCGGAGCATTCTTTTTCGTACTCGGGCTTGTGGGGCTTGGCAGCATACTTTTGCGCGAAACAGTGTAGGCAATACTCTCTCAATGAATCGGGTACGAGACAGCAATCTATAAATGCTCAAAACGAGGGATAGTACTATGGTGTTTAAGATGAACGCTCCGTTGTATGCAATGGAAACACAACGGCGAGAAGGGGAAGATGTACTCTATGTTAATTTTATGGGGGCGCCCTATGCTCCTTCAATAGCTGCAAACCCTGATGTTATGGGACGGACCATTGATGTACTCGTGGATAATCCTAACGTATCAAGAATAGTTTTCGTACAACAACGAAACTATCATTATCCACACTTGCAAGTTGCAATGCTTCGAGAAATAGCGCACGTGTACACTCATTTACTAAAACAAGAACGAGTGCTCTCCCCTGAAAAATTACAGTATATTGCAAATGTACAATTCGCAATGGGAGAAATGCAATACCTAATGGGTGTATTGCGCCAGGACCCCGTCGCGTGTTACATGGAACTAAAGCGACGAGTAAAACAATACCGAGCCGAAGTTTCCGGAGGAAGTGTTGTTGAAGAAGAAGGTTCTCGCCTTACAACATACGCACGATTCTTACAGCGAATACTTGACATGCTTGCAAAAACAGCACTGATAAAAGCAGTAGAAGATACTGTTGATACCTTCATAGCAGGTGATCGCGAAGTATATGCTGACGTGTTTCGAGCGGAAATACTTCCTAACTTTACGTTCACTCGACTTGTAGCAGCACTCCCAAAACACGCAGACCTCATCGACCAATACGAAATCAACTATGAAGATGAAGAAATACCAGTGACAATTTTGCGTAAAGAAGGAGATTCTAGAAGCATGTATCACATAATGCCACCCGAATATATCTTGAGCGAAGAACATCACATGCTCCTTAATCTAGCACGAAACGTACTCATTGAACACGAGCCAAAAGCAGAAGATTATACTGATCCAATGCGTGTTCGAGCAATCTTCTTTAATATTGCACGAGACATGCTTTCAGAACTTGCACGAAGTGAGAATATAGCACTTAGTTATCGAGAACTTCAACGGCTTGCTCGCATACTCGTTCGGCAAACAATAGGATTTGGGCTTATAGAGGTGCTCTTAATGGATGATAAGTTACAAGACGTTTTTCTTAATGCACCCATTGCTCAAAACCCTGTATTCGTACAACACGCAAAGCATGAGAACTGTGTAACAAATGTTATTCCAAGTTATACTGACGCTGACTCCTGGGCTGCAAAACTACGATTACAGTCAGGGCGACCGTTAGATGAAGCAAATCCAGTACTTGATACAGACATTTCTTTTGGGGGAGTACGGGCGCGTGTAGCAGCAATTCAAAAACCCCTCTCTCCTCAAGGGGTAGCGTACGCACTACGGCGTCACCGAGATGATCCTTGGACACTTCCCCTGTTTATTAAAACACACATGCTTAATTCATTCACTGCAGGATTGCTCCATTTCTTAATTGATGGAGGGCGAACAATACTCATTGCAGGAACACGTTCTAGCGGTAAAACATCATTGCTAGGTAGTTTAATGCTGAGCATCATGCCCCGCATTCGTAGTCTTGTCGTAGAAGACACGTTAGAACTACCGGTTGATGCACTCCAAAAACTCGGGTATGACGTGCAACGAATGAAAGTTCGTAGCGCGCTCCTTGAAGGAACATCAGAAGTAGAAGCTGCAGAAGGAATTAGAACAAGTTTGCGACTTGGAGATTCATCACTCATAGTAGGAGAAGTTCGAAGTGCAGAAGCAAAAGCACTCTATGAGGCAATGCGAGTTGGAGCACTTGCAAACGTAGTAGCAGGAACTATTCACGGAGCATCACCGTACGGAGTATTTGACCGTGTTGTTAACGATTTAGGAGTTCCTCTAACGAGTTTTAAAGCAACAGATATAATTGTTGTAGCTAACCCTATCAAAACCGCAGACGGATTACATGCTAAAAAACGAGTGCTCCAAGTAACGGAAGTGCGCAAACACTGGACTCACGACCCGCTCGTAGAAAAAGGATTTGTTGATCTTGTCAAATACAACGTAGAAAAAGACGAGCTCGAACCAAGTGATGATTTAATAAATGGTAATTCGGAGATAGTCAAAGCAATTGCTGGAAATGTAAAAGGATGGGCTGGTAATTGGGATGCAGTGTACGATAACATAATCCTACGAGGAAAAATGTTACAGGCAATCGTTGATGAAGCAGAAAAATACAATCAACCAGAACTTTTAGAAGGGGCATTTTTCATGCGCGCAAACGATGCATTCCATACAATTTCCGAACAAGCACAACGTGATCATGGATTACCCTTAGAAAAGTATGTGCTCCCAGCATGGAAGCAATGGCTTCGAAACGCTCATCGAACAGACGATGATTAACCGCTCAAATCATATTTCTCACGAATAGCAAGTGTACGTTGCATTTCATCAACTGCTTCACGCAAGGACTTTTTGAGCAGCATCGGCATTGTTTTTTGATGTTGCGTATAGTAGTGTTTTGTCATACTCACTACTTTCTTAGACGTATACATGCTTGGAAACATGAACGTAAAGTATGCTTGAGCAAACATTCTATCTTGATTTTCATACACGTCTTTCACATGAGCAAAAAATCGCGGGACAAACTTCACAAGCTCTTTTTTTTGCGAACGCCAATAAAATGCACTCATTTGCCTACGAACATAATCAAGCGAAGGGCCCTCTGCACGAACAATTTTCTTAAAAATAGCATCCTTGTTTTTTACTTGGGCGGTTTGTGCCATGGCCAAAAACTTAGCTCCTAAATCAGTGTTGTCAGTCTTATGTTCTTTTTTAAGTAACGTAGCAATGCCTGGGTGATTCACAGCAGCTAAGCGAATAAGAATTCTCCACCGTTTATCTTGATCAATAACAAGCCCTTGTATTTTTTTCTTTTTAGAAAGAAACGTTGCAAGCTCTTTTGATTTGTTAGCTCCCGCACTACTCATAAGCAACGCATCAAACCAAACGTGTTTTGTTTTTGCAAGGGTTTTCTTATCAAAAAGCATTTTCTGACTGAGCTCATAGAGTTGTAAACAACGCGCTTCATACTCTTTATCAGGGATGTAGCGTGCGAGAATAGTGGTTGCACGACCAATTAATTGTTCAAGCAATTCCAAATTCTTTTCAAGCGGAGCTTTATAGAGCACCATTTTAAAGTATAATCGTGGATTGAGCTTCGCATCACGAACCATCTGCCACAAATCACCGTACAACACATGACGCACGAGTGGATCAACAATTGCCTCAGCATTTCTTAAGGTATGCTGAATAGACGTTTTATCAAGTACTGTTTTAGCATAATCATGATCTCCGAAATTAACATGTACGATGTTAGGCACTGGCCAACCCTTAACAGCATTAATCACTGTTTTCTTCGTAGCATACGTAAATTCTATAATCTTAGCAGTCTCATCATAAATAAGTGCTAGGCGAGTTTTATGCGGTCTTAAAACTCCATTATTCTTAGACGGTTTTTGTGTAATACTTAATTCCTTAATCTTATTCTCTTTAGTAACAGTAATCATTGGTACTACAGTATTAACGCCTGTAGTATGAATCCAAGCATCAAACCATTTTTTCAAATTTTTACCTGCTCCTTTCTCAAGACATTTCCTAAAATCTTTGAGTGTCGTATTTTGCCATTGATACTTGTTAAAGTATATCTTAAGCCCTTTACGAAACGCTTTCTCACCAATATAGAACATTAATTGCTTGAGGGTAGCAGCACCTTTCGCGTAGGAAATACCATCAAAATTAGCAAAGGCCATGTCCGTATCTGGAGCATCATTTGCTATTGGGTGTGTTGTAACTAACTGGTCTTGCATATACGCCCAGGCTTTACGTGTGTAGAAACTCTCCCACGCATCTTGAAACTCAGTTGTTTCATACATCCCAACGTACGAAAGAAAATCAGCAAATGATTCATTAAGCCAAATATCATCCCACCATTTCATCGTGACTAAATCCCCAAACCACATATGCACCATTTCATGCAAGACTACATTTGCAAGTTCAGCACGCTCAGTATGTGTTAATTTCCTACGTGCAAGTAAGTGTTCAGAAAAGGTTATTGCTCCTGCATTCTCCATTGCTCCATGATTGAATTCAGGACAGAAAATTTGATCGTACTTATCAAACGGATATTTGAACCCAAAATACCAGCTGTAAAATGAAAGTCCTTGTTTAGTAAATGTAAACATGTCCTTTTTTGGAATCCACTTCTTGAGTGATTGCCTACAGAAAATACGCAGAGGCATTTTCTGAAATGAATCTGTAAATTCAGCAAACGGTCCTGCACTCACATGAAAAATATAGGTTGAGAGCGGTTTAGTTGTTTTGAACAGAGTAGTTTTAATTTCTTTATTCGTACTTGATTCTTTTTCCCAAGTATTAGTAATCACCTTCCAATCCTTAGGTGCTGAAACAGTTAGTTGGTAGGTTGCCTTAATATCCGGTTGGTCAAAACACGGAAAGAGCCTGTGCGCATCAAACGGTTCGAACTGAGTGTAGAGATATTCGTTATTGTCAGTTGGGTCTGTAAAATGATGGAGTCCTGAACCCGTACGGTCATACGTCGCCGTGTAGGCAATATCAATACGGTTTTTTTTCTCAAGCATCGAAGCAGGAATCGTAAGCGTATATTCTGATTGTTTGAAATTTGTACACGGCTTATTATTCACATGCACGGATTGTACTTTGGAAACAGTATTTAGAACAAGCGCTTTTTTTTGAATAACATCAACTGAAATAGAACATAATCCTCTGTATTCCTTAGCTTTTTTTTCAAACCAAAGTTGTAAGTCGTAATGCACCGCTCCCACTTGCAACCTTCGCTCATGCGCAAATTTCTTCGTTAAAACATCTCTTTTTTGATTCATACGGAGGGGTAGACTTTATTGTTTAAATGTCTTAGCCTCCAATTCCTTGCAATGCAATAATTGCAAGAATACTGAGTGCCGCAATAGAGATAAGTGCTGTAAATACATACAATACTGTTCCGCGCACTAAATTCTTCGCTAATTGGTACTTTTCATTTAAGGGGTCGGGTCCTGCATCAACTGTCACTAATGCCTTAGTTAAGATGAAAATAATTTGCACAATGTAGAGCCCAACTGCAATTTGCAAGAAATACGGTGGAATCATATCATTAAGACTAAACAGGCTTGTAATATCAGTAAGTGAACCAAACCCTCCCAGGTCAGTGTTTCCCCCGTTAAGCGCTACAAGCGTTTCTAATTGTCCAATAATCATTGTAATCATAGCCCCAAGGCCAACAACAATCCCTGCGAGCAAAGGTGCTAGGAATGTCATGTTGGATTTCATATCAGAAACTACTTCCGCAAGTAAGTCTCGCAATCGATTTGTGATCTTGTGAATATTCCTAACATACTCAGAAATAGACATGAGTGAACGAGATGCAACCTTAAGGCCTTTTTTAGCAGACTCAGTAAGAATGCGCATGCTTGTAGCAATTAATCCTGAAGGGTAGTATAGAATTGCTCCTCTATCAGGATTAAACACCGCATCCTCAACGGACATCCCCATATTGGTAATGTTATGGTTTACTAGTGAGAAGAACTCATTCGTTTTTTGTCCTTTCGTAGTTTGAGCAACTTTAGAAAAAGCAGCTTCAGCAGGCGTTCCATCACCTAACCTGCTCCCTAATTGGAACAGGGAATTTGCAAATTCTTGCTCTAACGTCTTAGTCTGATTCCTACTTTTGATAAGTACCTTCGTTTTCTGCGAGTACGCAACGGTGAAAAAGAGACCGACACCTAACGGAATGAATAAACTCAGTAGTACTGCAATCGGTCCGAACGGACCAACCGTTTTGTTAGCAGAAACTTCTCTAAAATTAAAAATTTGCGTTTCAGGAGCAAACTGTGTTAATCCAATTTCCGCAAATGTATAATCACTTTGCAACCCTAACGTTTGTGTAACAAACTCTATTTGGAGGAGGAACGGCAAGGTGCCAATAATGATAAATGGCAAGGCAATAATTGTTGCCATAATCCAGGGGGTCTTAGATGTAAAACGCCAATAGTCAGGATTTTGTTCTATCGCTTCACTTTCACCATGCCCCCCTGGGCGCTTGAGTAATACCTCAGACGTCATGTAAAACACAATGAACGGAATGAGCAAATTGAAAATAACAAACACATGATACCACGCAAGAGCGCCATTGAGTAATGTAGAAGCGAGCGGGAGTAAGGCAAGACCTAATGTAGGGAGAATAATGCCTAACATGTACAAGTTCGTTAAGGGAGATCGAATACTACGAGAGAATTCAAGCATTTTTTCATAGACCCCATCAAGACTAACCTGGAGTGATTTCTCAAGTGTTTGAATTCTTCTCGGACCAGACGGTTCAAGCAAGGAAGACTCAATTAAGTGCATAGCTTCAACAAACTCAGGAGCGTCATCTTGCCAGGATTCTAAATATTTATCAAGTGATTCTTTAATTGAAGCGTACTTACCAACTTGGACCTCGTAAAAAATTCGCTTGAAATCCATCCCGAGCGGAGCGTCAAGATGGTCAGCAGCAAATCCAATCGCACGCTCAAGATTAGACGTGTGTTTCATGTACACCACAATATAGAGGATTGCAGGAACCATCTGTGAAGAAGCTTTAAGTCGCCACATCTTAGCTAAACGCGCAGGCATTGAGTAGGTGTAATAAAATACAAACACGCTCGCCATAAATCCTAGAAACATGAATAGGAATTGAATAGATTCATTAATGAGGTAAAACGCCACTGTAATTAATGCAGTGCCAAAAAATGTAACAAGAAAAGCTACAAGCGCAAGAGTCACTGCTTGGGACGGCGTCACATTAATGTGGCCAGCAGAAAGATGCTTTTGTAATTTAACCCTGTCCTTCTCAGACACATTAATCTTGATAAGATTACCTAATGTATTCGCCCACCTCGCATACCGTGACGTTTCGGGAATATCCTCATTCACAAATTGTTCGTACTCAGCAGAGTAGCTCGCAGGGGTACCTTGCTGTCCACCGTTTTTGAATTGCGACTCAATTCTCGCACCGTACTTCTTGAGAATATCGTCTCTAGAGGCCACAGTCTCTCACACTCTTTATCATGGGAAGAAGACGTGGTTGTGCGTTATAAACATTTATAATTCTGGAACAACTGAGCACTGTATGGGAAAACGAGGAATTGCAGTTTCAGCACTCATTTGGATAATTATTGGGGTGCTCGTACTTGCATTCGGGCTGATACTTACCATGTCGCTCAGTGATAAGGGGAGTAACGCTATTGAGTTTTTACTTGATAAGCTACGGTTTGGTAGATGAAATCACGCGGTATGCTCCTCTCACTAAATTATATTATTTTAATAATTCTTGGTCTTGTAGTGCTCGTGGCTGCAGCACTCATCATTATGCGGGCCGATACGCTTGCAGACATCATACCTGGATTTGAACGAAACGAACAACTCGATATTGAAGGGGTGCGTATTGTAGGGTTTAATTTAGAAGATGGGGAAGTGTACGCGTACGATGGACGAGATTGGATACTGCGTGAAGAAACATTTGAATTACTTGGTTCAACCGTGCCCATGCCCGCAACCAAAGAAGCATTTCATGCGTTTTGGACTGGTGAGCGAAACGGGAGTAATCTTTTTTACACTGATGGGCTCAAAGGGGCTGAAGTTTCGTTTATTGATAACTCTGTAGGTACTAGCTATCTTTCTCATCTGCGCATAGTATATTCTGTTAAACCGCCGTATGTTTGGGAGCCGTTTACCCCTCTCAACTTATGGTTGCGTGTAACTGATAATCGTTTTGATGATTCAGCTTCCGCGCGCAGTGCTGGTAGTGAGGATCAAATAAACGCTGCCCTTACAGATCTCGCTTCAATCAAAGATGAACTTATAGCATGGCGCGACCAAATACTTAAGGGTCATCCTTGTGAAAAATATATTCGATTACTCAATCCAGCGCAACCGTTTTCGGTAGAAAAACAAGGAAAGTTCTTGTTTGTTGATTTAGATAAACTTGCAACTAATCCTGAGCCGTATCAAAACTGTGCTCCTGAAATTCGTGATCGTAGTAACTGGGTAAATGATGCGATGATACGCTTACGGTATTTTGACAGTGATGGTGTGCTAACAGGTATTCGTTGGACTATTGTTGATGGGGAGCAAGGATGGTATTATTCAGGCCCTGCTTCGAATAATGAAAATGTCCCTGTAAGTCAAGTGTTGAAACGACCTCTGTTAACGAATGAAGCATTAGAGGCTGAAGTTGCAAGTTCTTGGCGAAATATGTATGCTGGCCTTACCTCAATCCTTAAAGCATTTAATGGAATGATGACGAAAGGGTATACAGGGCTCTCAGCGACTATTATCATTCACCCTAATACTGTTGATTCAGTTTCAAATGAAGTCTCTCTGCCTGTAAACTCTATTGGAAAAATTACAGGGTTTGAAGGGTATATTCCCGTTAGGGAAGCAATCCTCTTAGAATATAACAAAGCATTTAGTCCACCAAACCCTTTAGAGGGATATACGTATCTTAATCTTGGATCAGAGTATTCTTCTGAAAGCGTTACTGCCTCACGGCTAGCTTATCAGGGAGAATACTTGCCTATTCAGATAGTGGGTGCACCTGTGGCAGGAGTTTCATTCTTACAATGGGGGACTTTTGAGGGAACTGTTGGAGGGTATAATTATTTAGAAGTTCGAGGTGTTGCGGGAGCGCTTGCTAACGGGGTTATACAGTTCAACCCTGAATCAGATGTTCCTGTAGAATATCAGGCTCACTTTGAATCTCTTATCTCTCATTTTGAAACTCTAAACGGGCATTTATTAAGCGATATGTCAGAGGTATTGCCATGAAAAAACGAGGGGTAATTGAAGGCACGCTCAGTGCGGTGTTATGGAGTATACTTCTTGTTGCAGCTCTTTTTGCCGTAACGTTTCTTTTACGACGGCTTTTGGTGTGATCATTATTCAGCGATTTACTTATAAAGATTTAAGCAGATTAGTGAGCATGTCAAAAAAGGGGATTGCAAGCGTTATGACCATGGTCACCACTATTATCTTGGCCTTAGCAGGATTTGCAGTATTACTCTTCTTTGTTATTGATGTATTTGATGATCAAGGGCAGACAGAACGAGACTTATGTGAAGCATCAATCATTACGCGCGCAACCGTAGCAGATGCTGCGCAACAAGCAATACCGTTGCAGTGCACCGTAGAAAAAATCTGCTTGACACCAACGGGGGATCGTGATGATTGCCCACAATTTGCTGGCGAGGAAGATGTGCAAGTTATTCGATTAACTGGGAGTCTTGCAGAACAACGACAAACCATCGTTGAAGAATCAGCGAAAAAAATGTTTGATTGTTGGAAGATGATGGGTGAAGGAAAACTAGATATTTTTGGTAAAGCCTACACTAGTTTTGGCATTAGTTCGTTAGAAGCACCAACCTGTGTTATTTGCTCACGAGTTGCTTTAGGCAGGAGTGTTAATGAAACGCTTGATGCTGAAATTGGTCCTGCGTTTGATGCGTACCTTGCAACTACAAAACCTCCTGAGTCATCATTAACTTATCTTGAATTATTTACTGATCGGCAATTTCAAAATTATCCAGGTGTTACCTTACAAAATTATTCTGGAGATAAGCTTGATGGGGACTTGTCGTATCGTGGAACTGCGCGTCAAGTTGCATTTGTATTTAATCAAATTAAGTCAGTTGATTATAGTACTGCATTACAAAATTATGGGTTGGGGGTTGCAGCAGTAGGGGGCACTGCATTCATGCTCCCTGGTAGCGCTAAAGTTGCAGGTGCAATTGTTTCTAACCCATACGCGTTAACGGGAGCGGTGCTTGTAGTTGGAGGAGGGGCAGTGTATGCAACGCACAATGCATATCTTGGTCAATCCGCTGCTGCAGGGTATTGCGGTGGGTTTACGAGTACTGCAACAGAAGAAGCGAAAGCAGGATGTTCAACCGTGCAAGCAGTACCGTATACTGTATCAAATGTGAATGCACTTTGCGGTGGAGGCATTCAGGGGAACTTATAGATGGGAGTCTTTGTAAAACGAGGGGAAGGAATGCTCTTAAATGAAACACTTGGTATTATTATTGCAGTTGTAGCAATGCTCATCCTCGTTTTTGCAGGAGTAAAATTGTATGATGTGTTTGTGACGAATGAAGCGCGCAATGCGATTAAGCTAATGGATAGTCTGGAAGGAAAAATCAATACTCTTGAAGAAGGGCAATCTAATACATTTGCCTTTCGTGGACTGGAAGGTTGGGCTCTTTACGGATGGAGTCTTAACCAACAATCCGGGGTAGATTCTGCCGTTTCTGCATGGGTAGGTGTTGGAAGTAAGCCAGATAAATGTTTTTTTGATAGTTGTATTTGTGTGTGCAAGGGAGCGTCAACGTGCCAGAATGAAGGGATATGTAGGTCCTTTGATGTTGCTACTCTCGAGCTTGGCCCAATTCTTTCTTATACACGAATAGTTGGGACGTTACAAGAGCATGATCTTTATGAATATGGTGCAATGGGTGAAATTGTGCTTAAAGATGCCCTCTTTGAACTTGCGATTACAAAAGGGGATGATTCAATAGCGTTGTATGATCCTACTTTTCCAGAGTTATGTACCAATCTCAGATTTACTTCGGGAAGGGTTACTGGTCAAATGGGTCCGTGTGACGTTGAATAACTATGAGTAGTCCATATGATGTTGTTAAAGGAAACGTAGTATACATTTTGCTAGTGCTAGCTATTCTTGCGATTGGCAGTGTGTATATTGCGGACTTGCGCAATGCAGGCGGGGTGTATGAAGCAATGTATTCGCAAGAACTAGCACGGGCCATAAATTATGCACATCCTGGCGCATCAATTTGCCTTGATGTAACTCGCGGTTCAGAAATTGCAATTACGAATGGGATACCTGTAAATCAAATAATACGGATTGATAATGTAGCGAATCAAGTACGCGTAACAATGAATAGTGGGAGTGGGACGGTCGCTTCATTTTTTAATGATGTGAATGTAGTTGAAGGTCGCATCGTCTTTCCTTCAGGTGGGGAAACAACGAACCGGTACTGTTTCGAAATTGAGGAAACTCTGGAGCGACAAGTAACATGAATCGGCGCGGACAAGCAATCGGTCGGAATACGTTTTCACTCCCAATGCTCCTCTTATTTACGATTACTGTGCTCGGTCCGATAGTCGGAGCGAAGTTTTTGTTTCTAGCAGGGGGGTATAGTGCAAAACAAGTTGAGAGTGATGCGTTATACTCACAAGTGTATCACTGTTTACTCACGGTAAACCAGGACATCGTTTCGCAATCATTTAAGGAAGTTATGTTTGAACAATGCGCTATTCATGAGGAAGCGCTTGGAAATTATCTTATTTTAATAGATAAAGTCGGGGAAACCGAAGCTTTTTGGGGAAAACGAGATTATGAAACCCAATGTTATTTTGATAATCCGACCGCACCGAGCTGTGCTACGGGATCGTTTGTAAAAGGAGGGGAAACGTACCGATTATTTGTAGCAACAAATAACCCGCCGCGAAAAGTATATGCTGACTTTTAACACTAAACGAGGGGTTGTTGGTTCATACATCTCTGCAATGCCAACGTATCTCTTAGTGCTCGTACTCATGACCTTGTTTTTAATTATTACCGGAGTGTTTGTAGACAAACCCTCTGATTTGATTAAGGCTGAAGGGTATCGCAATGAGTTTTCGTTCGGGAGTGGGCAACGAATATTATTCATGCCATTTGCCATTCAAGGGGCGCTGTATACTTTTGTAGAGTTTGGAATAGAAAGTTTGGATTATGATCAAGCGTTTCGCGCAGGATTTTCTATGATGGATGAATCAAAGATTGACGAGATAGCCTTGTTTATGGAAGATGGGCAACGAGCATTGCAAGAAGCACTCGCGGCATCGTATAATGGTAAGGAGCCAATTTGCACAGCATTCACTATTGGTATCGGCCCTGGTACAGACTTTGCAAGTGAAATGCACCGGCTTAGTGGTGCTCCGAACCAAAGTGTGCAATCAGGACATATCCCTTTGTATCATGCGTACCGATTACAAGAAGGGGTTGCTGAGCAATTGAGTTCATCACAATTACAAACTATCGGTCGGGAATTACCTGTACGGTCATTGCACGTACCTGAGAAGAACGCGTACATTTACTATTATTATGGGGTGTGTCCGACATGAACAAACGAGGGCAAGAACTCATGTTTGCACTTTTCTTTATAGTAGCGCTCGCGCTCGCAGTAGCAATGCTGTTTGCAATGGTTTCATTTCAAGGATCACTCGTAGTAGAACAAGAAGCATTTGACCAATTTGCTTCACAACACCAATTTGAGCAAGAATACTTGGCCGCAGTACTTCAAACCTCAGCTGATTACGCCCTTCAAAATGCAACAGGAGCTGATGATTTTATCGCTGCATTTGAAGAAGCATTTGAGCGAATCGTAGCAGAACGAGACCAAGGCATTTCAGACTCGCAGTTCTTTACACGTGTTGCTAATGGTCAGTACGAAGTAACCTCTTCAGGGGACGGGTATTTAGTAACTATTGACCCTGTAGACGTTACAACGCGTGTCGGAGCGCATGTTGCATCGCAAGAACGGATTTTTCAGGCGCGTGTTTCACTATAATTGCTACATGTATCCCTCGGTAGCACGTGTTACATTAAAGAAATATTTAAATAGTATAACGCGTAACTTGGGTCATGATAAATAAAAGAGGCAAATTGAACAAAACTACAGCTACAGTTATTGTACTTGTAGTTATCTTCGGACTATTTAGTCTTGGATGGTTCCTTGTCCAAAGCGGTTGGTTTTCAAACGTTTCTGATGGCGTAGATACTGCTACAGAAGCATTTTCCGACAACCCAGCATTTAGTTGGCTCGGGTATATCTTCGGTGATGTACCTGCCTTTCTTGCAAATATAGGTGTTAGTCCTATGAGTGCACAGATAGTGGTTGTTGCGGTTTGGTTACTAATTACTGTCACGTTTTTTGACGTGCTATGGACCTTTGGAACATTCTCAAGACCTGTTTCGTTGATTGTCGCCATCTTGCTTGGTATCATTGCTGCAAACCTTAATGGTATTGTAACAATGATTGCTTTGAGTGTAGGCCTGTTTGTGTTTGCGGGATCTGCTGCAGTGTTCATCGGAATGTTCGCAGCGTTTGTCGCATTCTTTGCAGTTAACTGGGGGGTCAAATCTCTCAGTCCTTGGCTTGAAGAACGACGAACAATGCGTGAAGCAGACCTTATAGCTGCTAAGCGTAAAGCTGGTGGTAAAAAGACGAAGGGTTCGGTAGAAGGCCTGAATGAAGCCGGCGAAGGACTCGAAAAAGCGTAATTTTTGTTATTTTTAAAACCTTATTTTTTATTTTTTTATTTTTTTCTATTTTTTAATTCTTGTTTGAAATTTAGAGCAGTAATGTTTTTATATCGCCGAGTACTCTTTCCTGCATGATGAATAAACGAGGTGAGAGTCATACTGAAGAGGATGTTAAATCTATTGGTACTGCTATTCTTGCGATAGTTGCGTTGCTCCTGGTTATTGGCGGCTTTATCTTTTTAGTCACGTATTTTAAGCCTGATTTCACGATGACAACCCAGCCGTTTAGTGAAGATTCTCGTTTTTCTTTGTTGTAATATGTTTTTGTTAATGTACCTAAGTATTTGTTTGAACTGGGAACAAATGATCTTATTGCTCAAGTTATTCTCATAGGAATTTTCTTTTTGATACTTATGACGTTTACGAGTATTTTGCGTTCGTTCTCAACGTTTGATGGGTGGACTTCATTTGGTGTTTCATTTGCTGTAGCTATAATCGCTGCTAACTTGAAAGTGACTGTGTACATCCTTGTTGTATTCACAAGCCTGTTTGTTTGGCTCGGTTCTTTAGCTGCTTTTGCGGGCATGCTCGCAGCATTTGTCGCATTCTTTGCGGTTAACTGGGGTGTTAAGGGACTTGGGCAATGGATTATGCGTCGACGAGCATTCATGAAAGCTGATCAAACAGCGATTGCCTCAGAAGCAGGCGGCAAGAAAGTTGCTGGAGCAATTAAGGGAATAGAAACTGTTGGTGATGCACTCGCTGGCAAATAACTATATAAATTCAGTTTTTGATATGCAACTATGCGACGAGGTGTAGGAATATTCTTTATTGTAGTATTGATACTTCCTTTTGTGCTTGGACAGTCAGGCATTCCGGGTGACATTGGCGACAATGTTGAACAACTTAATAATGCTACGGAAACAATACGCGAGTCGCTTGAAGAACAACGATGGGATTTTCTCGGTGATAAATGGCGTGAAATCTTAGCACGTAACAAAGCCGTGCAAGCAATTAATGCATTCTTTACGTTTTTGAGTCCTGTATTTGTCGTACTCTTTGGCCAGCCGTATTCTCTATCGCTCACGCTGTTCTTTGTTGTCCTTATCTGGATTTTCTTCTTCTTTGTTTTTGGGAGAGTTTTAGCTGACATGTCAACCCTTGGAGCATTACCTTCATTTGGGATAGCGCTTGTGATGGTCGTAATATCAGCACACTTAGGGGTTTTTGCCATGCTCGCAGAACTCTTGTTTAAACTCATCTTCTTCCGTGATGGCTGGTGGGGTTGGATTGCATTCATACTCTTTATCGTGCTTTGGGCAGCAGCAATAATCTTTATACGAAGATTCTTGTATTGGAATGCGTGTATACTTGCAAAGCACTCGGAAGCAGCTGCAAAACTCAAAGAAAAAATGGAACGAGACATATTCCACATTCGCGTGGAAGGATTAGAAAAAGGACTAGCGCATGTAGAGGAGGCATTTAAGAAATGATTATTTTTTACCAAGTAGGTGCTTCCATAGCAGACTTGTATCGTAATCCTGATGCAGTCATAATCGCAATCTGTTTATTAGTCTTTATTCTTACTTTTACGACTTTAACTCGAGTACCGCTTTTTTATCGCAACAGAAAAATTGCAATGGTTGTAACCCTCGTTGTAACGCTTATTACGTTTAGATATCTCTTTACCTTGAATGTTGGATTTCAACTCTTAGCTGTATTCCTATTCATAGCTATAGTTGGAATATTCTTCCGGTTTTTCGCACGGCGATTTTTTCCAAACCATTATCGTAGAAGGTAAGAACGCATAACCTTTATAAATCTAGGAACGCTCTATAAGGGATAATGATAACTGAAAAAAGAGGGCAGGGATTAAGTGTACAAGCAATTGTCGTAGTAATTCTCGCACTTGTTGTTCTCGTATCGCTCATTTACGGATTCTCCGTTGGATGGGGCAACTTCTTTGACTTTATTCCAAGTAATGATTCTAATATTGCTGAAGAAGTACGTAAATGTCAATTAGCTTGTGCTTCTGGTGACCGGACTGCGTACTGTAATCTCCAGAGAAATATCACGTTTGGTGATGACATAACGGGTACTGGATTGGCTAGCGGAACAAACTATACTTGTGGGGGTCTTCAGACGAAGAATGTTGGCTTAGATTCTTGTTCAACAATCACTTGTTAGGTAGATGGCAGTAAAAAAGAAAGTTACTCGCTCAAAAAAAACTTCTGCTCCTCGGAAAAAAACGCCTGTTCGTGCCAAACGTTCTCCTGTGAAACGTAAGGTTTTAGCAACACAACAGGCACATGATCGCAAACTTCTCATGGTGCTCGGAGCATGTGTTGTTGTAGCAATTCTTTATATGCTCTTGCTTACTGTTGCTTCACGAGACACTTCTTCTCATACTTCAACATCTCAACCGACTCCTGAAACGTCAAATCTTGCAGTAACCATGCGAAGCTCAGCAATAACTGATGGAGCACTCACGATTGACTCTTACGACCTTTCACAACCTGGCTTTATTGTTGTGCATCTCCTTGCAACTGATGGCACTCCCGGCGGTATAATTGGTAAAACAGGCTTGATTCAAGGCAAAGGTGGGCCTGTTCAAATAGAACTTGGGGGTAATCAAAAAGGTAAGCGAGCAGTCCTCATCGTGTACTACGATACTGGTGACGGGCGATTTACCCTTACTGCAGATGCAAAAGAAATCTCGTTTGCACGAGCATTCATCCTGCAATAATCCTAAATACTCTATTTTCCCTATTTCAACATGGACTATGCCTATCCTGAAAAGCGCAAATCAAAAAATGATAAGCGTAAGAAAAGCAAACATAACAAGTATAAGCGAGGAGGTAAGTTCCGCGCAACAACCGTAGTGGACACTACTTCTAAAGGTAAGGAACACACTCCTAAGAATAAAGGTAAGAAGAAATCTAACTCCGCTCGGAGTACCCCTAAACAAAAACGTTCTGGGGCAAAGAAAAAGAAGAAGTAGCTCTGCTCAAAGTACCCAGTGCCTAAATGTTCAAAGGTGCCCTGCTCAGAGCATTCTTAAGACAAAGTATTTTAGCATTATCTCATTTCTTCAGCTACTTCTTGCACTATTTTCATCGTGTAGCTGAGTAGCAAAGGACCAATAATAAATCCAAATGCTCCAAAGAGTGTGATACCACCGAAAATACCTACGAGCATTACAAGTGGGTGGGTACTCGCTGCCTTGCCCGTGATTCTAATACGGAGAATATTATCCACAAAAATTGTTAAGATAAATCCTGTAACGGTAATAATCAATGCTCCTGGCCAATTCTGTTGTGCAACTAGAATAATTGCTGTAGGAATCCACACAGCCATAGGTCCAAGGCCTGGAACGAACGCAAAGATAGCAATGAGCGCGGGTAGTAGTAAGAAGTACTTCACACCAGCAAGATAGAACCCAATAATGCCCAGTACGAACTCAATAAGAGCTATGAGAAGGGTACCATACACTAAACTACGGCTTACTTGCGCAATTTCAGACGCTAAACGAGACTTATTGCGAACTGGCAAGTACACAGTAAGTCCTTTGGTAACGCGCTCCCAATCAATAAGTAAGTAGTACATACCAAACAGCGTAATGAAGAACGCGATGAAAATCGAAGGGATGTGCGTTGTAACATTCGTTAGTATTTCAATAAAATTAGAAAGTCCCTGATCAAGTAATCCTTCAATATCTAAATTCAAAAGTTGTACAAGGCCAACATTTTCAAGATTATCAACATATTCTTGCATTGTTGAAGATTTAATCGTGCTCGTAGCCTGATTAATAAGTCCGCCAACAATACTTGCAATAGGGACTAAGGTGATAACAATCACAAACGCAATCGTTCCTAACGCTGCAATACTACGAGGCATGCCACGCGCTAATCGTTCATACAAAGGTTTGCTTAAATACGCAAGAATAAATGCTGAAATAATAGGAATTGCATACGGTTTAATGATAAGATACGAGAGAAAAATAAGTGCTGCAATGATTGCAACATACAAATATCTACTTAATTCCTCTTTTTTCATACCCTTTTTTGCGCAGGAAAGTTAATAAAGATTCGGTTAGGTACTCCTTAAGAAGAGGGCTTACTTGTGGAATACTATTTTTTATTTGGACTTGCTGCCATCTGGACTTTTTTTGCGGTAGTGCAGGATATGCGCACAACAGAAGTCGCTAACTGGCTTAATTTCACGTTAATCGCATTCACACTTGCCTATCGAGGATTTTATGCACTCGTCTATGAGGTGCCTTACTTCTTTTGGTACGGGGTGCTTGGAGTCGGAGTTTTTGTAGGACTTGCATACCTCTTCTATTACGGACGAGTATTTGCGGGAGGAGACGCAAAACTCCTTATGGGGTACGGGGGAGTGCTCCCTTTCACGAGTATAACCAGCCTCATAACAATCACTCTGACATTCCTCCTCGTCTTTTTTGTTGCAGGCATTCTCTACACTCTTGTATATAGTGGGGTGCTCGTCGCACGCAACACAAAAGGATTTACTAACGCATTCAAGAAAGAATGGAGTGCATTTCGCAAATTATTTATTGCAATGTTCTTCGTCGGACTCGGACTCGAAATTGTACTCGCATCAGGAGCACCTCTCTTTCCCTATGGTTTTTGGGTAGTGCTCTTTAGCTTACTCCCACTCCTTGTCATGTATGCTCGCGCGCTCGAACGAGGAATAATGATCGTGCGCGTAGCACCTACAAAGCTAACAGAAGGAGACTGGCTTGACCGAGCAGTAACAGTGGGGAAAACAACGATTGAACCAAGCGTTCATGGGCTCACAAAAAAAGAAATTTTATTCTTGCTCAAACACAAAAAGAACGTATGGATAAAACGAGGAATCCCCTTCACCCCAACATTCCTCATTAGTTTATTCGTACTTATCTGGTCGTGGTATTCTTTTGGTCGTTTCGCACTCTTCTAAGGAACTTTACGACGTAATTTGAACACTGTCTCATCCTTCTCAGGCTGGGTAATTATGTCAGGTTCTTTTTTAGCAGCAGGAATAAACAGCTTCTTAGCTAATTCCTCAAGCTCCTTCTCATCAGCATCAGTCGGTTGAGAATTAATAGAAACTGGCTTATCAAATACTGGAATAACATGCACTACTAATTCACCAAATGCAAATTGTGTTTGAATCTCAGAACCATGCGCTTGCAACACCTCAATTACTTTCGCAGAAATCACTTTCGCAAGTTCAAACACACTCGCTGGCATATCAGAAGACTTAGTAACTGCAGTTTTAGGAATTATCACTGAGTGCCCTTTAGAAATTGATTTAGTAGAAAGCACTGCAATCGCATCATCAATATCTGCAATTACCTTCGCAGGGATTTTACCTTGTACAATTAATCGAAACACTTGTTGGGAATTTCCCTGCGCTTGCTCTGCAACCATCTTTTCAATCGCCTCAGGGCTCATACTATCAATCTGTTGCTGTGCCTGAGCTTTTTGATCATCAGGCAAGTGTGCTATTTGCTCAGACAATTGTTTCTTAGCCTCAGCAATTTGTTCATCAGTAAGTGTCATGTATACGTAAACACACACGAGTTTAAGGGGTTATCGGTACTCTGACAGTAATCTTAAATATGATTGATTTCCTATACTGGTATGTCATCAGGCGCTCATTACGAACGACAGATTCGCACGTATTTCTCCAAGCACTTTATTGATTTTCCCAAAGCACAACGAGAGCCAATGATCAGTGAAATAGTCGATCGCTTCGATGATTTACCTCTCGAATCACAACGTCAAGCGTACGGTGCGCTCATAGATCGATTTGATGAATGTGTAACTCGAAAACGCGACCCTAGCATGAATGATATTTACACCCACTTAGAAAGCATACGAGGCGAGTTCGGTCAAGCACGTGCTATACCTGCGCGTAGTAGTGGAAGAAAAGCATACACTACAAAACGAGTTGTTCCTGATGATATTGAAACAGCAAATCTAGATCCTGCAGAAATGGAACGTCGAACAGCAGCAATGAATGAAGCAGCAGAAGAAGCTCGAAAAGAACGTGCAAAAAGAAAAGGTTTAGTCGGATAATTAGTGCTCTTTATCCAAACGCTCGGCGATAATCAGCGATTTGTGCTGAAGAAACATTATCTACTCCAGCAGCTTTTTCTTCAATAATATCCGTTGATTTTTCCTCAGGCCACGCCATCTTCATCATAATCGCTTTCAGACCGAACGCAACAGGCTCTTCTTCAAAACTAATGTTTTGAGCGCCTTCACTCTCAAGTACTTCCTTCGCTTTTTTCTTAATCGCTTCTAAATCAGCGTCCGGTGCGTCCGGCATGATTTTAAGAATGACTGCTGCTGTAGCTCCCATCGTAGATTGGTTAGTTATAGGGTAGTTTTAAAGGTTGCGGTAGTGTTGCAACCTTTAGACCTTCGTTCGATTATCGTCTCACTTTAGGTTTAAAGGCTGTGGTAGTTATCCGCCTGGCGGTCCGATGATAACTCCTCCCTCACAAGTACAATCTGCTAAACAAGCATTGCCGTCTCCACAAGGCACTGTTCCTCCGGGTGCTGATGCGTCGCATTCTTCAGGCGTTCCAGTTTTCCAGAAACCATCTCCGCATTCTGGAGTGGCTATTGGGGGCTCTATAGGAGAAGGCCAGTTCCATCCGTAGTTAGGAATGTTGCCTGTTAGGTATTCTCCTTCTAAGTTGCTACCTGCTGGTGCTGGAGGGTATGTTCCGAATGTTGGATCAATGGCTGCTTGCTCATATGCAGGGAATCTGTTTGAACAAACACAATCCTGGGTACATTCTTGATAGTATGCGCAATGTCCATTGTCTCCAGGTGGTTGTGCTGATGGGTCACATTGTTCGCCCCATGACCAGGCACCATCTCCACATTCAGCCTCTCCTGCTGGCTGACCTGGCGACCCTGGAGGGTCAGGCCATGGAACGCCTGGTTGTGGCGGTGGTATCCAATCATTTCCAGGTCCGGGATTTCCTGTAGGGTCGTAATACCCTCCTGGGGGTAATAGTAGGCATCGACAATCATTGCCACAAGCAGCGAAAGGGCACGTATCTCCATATGCGTTTAAATTAGGGTATGATTCACCAAATCTATTTACTCCTCCCGCAACACGGCCAGGTCCTTCACATTCTTCAGGGAACGTGACAACTCCATCGCCACATAAGAGGATTGTATTTCCACAAGAGGAGCAATCATCAGCACAAACTTGATTTGGCGGACACCCATTAGAGTCTCCTCCGGGCCCAGCCCATCCACGGCCTGGGGGGTCACACACTTCCGCACCCTCAATAATTTGATCACCACATACAGGGCCGTTGTCTTGGGGTACGGGTTCTGCTGGAGCAGCCTCACGACATTCTCCGCCGTCGCAAATAGGGGCCCAGAACGGGCAAACAATTCCACAATCGCCACAATTACGTGGATCAGTATCGCGTTCTTCTAAAATACAATCACATCGATCAGGCCATCCTAAATCATCTACATGGGTGTTAACTGCATCAGTACCTGTTAATCCACCAGCAATATCAAGAAATGTATGGAACCAGTTACCTTGAATTATCTGGCCACCTTGATCAACTCCTTGGCCTTGATCAATGATTTCTCCCACATCGAAAAATCCATTTTCATTATCATCAACAGGTATAAATTCTTCAGCAGTAACGCTTACCTCGCTAATACTGTGGCTTGGACTGCTAGCACCCAATACATATGGGCCTGATACACTTGCAGGATCATATGTCATTGTTTCGCATCTATCAACAACCCCGTTATTATTTCCGTCAACACTGTGGGGCTCAATGCTTATTAGCACTCGGATATTATCAAGTGAAATCCAAGCTGGCGGAGGGGTCACTCCTTGTGCTCTACCAACAGTTTGTAAGGTAATGCCTGCTCCGACAAGCACGATAACAAGTAATGCGAGATGAATTGCCCCTCTTTTCATACTCAATAAGGGTCATTTTAGTTTATAATCGTTTAGTCGATATCGGCACGACAACAATTCTTTTAAAGCAGGCGAGACTCCACTTGGACATGGGGAATAATTATGAGAGTTTAGTTGCTCGAGTTGCGCGAGCAGCTGACATCGCCGAAGAAGAGGTCATTCGCAAAGTAGAGGCAAAACGAGCTAAATTATCGGGTCTTATCTCAAAAGAAGGGGCTGCACAAATCGTTGCTGCAGAACTGGGCATTAGTTTTGAACAGGAACGGTTGAAATTATCTGAACTTGTACATGGGATGCGCAAAGCGAATGTGGTTGGTAAGGTGACTGAAATTTTGCCTGTTCGAGAGTATAAGAAAAATGATCGCGAAGGAAAAATTGGTAGTTTGCAACTTGGTGATGCAACTGCTAATGTACGAGTAGTATTATGGGACGTGAATCATATTGCCCTTATAGAAAATGAAAAACTTAAGGTCGGTGATGTGGTACAAATAGCTAATGCATCAGTACGTAATAACGAATTACACTTGTCAAGTTTCTCAGATATTGGTCAAAGTAAGGAGGCAGTTGAGGGTGAAGTGAAAACGACTGAAACAGTCTCTGCAGGAACACTTGCTGAAGCACAAGCAGGAGCGCAAATAGCTACTCGAGCAGTCATTGTCCAAACGTTTGATCCAAAATACTTCAATGATAAAAAAACAGGTGATAAACGCGCACTCCTTAATTTTGTGTTAGATGATGGGACTGATACCATGCGTGCTGTTGCATTTGGGGAACAAATCAACAAACTTGGCTTAACAGATGAAGAAATTTTTGATGTTGAACAATTCGGAAAGAAAAAAGCAGATCTTATCGGTGAGGAAAAAGTGTTCAAAGGAAACTTTAGGATGAACACATTCTTTAATCGTATTGAAATGACGGTGAACGGTGTTGAAGAAGTTGACGTTACAGCACTCTTAGCAGAACTAGAGGCTAAGCAATGAAGGGTGAAACACATATTTCGCTCGCAGATTCTGATTCTTCCACTTCAACGACCTACCGCCTTCATGACGCACGAGTGCGTGACGTTGCTCCCGTGCAAGGATTGAGTGATACAACCTGGCAGGAGGAAGGGTATCGTCATTACCGAGCACTCCATACTGCTGATCCAACGTCTATTGTTGTTGCTACAACACTTGATGATCGCATCGCAGGATTTGCAGGGCTTGAACGTATAGAATATCTTGACCTTGGCAAAGAAATGCCGCAAGCAGACCATGATCCGCGTAATGGGTGGGTTAAATTAGAAGGTGATGTGCTGTATGTTACCGGGGTTGCCGTTGCACAACCGCACCGCTCACGAGGACTATCAGGCCAACTAATCGAGTATGTTGCTGCACGAGCGAAAGCAGATCCGCAGACAGATCATCTTGTAACCCTTCATGCAATGGGCCGACCTGCGAGTGAACGAGAAGCTCGTTTTTGGGAGCATCATGGTTTTAGACAAAATGTTGAAACGTACAATCCTGAATGGAAAGCGCATCCAGAGGCCGAAGCTTCAGGTAGTGTCTTATACGTAAAAGACGTTAGGGCATAATCTTTATATCTCACAAACTTGATAGTTTAGTATGCAGGGAAGGACACATATTGCTATCGGAGTGTTTGCCATGTTCTTTTTTCTACCATACGTAGAAAACAAGCTCGTGTTTATTCCAGTCGTGCTTATTGCGAGCATGCTACCTGATATTGATAGCGGATTTTCAACCATGGGCAAGCGCGCTATCTTTCGCCCCATACAATTATTCTTTAAGCATCGCGGAGCACTTCATAGCTTAACGGTCTGTATTGCGCTATCCCTCATTTTTGCGTATTTTATACCTGTAATTGCATTTCCGTTTTTTCTAGGGTACAGCTTACATTTACTCGCTGACGCATGGACGATTGACGGTATCAAACCCTTTTGGCCATTGCAAGAACAAGCTAAAGGAAAAGTACGCACTGGTGGAACGACGGAGCAACTCGTGTTCTTCGTGTTTATAATCTTAGGAATTTTAGCAGTGCTTCGGTTATTCTTTATATGAAATTGTAAGAAACAGTTTTATTGTTGTAAGTATTTCAAACCGTCGAATATAACCGTCGCATAACTACAAACTTTATATAGCGCCACCAATACGAAATAATCATGGCAGCAACTACTAAGGTGAAGGCAGCTGAATCTACTTCCAAAGCAGATGCAGAAAAAACTGAAGAAGCAGAACCTACATTAACTGATATTCCAGGTATTGGTCCAGGCATAGCATCAAAGCTTGAAGCAGCTGGCGTGTATGATCTCATGGGTCTTGCAGTTATGAGCCCATCAGCATTATCTGAACTCGCAGGTGTAGGGACTGCGGTTGCGCGCAAAGCAATTCAGGCAGCTCGAACCATGATGAAACTCGGGTTCACTGATGGGGCTGAATTTGCAAAACGTCGATCTGATGTATTGTATATTACAACCGGCAGTACTTCTTTGAATGACTTGCTTGGTGGTAAGGGTATTGAATCACGTGCAATCACTGAAGCATACGGTGCATTTGGTTCGGGAAAGACTCAGTTAGCACTTACCTTGGCTGTTAATGTACAATTACCTAAAAACGCTGGAGGGGCAAATGGAAAAGCAGTGTATATTGATACTGAAGGAACGTTTCGGCCAGATAGAATTCGGCAAATTGCAGATTCAATCGGTGCAAATCCTGAAAAAGTCTTGAAAAATATCTTAATTGCTCGTGCGTTTAACTCAGACCATCAAATATTGCTCTTAGATAAAGTCGGAGAACTCGTTAAGGATGGTGAACCAATCAAATTGCTAATCGTTGATTCATTAACAGCACATTTTCGAGCAGAATTTTCAGGTCGAGGGCAGTTAGCAGATCGGCAACAGAAACTCAATCGCTACTTACATGACTTAATGAAACTTGCAGAGCAACATAATATCGCAGTCTATGTAACAAATCAAGTCATGGCAAACCCTGCAATGATGTTTGGGGACCCGACAACAGCTATTGGTGGAAATATTGTTGGACATGCAAGCACCTATCGAATGTATTTGCGACGAGGAAAGGCAGGAAGTCGAGTTGCAAAATTAATTGATAGTCCAAACTTACCTGACAACGAAGCAATCTTCGCACTACAAGAAGGCGGAGTGCGTGATACGTAAGACTTAACTAATTACTTACTTCTTCTAGTTTCATGTTTCGAGATTTTGTAAATAATACTGTACTTGACGAACACAAGCAAACGCAATTGTTACATGCATTTCGCAGTGGGGAACCATTTGAACATGTCGTTATTCCTGAATTTCTAAAAACCGATCGTGCGAAAGTACTTGCTGATAGTTTGAAACAGATGTCGTTTGAAACTAAAGAAGCTGACTTATTCTCATTCGCACAAACATCTGATTTAGTTGGTGTTCGGTCAGGAGCACTCAAAGATTATTACGCTGTGCTCGCATCACAAGACTTTGCACAATTCGTTACGGCAATAACGGGCATTGGAGTAAAGGCAGGTGCAGTAGATGTATTTGGTAGTTTGTATCAGCAAACAGATTATTTATTGTGTCATGATGACCGCATTGCAGATCGAAAAATTGCGTATTTATTGTATTTAGGAGATGATTTTGAACAGAACGATGGCGGAGCATTCCAATTACACGAAACTCGAGGCGATGGGCAGCCCGGTGAAGTCGCAATGGCCTACCCCCCTCGCTTTGGAACCCTCCTTTTGTTTGCAGTAAGTACAAAAAGCTTTCATAGGGTTGCTGAAGTGCTCAAGTCTACTAAAGAACGGTATGCGGGCGGGGGGTGGGTACATTGAATATTAACAAAGACTATAGTGTCAACGAATCAGTTACTGTACAATGTTCTCATTTTTGCAATGCAGGTATTCTATGGCTACCTACGTTTTTAGAACAAGATACTCTGTTTTTACTTGAAAAGAGTCTGAAAGGGGCGGAATGGGAAAAACAATGCATTCCAGACCGCTACTCATATGGCAAATGCACTACAAATGTCATACAAGATGTCTTTTCAACATCTGCATTCACAAAATATGCCTCTGGAGTCATTGGGAACGATGTCAAATTAGGAAAATTGAGTGTTCGAAGATTTGCACATGGCGATTATACCCTTTTGCACGATGCAGAGCAACAAACACATACTGGAACAGCACGATTCTATTATTTTTTATTTGATACTTCAATCGTAGAATGGAATCCTGCATGGGGTGGGCAACTCGTATTTCCGCAAGAAGGTGATGCACAAATAATTGTGCCGGATCATAACGGATTATGCTTTGTGCAAACAAACGAAGATACGCTATCATTTGTAAAATATGTAAATTGTTTAGCAGAACAAAATAGTTTTATTCTGATAGAAGGGGAACTTGTATAGGTACAACGTTCCCGCGGAGAATCGAACTCCGGTCCCAACCTCCGCAAGGTTGTATTCTATCCACTAAACTACGGGAACGTGAAATCTAGCAATAGTGGGTTTTTAAGAGTTAGTCTTCTTCGTCAGGGTCGTACTTAGTGTCAAAGTCTTCAGTTTCAATATTTTTCCCGTAAATATTATCGTTTATGTCCTTGATTTTTGTAATTGCCCGACTCAAATCTTTTTCTAACTTTTGAATTCTTCCGCTCGAACGAATCCTTGTACTACGCGCATGATGTGATAAAGCGCCTAATCGTTCGTAAAATCCTCGCATAGTGCTTGGTTTATGATCAAACGTAAATTCTGGTTCATCATGATACACCGCATTAATAATGTCTTCGATTTGTGAAGATTTTTCTTTCCACGCTTCTCCTAAATAATTTATTCGTTCACGATATCCTTTTTTAGAATCAGGGCTAAACTTAAACTCTGGAATGGCTTCTAGACCGCTAGCACCAATTTGTTCTTCAACTCTTCGAGATGCATAGCCCCACTCGGGACAATGGGCTAAATATTTCTTTTTGTTACTCTCACCACCCCTGTTGATTCGCTTCATAGTCATCGGATAATGACTGTAAGCTGGTATTGCTTATAAGAATTATTGTGCTTTACTCATCAAAACACATGATGTCATGCACTGTTTTGTAGGAGTGCAGCTCTTCATCAGTAAACCAAATAGGCACTTCATGTGCTGCATCTTCCTTGTCACCAGACGCGTGAATTAAGTTTTTAACATCAAGATTTAATGCATTCGCATAGTCTTTTGAAATATGGGCGAAATCACCACGAATCGTTCCAGGAGCTGATTCACTCGGATACGTTGCTCCAACAATCTTTCGCACGTTCTTAATAGCATCAACACCTTCAAGTACCATAGCAATAATTGGGCCTGACTTAATGTATTTGAGTAATCGATTACGGATTTCTTCACCATATTTATCCGCAATATCTTGCTTGTAATGCGTCCCTGACTTTTCATCATCTGCCCAGAGCATTTTCATGCCAATAATTTTAAGACCTGCATCTTCAAAACGGGAAATGATTTTACCAATTAAATTACGCTTTACCCCATCAGGTTTAACGAGAACCAGTGTTCGTTCTTTATTCATGGAAGGACTTGTAGTTCTTGTTTTTTAAACATTGTGCTAGTAGACAAATGGAATATAGCGATACTTCACTTTCTTCTTGTATTCCCTGTAGTCTGGGTCGTTGCTCAAATGACGTTCTTCAGTAACCGCACGTACATGGTAAATAGTTGACCAAACACTCATGCTTAGAACTGCAGCCCATGAGAAAATAGGAATGAGTGTTAACCACCACGCAGTATTTTTAGCAATGTATGCGGGGTGGCGAACATACTTGTACGGTCCGCGAGACACAATACCTCGATTTGTAAGATTTGAGCATTTCGCACCGAGCGCAAACGTTGCGGAAAGATAAATTCCTAGAAGCAGTAGAATGCATATTCTCATCACAAATGTGAAACCATCATTGAAAAAAATAATATAATCATTCGCATACCAATTAACGTAGCCTGTGAGCATGCCATTAAACGGGGGGTAACAAATAAGTGCGGCAACCCAACCAAGTACGGTTGGTTCAACAGAACGCACTGTATTCTTCAAACGTTTTGATTCAAACAAGTACCCAAACGCAAACCAGGCAGTATCAAACAAGAAAATAGCAGAGAGCAGTAATGGAAATAAGGAACCGTTAAAACCTGCAATTGTAAATAGGGAATGGATATTAGCAGCATTATTCACAATGCTATTCTTAATTGCAAAATAGTTATTTAGAAAGAAGTTAAGCATTAACGGTAAGAAAAACACTTTAACAGCAATAAACAGAAACGCTGTTTTTTCCTGTTTAGAAATCTTTGGCAGTGGATGTTTCTTTTTAGAAAATAGAAATGCAAGATATTTTGCGCTATCATGGCTTGTGCGACTAATCGCACGAGCAATAAGCGAACCCTTACTTTGCGTGTTTTTAGAAGGGGGAATGTATAGGTAATAAGCTAGTCCTAGAATGGAATAGGCAATAGCAATAACAAGGAGAATTGATTGTGTATCGCTACGAAGAAACCTACTATAAAATGTATTTGTACGAAAGAAAATAATCGCACACCAAATAATAACGACATTAAAGAAATAATGCTCTAGATTTTTAACATTCTGCATTACTCTTTTCATCTACTTACGTGACTATCTGTATCTTTAAAAAATCTTCACACGTTTGAGAATAATGGAAGATGTCGTAGAACTCGTAAAACAAACCGAGATTTTCAAGCAGTGCACAAATATTGTTGTTGGGAAAGGTAATGAACATGCAAATATCTTATTCGTGGGCGAGGCGCCGGGAGCACGGGAGGATATTGAAGGGCTTCCTTTTGTTGGAGCGGCTGGAAAGAATCTAGACAAAATGCTTGCTAACGTAGGATTGAGTTTAGATGATGTGTATATCGCTAATATATTGAAATGTCGACCGCCAGAAAATCGTGATCCCTTGCCAGAAGAGATACGAGCGCACACGCCCTGGTTGTTGAAACAAATCAAAGATATCAAACCAAAAGTTGTATGTTCACTCGGAAATTATGCAACAAAATTCTTCTTAGCTAACGGAGAGGTTGACGCAATGAAATCACAACCAGGCATTACAGCAGTGCACGGCAAACCGCGCATGATAACCATGCACGGACAAACATTCAAACTCATACCGCTCTTTCATCCAGCAGCAATCATTTACAATCGCGGGTTATTACCTCAGTGGGAAGCAGATATGGAAATAGTCAAGAAAGAAATAACGCAGAAGACGCTATTTTGATTTTGTAGGCGTCTTCTTTCGTGTAAATACTGGAGCTGATTTGAACTTGTAATGTGCGTCCTTGGTTTGTTTAGAATTTTTCAGGGTGTAGACTTTTTCGCCTTTTTCATTAAGATAAAATTTGAGTTTCATTTATTATTATTATTTACTCTTATGCTCAACGTGCACTTTATGCTTTTTAGCAGCATCCTTAATTTTCTCAATTACTGCGTGCATTATTGCGTTAGCTGCTCTGAAATCTTTAGCTTTCGTAGCAATAGAAAACTTTGATGATCCTTTATAGTGAATTTCAGCTTCATCACCTGCAACACGCAACGTTTCTTGCATTGCAATAACCCCGTTTGGCTCATCACACGTAACCGTAATTGTCTCATGTACTGTTTTATCTCGCTCTTTTTTATCAGCAAAAAAAGGTTCTAATTTTTCAAATTCAGGACTGCTTACAAATGGCTTGAGTAGTTCAGGATTTTCACGAGCATCATCAAGAAAATCAGCTAATTCATATTTTTCTTTAATTTTTGCAAGAGTAGCTTTCGTTTTATCCTTAAGAACAGGTTTTAACATATTTGAAAGAACACGCGCTTTTTTATAGCGTTCCATAACTTCATCACGTTCACCGCCCGTAACTCGTCGCAAACTTAATTGTACATTGTTACCTTGAATGCGTAATACTTTACAGACAATTACTTTGTTAGGAACAACATATTCACGTAAATTACGAATTCGACCAGCAGCAACTTCTGAGAGCATCATGCTTCCCTCACCATGACCTTCAATATCTAGAAATACTGTTGCTCCCTCAATACGCTTAACAGTACATAATACAATATCATCTTCGTGTAATGTGGTATCTTCTGCCATTGTAGTAAAACGCGAGAATACGTTATTTAAGGGTTTTCATCAAGTGGTTTTCTGATAACTTCTCGAATAGGGGCGTTAACCTTAGCTTTTCCGCCTTTAGGTTTTATGAGTAACTTATTACACTCAGCACACTTAACCCAGCTAGAAGCCTTGCTAAACGTAATCTGATCTTTACTACACCGCGGACACGTAATCTTGATAAAATTGGTCTTAGGCATGAAAAAACCATTGAAAACAGGGCATTTAAGGTTACCTATAGTGGAATTTTAGGATTTATACCTTGATTAATTCAATATCTAACGCCCTTTTCAGACTCGTGATGAATGCCTCTTCATGGGGTTTCTCAAGTAGGCATCCTGCCGCTTGCGGGTGGCCGCCAATTTGCACATTGTCTAAATCAGACACTGCTTTTTCAAGGATTTCGCGGACATTACGGCCATTACGGCCGGCAATTCTAGCTGAAACTTTGATAGTATCCTCAGGTGTATATGCCATTGTAACTAAAATTGTCCCTTCTTCATATACTGGTGAAAAAGACATGATAGAAGTCACTGTCCCAACAATCGTGTCTTTAATTGTATCTTTCGCATTAATAATTGTGTATTTGTTCCCCGCAATTTTCTCCATAGATTCAATATCGCCTAGCGCTGAAGAAATCGTTTTACGGTACTTTGTGTAGACACGCGTAGCTTCTTTGCGCAGTGTTTTATTACCTAAACAAAAACCTAGTGAAATTTCTGGTTGGTCCATTCTTGAACACGCATTAATTAACGCAGACATTTCACGCGCGTCTTCCATATGATTAAAGAATTTGATTAAGTACATGTTACCAACCATTCTATTCGGATCAACTTCATTACCGATTTGTTTAAGCATAATCGAAGTAGTTAATCGCTCCATCTCCTCAGGGGTTAATTCAGCAAGTGATTTGTATCCTCGCGGAGTCTTTTCAATACCCGTTTCTCTTAGTAATTCAAGCGTTCCTTTAATGGAGCCTGTCACACCTGGAATGAATAAACTATGTGAGCTTTCAAGAACCCTATCTAACGGTCGCGTAGCAGGATAGAGTAATAGTCCTTTTTTAATATGGACCTCTGCATCACTAAGAATTTTTTGATATTCTTTATGGGCATGCGTCTCATGCATATCGCCAACCATGCCAATAACTGCTAGTGTTGCAAGATCAGTGTTTTGTTCACTGAGTTTTTTAGCTACTCGATAACACAATCCTGCACTACACATGTTTTCTTCATTAAACTGCACTGGATTTATCATTCGTACATTTTCTGGAATGTCTTGTGTTATTTCGTGATGATCAATGATAACGACTTCATTCTTTTTTTGAGCTAGGTATGCTAGCGAGTTAGAAGCAAGATCGGTAAATATCAAAACATGGTTTTCAGGTAATGACTCAACATATTCCTTGGTTAATGATTTTACAATATTGAGTGAGAAACTTTTATTTTCACGCGATAAGGCACGCGTCATAATGGCGGCGGCAGTAATGCCATCAGTGTCGTTATGACTTGTTACCGTAATGGGGGTCGAACTGGGAAGTTGTTGCACATATGAAACGCACGCGTTAATACTTGTATCAATCACCAGGTCACCTCAAAAGGAAATTTTTAAGCAGCTACTTTACGATTCAGTTTGTGTAGCTGAGCAGTATATGTCATAAGAGAGCGTTTAGCAGAGTAATCATGCTTGTTATTTTCAAAGTGTCCTTTGAGCGTATCAACTTTTTTAGCAATGTTAGCGTGTTCGCTATCAACATACAAGTCGTTTTCCTTGAGAATCTGACTTATTTTTTTACCGAACGCTCGAACCTTTGCCACTCCAAATTGGTCTCGTAGAATAAGGCCTATCTTTTCAGGAGGGGTGCCGCTTTTCGCAAGTTCCACTACTTTAGCTTCAACCTCTGTCGGTTTGAGTTTTTGTGCTTTTTTTTCTTCTGGTTTGTCTGCCATTTTTACGTTTGTTCCTCGAAATAGACTGTTTTAAAGGTTGCGGTTACCCTAGTCATACATTGGATAGTGCCTGTATTTTGTTGTTTTAGCACTCTTGCCTACAAGTGCGCCGGGAGGATTAAAATGTGTAATGCTCATCCTATGCGTGTGGCTCTCACAACTATTCCCGCACAACGTCACTCGTTCCTCAAGCTTGCCATCAGGGGTGAATGTGAACATATCAGTCACCCTGTTACGAAGGCCTGTGTAGAGATCATCAGGGTTTGAGAGGCCTTGCGTTGTACTACGAGCTAATTCTCTACGGGTATATGTTGGATTGTCACCCTGCATACCGTATTCACGAATAATTTTGTAACTCGCATCCCCTGATTCTATCGTAGCGCCCTCTTTAGCCTTCGCTAATTCTTCCTCAGAAAGTTCTCTGCGGAGCAGGACTGATTGTCGTAGTTTCGTAATCATCGGGAGTAACACGCATTATTAGCATGATTTAAAGGTTGCGGTAGAAAAATAGTAACATAATAAATACAAAAATATGCTGCTTTATGCAGTCAAGCTATCTCTTCTTTTTAGAGGGTGATTTCATTGCTTCCTTCTTTCTAGTTGCAGGAGCTTTCTTCTTACTAGATGCGGAAGTCTTTTTTGTTTTTTCCATGAGGTATAAGCACCTCCTTTACTATGGAATTCTACATAATGCATTTTAGTTTATTAACTTTCTTTAGTCTTTTTCACGGGACGAAACATTCTTTGATATTATGTCGAGGAAAACATTTAAAATGTGTTCTCTCGCATAGAAACAATACAGCCCTGTAGTATAGTGGTCAAGTATGGCGGGTTTTGGGCCCGCAGACCCAGGTTCGAATCCTGGCAGGGCTACTCACTTTCGTTCACAGCCCTGCTAATGCAGGATTCGAACGCTCAGAGAATCTATGATTCTCTGGGGCTCAAACTTCTTCGAAGTTCGACCAATCCTGGCAGGGCACTATTAGAGGTGCACTGATAGTGCAGCAATCTCCGATTGTCAGGGCTATTTGAGTAAATAATCACCTGATAGTTTATTTCTAAATTCTCCTCAGAAGTCTAACTGCTTAAGGAGGGGGTAGATTATGTACTCCGATTTTCTTGCATTTTTTTTACTATCGTAATGCTTATATAGCTGTTATAGGGACTATATAATATGCAGAAAACAACGATACAAATTAATGTTGAGACGTTAGCACGGCTTAAAGCGCTACGGGCTTTTTCTCGGCAATCGTACGATGATGTTTTGAATAACTTGCTTGATAACGTGGATGAAGAAGTCTTGAGTGATGCAGAAATTAAAGAAATACAGGAAGGGCTCGATAATGTTCGAAAAGGAAAAGTTCACTCTATCGAATCGGTAGCGGAGGAGCTCGGCATCTCTCTCATGTAAGATGTTCTCTATTGAATTAACTGATATTGCAAAGAAGTATTTGAAAAAAGTACCTAAAAAAGATGCAACTCTGATTTTGAGGAAACTCTATTCAATACGAGAAAATCCCTATCGCTATTTGAAGCGCTTATCAGGACAGAAATTGTGGCGGCTCAGAATACACAACTACCGCGCAGTAATCGATGTTGTAGTGTCAAACAACAAACTCATTGTATTAAGAATTGGTCATAGAAAAAACGTGTATGATTAGTTTTTTATACTACGGGAGTTGTGTGCTTTCATGCAGAAAAAGACGTGGTATCTAATTGTTGGAGTAACTTTGTTTGGTATTGGGTTTGGATTTGTTGAAGCTGCGATAGTCAAGTATTTGCGTGTTATTTTCTACGGTGGAGGATTTGAATTTCCATTACAAGGATTTGTAGACCCAGAGCTCTTAAGTGTTGAATGGATACGAGAATTCTGGACGATTGTCATGTTACTCGGGGTTGGCATTGCTGCCGGACGAACGCACTATGAACGATTCGCGTTCTTTCTCGTAGGGTTTGCAGTCTGGGATATCTTCTATTATCTGTCACTCAAGTATATGCTTGATTGGCCAGCATCACTTCTGACATGGGACATCTTATTTTTAATTCCATGGCCGTGGGTCGGACCGGTTATTGCCCCCGTCATCTATGCACTTGGTATGCTTGGTCTAGCAGGGGTTATTATCTACTGGGTTGACAAAGGTGAAGATCCAAAAATGAACTGGAAAGAATGGACGTGGTTCCTCGCAGCATCTTGTATTGTATTGTATACCTTCATTTACGATTATGGTAAAATACTCATTCAAGGCGGGTATCTCAAAGATTATTTCGCACTCGCAGAAGATCAAGCATTTCTTGATGTTGTAAATGTGTACGTCCCAACACACTTCATGTGGGGCATTTTCTTAGTCGGTATAGCATGTATGATTGTCCCAATCGTAACATTACACCTGCGCATGCGCAAAACTCTAAAAGCACCACGCACTACAAAGAAGTAATGAAGCAGGTGTTATTATTTGATTATGATGGGGTGATTGTTGACTCGCTCAATGACGCGCACAACCTTTACAATCAATTATGTACAAAGTACGGGTGTCGGACATTTAAAGACAAAGATGAATTTACGCACTTATTTGATAAATCCGCACAATACGTATTCAAACACTTAGGAGTTTCATTTTGGAAATTACCGTTCATGTATCATGATTATCATAAGGGTTTGAAATTACAAGACAAACACGCAAAACTTGTTCCTGGCATGAAACACGTGCTTCTACAATTAACTAAGGAACATGATGTGGTCGTTATAACTTCAAACGTAGCGGATGTAGTTGAAGACGTGTTAGCCCGTCATAAAATACGAGGCATTAAAAGCGTTCTTGGTTCAGAAACAAGTTTGAGCAAAGTGAAAAAAATACATAATGTGAAAAAAGTGTTCGGTCACAATCACTATTATTACATTGGAGACACCAATCATGATATTATTGATGGACGAGCCGCTGGAACAAAAACGGTCGCAGTAACGTGGGGCTATCACACACACGCACATTTGCGCAACGCACATCCAGATTATTTTGTTGATAAGCCAGAAGGGTTACTGAGATTGTTTGGTTAATACTGTGCTTTGTATCTGCCGCGCTTCTCAACTTTCGCGAGGCGTGTCATAACTGATTTATAATTTTTAGATGTTTCATAGCCTTGCATTACAGCTTTCGCTGCTTGCTCGAAAATTGTTGGATGTTTTGCTTCAAGTGCTTGCTTAATAAGGTGCAAATCAACCGCTTTTGCTTCTGCACGTGGGGAATGAAAAGCTAGGCCGAAATCAATGAAGTACACTGTTTTATCTTTGAGAATCATGTTGCTGGTTGTGAGGTCACCGTGAATAATATCTGCATCATGGAGTTTTGCAATTGATTTTCCTATTTGTTTGCAAATTGTTTTGTAATTCTTTAATGTTTCAAGATGCTCTGATAGTTTTTTTCCTGCTATATATTCCATTGTTATCTTTTTTTCTCGTTCATCACTCGTAATTAGTTTTGGAACAGGAATTAGTTTTGCTGCTCGCTCAAGAATTTTTCCTTCATGTCGTGTTCGTAATTTTCGAATTGATTCATCAAGCTGCGGGAGACGATACCCTTTTGCAACACGGTCTTTCACAACGGTCGAATTATTTTTTGTGAGAACTGCCTCTGCACCTTGCCCAATAATATTGCTTAGCATGATAACACCGAACACGACAGTAATTTAAACGTTTTCTTCGTTAGCATAGTATGCATTGGAAAGATATTCTCAAAGTCACTGGCTTGCCTGTCGTGTTTGCGAGCTTGTGTTGTTTAACACCTCTCGTCTTAGTGTTGTTCGGGCTCTCAGGCGTAGCATTTGCAGCATCACTCGCAGATACATTATATTATGGGTATGCCTGGGCGTTTCGATTACTTGGTCTGCTGTTACTTACGGGAAGCCTTATTATTTACTTCAGAAAAAAAGGTATTTGCACACTTGATGAAGCAAAGCGACAGCGCAAACGTATTATTAACACCGCGCTTATCGTTTTGATAGTGGCTGCCTTTGCGTATTGGTTCTTTTTGTATATTGTACTTGGGTATTTTGGAGAAGTGCTTAATATTTGGGATTTTGATATTGGCAATTATCTTCCTGGTTAGAATTTCATACTTCGTTTGCCCATTTTACGGGCGAGCTTTTGGAGTGTTCGTTGATCAAGTTTCCCTTCTGCCATTGCTGATTGACTCTTAGCTAATTCTTTGAGCATTTTGTATTGTTTTAGCAGTGTTCGAATATCTGTTGTTGAAGTGCCTGACCCATCAGCAATTCTACGTAAACGACCAGTTTGTTTTTCTAATACTTCTGGATGTTCAATCTCTTCTTGCGTCATAGAACTAATCGCATTTTTGTATCGCTTCATTTTTTCTTGTTGTTGTGCCATTTGTTCTTCAGAAATCTTAGCTTTACCCATACCTGGGATCATGCCCATAATCTTATCCATTGAACCAACAGATTCCATGGCTTCAAGTTGTTGTTGTACGTCACGTAATGTAAGTTTTCCTTCTTCAAGATTTTTCTGTGCTTTCTTGAGTTTTTTCTCATCAGTCACTGCCTGGATTTTTTCCATGAGCGATTCAAGGTCGCCCATGCCAAGCATACGAGATAAGAACCGTTCAGGATTGAAATGTTCTAGGTCATGTGGTTTTTCACCAGTACCAATAAAGACTACTGGAACTTGTGCTTCATGGCATGCGGTAAGGGCACCGCCAGCTTTAGCGGTAGAGTCCATTCGAGTAATGATAACGCCGGTGATATCAACTGCTTCCTTAAATGTCTGTGCTTGTTTTTTAGCTGTCTGTCCGATATCGGCTGGAATAACAAGGAATGTCTCAGTGGGTTGCACTGCACTCGCAATATTCTCGATTTCTTTGACGAGCTCATCATCTAATGCGTCACGACCAGCAGTGTCAACAAGGATAACATTGTGTTTTTCAATTTCTTTCTTATGGGTATTCCAAATTTTTACTGGGTCTTTTTCTTCAGGTTCAATAAATGCAGTAAGGCCTTGCTTATCCATGAGTTGTTTAAGTTGTGTTGCAGCAGCCGGTCGGTGGACGTCAAGACCAACGGCACAAACTTTGTTACCTCGCTTAGCATAATATAATGCAAGTTTTGAAATCGTTGTTGTTTTACCGGCACCATAGAGACCAAGCATCATAATAGCATTGCGTTTACCAAGTTCAATTTCACGCCTCTCACCTAAAATTGTAATTAATTCATCATGGAGCAGTTTGATAATGTGCTCTTTTTTCTCAATACCCTTAATTTTTTCGTCTAACGCAGCACGCTTAATTTTTTGAGATAGTTCTAACACCAGTTGAATATTAACATCAGCTTCAATTAACGCTCGTTGCAATTCTTTAACAATACTATCAACAACTTTTTTGTCAAGAAAGATAGCATTCGCTACTTTATCAGTCGCTTTTCGAATAGCACTTGAAAGTTTATCTAGCATGCATACACGAGGAGAAAACGGTTATTAAAGGGTTTGCATGCTCCTAGTTCGCTTTCTTTTTCACTGGTTTAGAGGTCTTTTTGGAAGAAAAAGGCTTTTTCTTCTGCGAATCATCTTTTTTGAGTGGGATAGAAGCGTTCGTATCACGCAGGTCTTCCTCTTCAAGCACAATAATCTCTCTTTCACGAGGGCGTTCTCGCATTCTAGAACGTGTGAATAGTCGATCTATTGAAAACGTTCCTGGGCCTATAAGTAGAAGGGTAAGGCTTGCAAGTGCAAGTGTTAGTACGAATTCAATACCTCCATTACTTGCTAGAAAGCCATTTTTCGCATGTACAAAGATAATAGCATTAAACATGACCATTGTAATAAGTCCAGCAAAAATACGGGTTCCAAGACCAAGCAGTACAAACACTCCTCCTCCAAACTCAATAAGTCCTACAAGAATAGCAATTGCAGAAGCCATCGGAACGCCTAAACTCCCTAAGAATCCTCCGAAACCATCAAGTCCAGGGCCCCCAAACATGCCAAATAATTTCTGGGCTCCATGTACAATAAAGACTGTTCCAAGCGCAATACGGAGTAGAAAAGGAGACCATTGCGGGGCTCGTGTAAGTGCATGTTGTTTTCTCATAAAATCATGTATTTTATCGACTATAAAAGTATAATTGAGTCTAAAACAATATATTCTAGCTTTGACGAAACGATTATATATCGCATTTGCTATTTTATCATTATGAAAAAGAGGCTAGATAGGTGAGGCATTGAGCCCGCAACAACGATTACGATTATAGTGGTTGTGCTGCTTGTAGGGGGAGCGAGCGCTTACTTTGCAATTAGTGGTGGGGGTGATGAGCCTGAGCCAACACCAGACCCAACTCCTACTCCTACGCCTGATCCAACGCCTGACCCTACACCTGATCCTGATCCAACACCCGACCCTGAACCAGACCCAACGCCGGAGCCAACGCCAGACCCTGAAGAAGACCCAACACCTACTCCTCCAGCTCCTGTGGGTGACACAGTATGGATTTCACAAGCAGAAATTGATGCGTTGCCTGAAGAAGGTGCTGCATGGGAAAATCTGTTAGCTGCAGCAGAGGAAGGGACATCAAGTCCGGATTTATCGAATCAAAATGATAATACAAACGTGCATTTCCTTGCAAAAGCACTCGTATACGCAAAAACTGGCGAAGTAACATATCTTGAAGATGTAATGCAGGCGCTAGAAACAATAACATATGATGCAACGGAGAATGGTGGTGAAACACTTGCGCTTGGACGAGAACTTGGGGCATACGTAATTGCAGCAGATAGTATCAATCTAGCAGAAGAAAATCCTGAATTACACGCTGCATTCTCAGAAAAATTAAGTGACTTACTTACTAAAACCTTGAAAGGGCGCACGCTCGTATCAACGCATGAGGACAGGCCTAATAATTGGGGAACGCATGCTGGAGCATCACGCGCAGCAATAGCCGTTTACCTTGGTGATGCTGAAGAACTCCAGATAACCGCAGATGTCTTTCGAGGATGGCTTGGGGAAACGGATTACTATGCTGAATTTAGTTATGGTGATCTTGACTGGCAGTGTGATATGGACAATCCCGTAGGGGTAAATCCTGCAGAATGTACGAGTGAAGAAGGATGGGATCTTGACGGTGTCTTGCCTGATGATATGCGGCGATGTAATTGCTTTGAGTGGCCACCGCCCAAGGAGAATTATGTTTGGGAAGCTCTGCAAGGCGTGCACATGACCGCAGTCATTCTCTCTCGTAATGGGTATGAAGATGTATGGGAATGGGGCGACCAAGCAATCTTGCGAGCAGTTGACTGGCCACACCGCACAGAATTTGATGATGGTACCAACTATCCTGCAGAGGGTGATGACGAATGGCAACCGTGGATAACGAATTACTATTATTGTACGGACTACCCTGCCGTTGAAGGGGCACAGTCAGGTAAGAATATGGGTTGGACTGACTGGACGCACGCGAGCAATCCTGCTTGTTAAGACATAAGATTTTCTCGTACTTCTTGTTCGTATTGTTCGTGAGTGGTGTAGAACGGGACAAGTAATCCTCCTCGTGAAATGAATTCTAGTTGCGTCTCGTATTTTTGAGGATCAATCATATCCTTTGGTAGTATTGTCGCAGAGCGAACACCATGTGTTTCAAAGTAAGCTTTGATAGGAGCTGAGCGCATATTCACACTTTTTTGTTTTATCCCATCTCGGGTCTTTCCTCTTTTATTTCTAAATGTTCCCGATTTAATCTCCCAAACGGTTGGGTGAAGTGTTCGTGTTACCATGTCAATTTCATTAATGACGCATTTTTCTGCAGTGTTGTAAACTTTCACACTTCCAAGCTTATCGGGAACTGCAAGCCTTTCTGGGTTTACTTCTTTTGATTGTTCAATTCCAATGCGGATTCTGTCAGGGTATTTTTCTCTGACTGCTTCAAATGCATTGTATGTAATGCACTCTGCAGCTCTACCTTTTACATGTCCAAGGTTATCTCTAGATTCAGGCGGAAGGTTATAGCGTATTGTCAATTGTTTATCTATTCGTTCCCAATCGGGAGTTGCATGCTCTACACTTTCACATAGTGCTTCTAAGTATCTGTCTTTTATGGGTCTTTTTGATACTACCAATAAAGTTTCGACAAAATAAGAGTTTAAGAAGGTATTGTTTAGGCAAGCCCCACGTTTTTGAGTACTGTCTCCTTAGAAAATGGTTGGAGGTCTTTGTATTCTTGCCCGATACCAAGATAGTAAATCGGTTTGCCCGTAACATAGGAGATAGAGAGTATTGTCCCTGCTTTTTCATCAACATCAGCTTTAGAGAGAATTACGCCGTCAATACCAACAGCTTCGTTAAACGTTTTCGCTTGCGTAACGCCATCGTTACCAGTAATTGATTCACCCACGAAAATCTTAAGTTCAGGACTAATCACACGCATCATTTTTTCCATTTGTTTAATCAGATTATCTTTCGTGTACATTCTACCTGCTGTGTCAATAAGCAAGCATTGCTTCTTATGCTTTTCAGCATATTTTTTCGCATCAAATGCTACTGCTGTCGGGTCAGATTCATAATCGTGTTTGATAATTGGAATGTTAAGGTTGGTAGCGTGCGTTTCGAGTTGTTGAATTGCTGCCGCACGAAACGTGTCACATGCAGCGAGCACACAATCGATACCTTCAGACTTGAGTTTATGCGCAAGTTTTGCAATGCTCGTTGTTTTACCAGATCCATTAATGCCAAAGAAAATAATAGTGTAGACTCCGTCGTGTTCTTTAATTGCTTTTACAAGGTCAGGGGGTTCGATGAGCACATCTTCAATAGCTGTTCGTAATCCCTCAATGACTTTTTGCTCAATCACATTCTTTTTCATTTCTTGACCAACAAGTTCTTCGGTTAATGTTTCCTTAATCTTATCAACAACTTCAAGCGCAACATTGTTTTCTAAAAGAATCATTTCCAAATCTTCAAACATTTCGTCAATGTGTTCGTGCGTTATTGTTGTTTCACCCTTAACGCCGCTTGATAATTTTGCGAAAAACCCTTTCTTTGCCCCAGAATTCTTTGCTTCAGGGGCACTCTGAGCAGGGCTCTTTTCTGTACTTTTTTCCTCACTCTCTTCAGCTTGAGTTTCTTCTTCTTTGAGGCTTTCTACCGTATTTTCTGCTACTTGCTCTATTTCATTAATTGTTTCTGCTAGTGTTTCAGAGTCTTTCTCTTTTTTGTCACTAGAGAACATACGCTTGAGAAAACCTTTCTTTTTCATCTCTTGAGCAGGTTCTTCTTTTGTACCTTCTTGCTTAATCGCTTTTACATCAGGTTCTGCCTTGAGCTTTCCAAGCGCAAACTTTTGTGGCACTTCTTTTTCAATTTTGTCCACTTCTTTTTTGAGCTCTTCTTCAGTAGGTAGTTCTTTTGCCTCAGAACTCTCTGTTTTTTGGGATTGCGCTTGTGGGGTGCTCTGAGCAGAGTCCTTAGCAAGGGCTTTTTCTTTAGCTGATTCTTCTTTCTTTGTTGCAGTTTTTTTAGTGGCTTTCTTAGGAGCGTCTTGTTTTTTATCTTTCTTAGAATCCTTTTTTACTGTGTCTTCTTTCGGAGTTTCAACTACTTCCTCTTGTGTCTCTTCAACCTGTTCTTCCTTTTCAGCATCATTGCCCATCCATGACTTCAGCTTTGATTTGAGTGCTTTGAACATGGTGGAACGAGCTAAAGGGTGTTTATAGGTTTTGTCCCTGTAAAGTATTAATGACTCTTGGCACTAGAAAGTTTATTACTAACCTCTGATATTATGTAGTACAACGTGTTAGGTGTTAAAAAATGAAGGGTATATTTGTGGTTATTGACGGTGCGGCCGATGAGCCTTCAAAGGTTTTGAACGGTAAAACGCCTTTGGAAGCTGCAGAGACTCCTCATTTAGATAAGCTCGCATCAGGCGGGCGTGTTGATTATTGCTATACTGTTAAAGAAGGTGTTGCACCTGAATCATCAACAGCTATTCTATCACTTTTAGGGTATGATCCAACGAAAGTAGCGCGTGGAACACTTGAAGCACTGGGGGCAGGAGTGAATCTAACACGGGGTGATTTAGCTTTTCGGACGAATTTCGCAACTGTTGAAGATTTAGAAACGAATACTGTTCTTGATAGGCGCGCTGGACGAACACTCACCACTAAAGAAGCAAAACAACTTGCGCAAGCAGTACAATCACGTGTCACACTACCCTTTCCGTATGAATTTGTACCTACCATGGGGCATCGGGGAGTGCTTGTTATTCGGGGAGGGTTTTCTAATAATATTTCAGATGTTGATCCAGCCTATGAGGGTGGGAAGGTCGTACTAAATGCGCGAGAAAAAGTACGGTTTGCAAAACCGTTGGATGAAGAAGAAGATTCACATCTAGCCGCTAATCTCGTTAACACATTTGTACGTGAAAGTCATGCTGTGCTTGACGAACACCATTTAAACAAGGTCCGAGCTCGCAAAGGTCTTTTTTCAGCTAATTTTCTTATGTGTCGTGGTGCTGGCACTGCACTACCTCCTTATCGTAAACTTAAAGGTAAGTGGTTAGGCGTAGTCTACAGTCCTCTTGAGATTGGTATTGCAAAAGCTGCAAAAATGGATGTTCGCTCATTTGACTATCCTCCGCTTAAAGGTACTGATGTGTATGCGCATTTGCATGCTGGTCTTAAGAAAGCAATCAAAAAAAGTGTTGCAGCGCTTAGGAAAAATGAGCATAAATACGATTATTTCTTTATCCATATTAAAGAAACTGACTTGCCGGGGCATGATAATAAACCGCATGAAAAGGTAGCAATGCTTGAGTTGCTTGATAGAAGGCTCTTTAGTAGTATTCTCAAGCTAGCACAAAAGCACAAGGCCCGTGTAGTTATCACTCCTGATCATACAACATCTTGTAAGAAAAAAACTCATACTGCGGACCCTGTTCCTGTACTCTTTTATGATGGAGAACGGGTGCGGGAAGGGAATCGTCGCTATACTGAGGCAGAAGGCCTGACCGGTACAAAATATCTTGGCCGTGAAGTGCTTGAAAAAACCCTTTTCGCACGGCGTACAAAGCAATAGCTACAGCGCACATGAATTCTTAAATAGGGCATCCTTGCTATCAGTGCCATGATAACGTATGAAGAGCTCTATGAATATTTACGTAAAGAAAAATTTGGGGAACGATTGCAAAATTTACCTAAGAACTTTATTGAAGAATATGTAGATTATGTAGAAACAAAACGTAAACAGTTTGCATTGATGGAAGGGGATATGTTTGCGGATGACCTTCTGCGCGAGAAAAAACAATATGAAAATGCGATGACGCTTTTTCGTGATTTAATTTTACGACGAAAGAAAAAAATTCTTGAACTCGTCTTTGTAGCAGCAGAAACGGGGATAATGAAAAAAGATTTTGCAGATATGCTCACGTATGAGAAGGAATTGTTTGAAAAACTCGTTGCTGCACTTGAGACTGGAGATAAATCATTACAGGAACAGTTACGTGGTGATACGGGAGCGCCTACTGCAACAACGGCTCTAATTATGCTTGAGGAAGATGTAACTGAATTTGTTGATATGCAAGGTAATGCCATTGGACCGTTCACAAAAGGTGCTGTTGCAAATATCGATCGCTCAGTCGCAGACATTCTCGTTGCTGATGGTAAGGCTCGGCACGTTGATGAAAAAGGATAATTTTTTCAGTATTGAAAAGATTTTTATATATTGCATTATAGGCAATACTACTCTAAAAGGAGGGTACCTATAATGCCAGCTAAAAAGAAAGCAGCAAAAAAAACTGAAAAGAAAAAGGCAACTAAGAAGGCCAGCAAGAAGTCGAAACCAAAAGTGTGTAACGGCGACGAAGACTGTCCATTCTGTTAATAGCCTCTTATTTTTTATTTTTACTTAATCTTTAAATACTCTGTACGTGTAATCTAAATATACTAAAGAGGCACGCATGGTACTAAATATTGGTGAGCGAATAATAATGTCAATTCTTGGCATGATATTTATCGATAGATTTGTAGGGGGGCTTGGCCCTGAAAATATAATCAGTACACTCCTCATCGTTGCAGGTGGCGTGTATGTAATAATTAACGGTTTAAAGCTACTCAAGATAAATGAGAAACTGTTCGGTTTTGTAGCAATCGCAATCGCAGCAATATTATTAATTGATCCTGCACAAAACCTCTTTGACGGTATAGGCGATTTGTTTAGTAATTAAAACCTTATTTTTTACTTGTTAGCTTTAGGGCCCACGCTTTGAGCGAATCAGCAGTGTTTTCTTTCTTTTTTGCTTTTGCCATTTCACTTTTCTTTTTGAGAGTAGTCTTCTTAGCAGGTGTTTTTTCTTTTGTACCTTTTTGCACTATCTTTTTACTTGCAGGGCTCTTCTGTTTTTTCACACTTGTTTTTTTAGAGGCTTTTTTCTTAGTCACTTTTTGTACTGCCTGAGCTAATTTCTTACTTGCCTTTTTTCCTCCAGGATTAGTTATCTGGGAATGTTTAGAACCTTGTTTCTTTATTGGAGTTTCAGACGTGTTTTGTGATTTTTCCCGTTGTTTTTTGAGGTTTTCATCGGTTTTTTTCTTCATTTCAGCAATAGCCTTTTGCAGTGTTTCAAATTCAATAAGGGTAATGTCATGATCTTTGAACGGTTTTTGCATATTCGGGGTTTTAGTAATGACAATCCAAGAACACCCATCACCCGAAAGGCCATATTGCTTGTATTGATTCACTAATTGAATTGTTTGGTCAGGAATGCTAATTCGGGGAAACACTTCATAATTGAAAATCATCCATGCCTCGCCCTCACTCTCAGAAAGGCTCCACTTCTTAAACTGTGGAAATTCAGACTGGGCAACAGGGGTAAGTGTCATAGAAGAGGTTAGGTCAATATACCCAAACACTTCCTCCTCGCCCGTATCCCTACGTCGTACTTTCAAAGGCTCACCTTGAATTGTAACTCCCTGAGTAGGTTTTCTAGCACGAACCTTATCAAATTCTCCAATAAGCACTAAGACATAATAATTCACCCATCCAATATTATCTTGCAAAAAACGTATTATCTCTTCACGTTCAGAATCATGCATGAGTTCAGTCGGGGACTTAGCACTTTCTCCTTCCATACACTCAAAAGCTAAAGATTGTTTATATATTCATCTTTTTAGTATTTTTATCACGTGCTATTCTTGCATCATAAAAAAGAGCTCCCAGAGGTTGAACGACTAACGTCGTGTACCTCAGGTTGCTGAGTGTTGCCTACGCAACACTATAGAACAAGCCCCCAGAGGTTGAAAAATTAGAAATTTTAGTACCTCTGGTTTCTCTATGATGCTCCCGCATCATAAAGATGAGAGCCCCCAGAGGGATTCGAACCCCCGACCCTTAGTTTACAAAACTAATGCTCTGCCACTGAGCTATGGAGGCAGTGGATGAAAAGAATGGTGAACGCAGTTACTCTTTCGTTTCAGCGTCTGTCTTTGACTCTTTGGTCTCAGCCTTTTTTTCCTTCTTTTCAGGAGCAGGACGAAGTACTTCTAGTACACGAATTTCACATAATGCTAATGGATAAATCTTTTTGAGTTTCATACTCAAGTCTTTTTGGAACTTGTTAGTCATGATATTTGAGAATAATTCTTCAGTTTTCATAATTACAACTTTACTTTCAAGATGTTTCTTCGCAGTTGTTCGTAGGGCGTTACGTACTGCTCGTGAAACTCGCTTACGGGTAATTAGGAATGGTTTGATACGAAATACGTGTTCTTTACCAATAACTTCAAATGAATCTTCAACATAATCAGTTCCTCGGCGCATAACTCGCTTAATATAGGTTGGAATTAGTCGTAAACCATGTAGCTGGCCAACTAATTTCTTCTCATTAAGGGCTAGTTTAGCACGTAGTTCTACGTTCTTACCACGCATGCTCTTGCTTAAGTCAAGCTTAACAAATCGGCCTTCAAAATCTTCTGCTGCATATCCGTACAAACTAACTTTCGCAGTTGTCATGGGGATTGTTGCATCAAAAAACTTCTTTTTACCAACTCGCTTTTTCTTCGGCTTTGGCTTATGTTTCATTTGTTTGCTTGCCATGTTACTTCGCTACTTTATCTCCTATAGTTAATCGTGATGTGCGAATACCCTTTTTAATCCCTTTGGCTTTATTACATACTTTACAGGTGTACATGATTGTCATTCGCTTTGTAGATTTAGACTTTCGTTTCCACTTCTTAATTGGTGGTTTAGAAAAACGACCTTTGGAACCTGTACCTGACTTAAGGCCTCGAGCAATAACTCGTGAAGTAGACCATCGACTCATTGGGTGAGCTGATGAACGAGATTTTTGCTTCGCTACACTTAACTTCTGTTCAGTTTTTTCCCGACAATACGGGCAGTATCTGTTAGTTTTTTCTGGGAGTTTCATTAGTTTCCGGCTGGCGATAGATTCGTATGAATCAGAACTAACCACGACTTTGCCAGTGAAAGTCAAACGTGGGTCGACGTTCGTAGTTCTAAAGCGTGAGAATGAGTGTTTAAAAGCTTTACGTTAGGTGCGAAAGAGGTCAAAAAGCGTTTTTTCTTGCTTTATCGGTGCTTTTGTTTGCGATGACTTGCTTTACCGTGGCGTCTATAGCCTACAATATGCTGGCCTTGATAGATTGGGACTTCATGAACGTGCTTCGTTTTGCCGCTCGTACCACGCATTAGAAACACACTGAGGCCTACAAGCACAACTCCTCCAATTAAATAGGCCATCTCAGGAATACTTTCAGGAATAAATTCATTGAGAGGGGTGCGAATTTCCTCAAACGCCCATACCACAACCAGTGCTAATCCAATAATTGCTAAAATATAGCCAAGCCCTTTTTGTACCACCATTTTTTGCTACGTATTATACGAATTAGGAGTTTAAAAGCGTTCGGACATTATTCGTTAAGCGACTCTAGAAGGGTTGGTGGTACATCAATAGTGATTCTACGGACCCATTCTCTGCTAATTCCTACTTTTTTTCCAATATTTTCAAGGGTTGCTTTTTCACGCCGAACAGAATGTTCTTCGAGTAATTGACCTGTTTTACAGTTTCTTCTGTGAGGTCTTCTTTGAACAGGGGGCATAGGTGTAAATCCATAATACATTTCAATCACTTTTCTTTCTCGCTTAGGCAATTTTTTGAGTAATCGCTTACTCTCAATTGATTCATCAAGCGTATCAATTTCTCTAGAAGGGATTTCAAAATCAGCGTTGTAGCCTTTGGATCCATCAGTATCTTGGCGTGTTAGTGAATGAGTTTTTCTTTGTAAAACGGCGTATGCATCAAGAGCACATGCTATTCTCCCCGGTTTTACATCATACTCTTTTGCAAGCACTTCAATTGGTTTTTTGATATCTTCTTCGGTAAATTTTTTAGCTAGGAGGAGGGTTGTTTCAGGAATATGGATTGGGCCAGTCCCTTCAATGATTGCACGGCCTATGCGTTGTTTAACCCAACGGCCAGCGTACGTACCAAATTTTGTCCTCCCATCGTATTTCGTAGTTGCATATACTAGTCCTTCATTTCCTTCCCCAATTAAATCGTCTTTTGCAACTCCTCGATTTTCATATCGTCTCGCAATAAAAGGTACCAAGCGTAAATTGGCTTCTACAAGTTCAGCACCAGCCTTTTTACGAACGTTGACGGGGAGGGTTTCATCACGAAGTATTTTACCGCGTTTAGATTCTTCCTCAAATGATAAATAAGAAGTAAATTGTTCGAGTTCTTTCTTGTACAGGGGGTCCATGTCCTCGTTTCGTTGTCGCATGTTTATAATTTGAGCGTTTAGGGCTTTAAAAAGATAGTAGTTTTAGGAGTAAAGCTTTTTATAGCGAGTATTGATGGGTTGAGTGTTGATAGTACACTGCTATCTTTGACTCACTCGTGCTGATGGGTAAGAAGAAAAAGTCATTTCTGACTTGCTCTTGCCTGTAAGCTCCTCGCTTGTGCTGTGGGCTTACAATCTTCGGCAAGCAGAAAGGCCCCGTAGGCTAGTGGTAAACCATCTCCTTGACGTGGAGGAGTCCGCAGTTCGATTCTGCGCGGGGCCATCGGCTATGCCTCTGTCCCAGCTGGTCTCTAACTTTAATTTAACATAAAGTTCTCGACTGCGCGGGGCCACTCATTGACATTCGTGCTCCCTCGAGCATCAAACATTCTAGTTAGTGAATGTTTTCAACTGCGCGGGGCCACTTCGAATCGAACGTTTCTAGAAAACTACTTATGTGGAAAACGTATCTCGATGATTTTGTAATCGTTTAAATGCGGTATTGGTATAATAGGATTCTCCTTGAATGCCGTATTGTAGCGGTTTTGCACGTTCTTCTTCTAAAAATGAGGGTGTCGTGTCTAATGCTGTACCGTATTGTGCAAGTACTCTAGCAGAAAAGTCATATCTTCCACTCATTGCAGTATGTGGTAATTTTCCTTTTCCAAATCGGTGTCTGTCACGTGTTATTTCACTTAAGATTCCACGCATTATTCCTTGCGGGTTCGTTTCTTCTAAATCAAGCTTTTTCTCTAGTGTTCTCACTTCTTGCGATAGTTCATAGATTTTAGCCCCTAGTGATGCAGTGCTCAGCACAGGTAAGTGAATCATTTCTGCTAATGGTTTTTGATTGGTCATCGGATTTTGTTTGCATATTTTTAGTTTTTAAACCTGTGCATCAATTTACTTAGTAAGTTACTTAGTAAGTATGTTATTAATTTACTAAATTACTAAGAAACTTTAAATAGGGAACATGCGTAAGAGATGCAAGGAATTGGGGCATTCATGAAGAAGTACTTACTATTAATCGAAGACGAAGCCATGTGGGAACAGTTTAAACAAGTAATTGACAAGGATATCAATACGGAACTTATCAAATTAATCCAAGAAAAAATCAAAAAGGGGTCAAAGAAACGTGGTAGCTAAACGAGGGCTTGCTACAGGATTTATTATCCTCGCACTCGTAATTGTAGGAAGTATTCTAGTCGTCTACGCGTTTCGTGAATCGCTCTTTGAGACAACAATAGACCCTGAATTTGCACCAATTTACACATCATATTTAGGCTGTATACAAACAGCAACAGAAGAGGGAATAGAGGTGATGGGAGTGCAAGGAGGACGCATAGAATTGGGCGACTACGTACCAGGTAGTGAATTTGCCCCGTTCTCCTCGCACCTCAACTTTATGGGGACGCCAGTACCGTATTGGTCATATGTTACAGGAAATAATTTCTTTGTAGAACAAGCGCCTACAAAAAGCGAAATGGAACAACATTTAGAAGAGTACGTAGCGCAACGAATCCAAGAATGTGAGTTTACCCCGTTTTACTTTAATGACTTCTATATTTCATTACCTGCTAGCCCATCAGTCAGTGCAGCAATACATGATGAAGCAGTTGATATAGTCGTTAACGGAGCACTCGTAACTCAACGAGAAGGGCGAAGCGCTCGCAAAACACGGCATGAAGTAACAGTTGAAAGTTCTCTAGGTGCACTCTATGAAATAGCACGGGATATTCATGAAGAAGAACTTGAAACTGCATTTTTAGAATCGTATGCTGTTGATACTCTGCGCAATCATGTACCTGTTGATGGTGTTTCCGTATCGTGTAGTCCTGAAATATGGCAAACACGAGATGAAGTGACTAAACTGCATGAAGCACTCGCAACAAACTTTGGAGCAATAAAAATAGCTGGTAATGCGTATATTCTTGATGATGTAGAAGACGATTATTTCATAGTGGATCTTGGGTACACGCTAACAGATGCGAGTGTGCAAGTGCTCTACTCTCCAAGGTGGCCAAGCATTACTGAAGTAACGCCTGCAACGAATGAAATAATGATAGCAGACCCTGTAGGGACACAATCAGGCATGGGTATCATGGGCTTTTGTTATGTACCGTATCACTTTGTGTGGGATGTACGATTCCCTGTTATGGTCCAAGTAACTCGCGGGACTGAAATCTTCCAGTTCCCTCTCGCAGTTATACTTGACAATAATGTTCCTCGAGAGGCTGAAATTCAAAGCTTACTCGATAATCCAGAAGTAGATGCGTGCCAGTTTTATAATGGGGAACTAACTGCTCGAGTGTATGATCAGCAACTCGCTCCCGTGGAGGGTGCACTTGTAACCTACTCCTGCTTTGATAGTCGATGCACGCTCGGGTCAACGGAGCTAGTGGGTAGCGAAGCAGTATACTCCGGAGGAATTCCACAATGTATTAATGGTGAACTCGTCGTATCAGCAGAAGGATTTGCGGAAACCGCCCTCCAATACTCATCTAACGAACCCGGAGAAGTAGATATTATTTTACGCAAAGAATATCCTGTTGATGTATCCGTCCTTGTTGATGGGCAGTCCTTAAGCGGTTCGGCAGTGATTAGTTTTGATGATGGTAGAAACGTTGTTACCGCATCACTTCCTGAACTAGAAAGTGTAACGCTTCATGAAGGGGAATATGATGTTTCAGTATTTGTGTATGCAGCGTCAGGAATAACTATTCCAGCAACACAACATCGCTACTGTACTGATGTCGCAGCAGGAGGGATAGCAGGAGTCTTTGGGGCAACAGAAGAAGAATGTTTCAATGTAGAAATTCCAGCAACTGACGTTGAATACGCGCTTAAAGGCGGTGGTAGTACAATAACCTTTATACTAGCAACTGATCTTGCACAAGGAACTGTTGTTTTAGATGTTGAAGGTCTCCCAACGCCAAACAGTTTAGAACAATTACAACAAAACTATGCTGCACTTGAAGGGGGAGTTGTGGAGGTGAGTTTCTCATGAAACGATTATTTGTAGTAGCACTCTTAGCGTGCATGCTCCTAGGAAGTGTGTATGCACAAGTCTCAACAACACAAACATCTTTTGGGTACGGAACAGGTAGTCGGACAGGTACCGCACGCATCGTGAGTACCGGGTCATTTGCAAGTGCCTCATCAGTATATGGTGCTGATGCATCAGTCTATTGGCCAACGCTTGGTGATGCCGACCAATGTGAAGCACGAACAGACCTTCTCTTACAACTTTCTCCGCTCGGGTGTGAACCGGCAGTAGTTTCAAGCTCACTCTTAGCAGAACAAGACGTGCCAGTATTTTGTAAGGTAGACGGACTCAAACTTAACCCACTCATAGACATTCAACAAGTAAAAAATATTCGATTCACAGGAGACCTCCCGCCAGAAGTGCGGAGTATTGGGTTTCAACCAGCACGAGCAGCAATTCGCTCAACAACACAACTCACCGGAAGCCCGTACATTGACAATATCGGATATGTAGTAGTCGTACTCAAGCGGCAACCTAATGAAGCACTCTCTCCTGAAGTTTTAGAATTATCACTCACTGGCCAGATAGACTATCAGGCAGCAAACACTTTTGGTGTTGGACGGGCAGAATTTTTACTTAGCGTACAGGACGAAGATGACTTCTTTAACAACAAATACCAAAGTAGTTTTTGGCAAGGGGATTACGCGCTCAAGCTAAACAGTGCAGATGCAAATCAGGCAAGCGTGACAATCTTTGATCAGAATAATAATCCTGTCGCAACACGATCGGTAAATCGAGGACAACTCTCAACCCCTATTTATGTTCCAGGACAGTATTGTAGAGGAAGGATGAGTGTAGTATACGATGGATTGCAACGAGCAGATAAACTCGCCACAATTCGTGTTAACGATGACGTATACCAACTCACAGAAGGAAGCAGGTTTTTGAATAATAAGTGTCGCGTCACAACTATAAACGCTCTAGGAACTCGGGGTGGGACTGCAGAAGTACAATGTGGTGCTAAGCAACTTGAACTCACACTCGGAGTTACACCACTTGAAATCGGAGATACTGTCACGCTCGTGACAGATGATAATGGGCAAGATGACGGGTGGGAAATCCTTGGCATAACGGGTAATGTGGCAGTAATTGAAAAGGGAACTTTACAACTGCCTGTGCTTCTCAATGAAATATATGTGAATAATCAACAATCTCTCTTTGAAGCAGATTATAGTAATAAAGAAGAAAATGTAGAGACCTACTTTTCACTAACCAAACAACAATACACTGACTTGGCAGAAGACTACACTAATGAGCGCAGAACGTCAGAAGATGATCCGTTCGGACAACAAGGGCTTGCGAATGCGATACTCTTAGCACAAATACTCGCAAAACAAAGCACGCAAGTAGAACTCATGGAACTTCATGCAGAGCTTTACCCAACTCATCCAGATACCGCTCATTATTTACTCGAAATAGCACGGCTCAATAAGATAAATCTGGCAGATGCAGCTCAAAGTGTCTTTCTAGATAATGAGTATCAGATACTCCAATTAACAAGTATTAGCGTACCTGAAGAGCGGTCGAAAGGAGTTTTTGATTGGGGGGCACTACGCGTAGAAGTAGCAGAAGATGACGGTGAGCAAACAACTAATGGGCTCCTTGAGGTTACTCGTATAGTATCTGAAACACGTGTGAGTGTTCGAACAACGTGTGCTGACGGGACGAAAACTGAACGAACACTCACTGCGAATCAGGCAAATCCTCCAACACTCTGTGGCTCAGCACTTCATTTACGAGACGTTGATTTCAGTGAAATCGCAAAACTCCATATTGAAACTTCATCAGGCAGTCTCAGCACAGAAGTTGAATTTTCAGTAGGTATAGGTATTGAACAACGAGACATTCAACTCAACCCTGCACGAGCAGCAGAACGAATCGCTAACTTAGACGAAACACTCGACCAATGGCAAAGCGTTGAAGAAAATCTTGGTAACATTGTAACAGGATACAAAGCAGCTTGTTTTGCAACTATGGGTGTTCTCACTTTGAAAAACTTGCTAGCAGGGCTCAGTGGAGAAGCACTTGCTCGACAACAAACCATGCAAGGAACTGACGGATGGAGTCAACAATGTCAAGAACTCGTTAATCAAGGAGAATACAACACCGTAACTTCTTGTTTGAATGCAAACTCTGGCGCTATAGAAAATGAAGTCAACGCACGGCAAGGATGTATTGAAGCAGTTAATGATCGAATAAGCTCAGTCGAAGCAAGCGGGGAAATCACCACTAATGAATTTCTAAACACTCGAGTAAATGTGGAAGATGCGAAAGCAGCCTATCGAACCGTACTCATAAACACGTATGGAGGTGCTGGAGGTAATGAGTTTATCAATAACCTTGGAAATTTGGACTTATCAGCCTTTAGTTATGCTGATCTGCGCGCAATGGACATGGAGCTGTGTATGCAAGGGCAAGGGAGCACCTACACTGCACGATCACAAGCCTTATTCTCAGAAGTACAAACAAAAGTAGAAGAACGACAATCAATATTTGAAGAGCTCGAACAAGCACGAGGGGCTTCAGAAGGCATTGGACCACTCCAAGTTGCATCTATCGGGGCAACAGCTCGTAATGCAATGCCAGCAATCGGTAAAGTATATGCTATTGGGTCAAGTGGGCAAATCGCAAACGGAGACACTATCGTCTATTCAGGAACTAATGCACCGTACAGCGGTAGCAGTGATGGTATCATCTTCGTATCCGGGAGAGCACTCGGAGATGGTAGCGTGCCAGAAAGTTTTGCAGTACTCGGAACACGAGCAGACGGAGTGCTTCAAGCGCAAGAAATCTATTATTATGAACGGGCAGAAAACGGAGATATTGTACTAACAGAAAGTTTTGCACCTACTGGCAGTCAATCACAAAACGTACAGGAATTCATTAATGATTTTGGTATTTCTGGATTTCAGGATGTTCCCTCCGACACGTACCAGTACCCTATAAAAGCAAGTAGCCGAGAAGTGAAATATTTTGAGTCAGCACCGTATGAAGGGTTACCTGCACTTGTACCTTTCGACTTTCAACGAGGGTATTATGTAAAAGTCGAACCTATTATCGGGGTAGGAAGTAATATTGCGAGTTATACAGAAGCAGGAGAGCCTCGATCATTTAAGATTTGTAACGTGGGGCCAAACGGGCTTATCGGTGATGAAGACCCTTGTCAACGAGTTGATGTAGGTATTTCAGATAATGGGCAAGTTTTTGGCTTAAGTGCGACAAAATCATCACAAATCATTCATGATGCAAAATCAGCACTTATCGAAGCAGCACAACAGTACGGTAACGAATTCATCTCAATTTTTGATGAACAACTCAGGCGTGGAACACCAGCAAATGCTGTGAGTAAAACAGCATGTCAGGAATTTATGAGTCCAGGCGAGTGCCAACTCCTCTTCAACGCATGTGATCCTGTCATCTGCCCGCCATCACGATGTGACTTTGGAGGTAATTATCAAGTAGCAGACGTCGTACGAACAGGGATTGTTGGAGGAGCACTCTTATGCTTGCCAAATATTAACGAAGGAGTGTACGTCCCCGTATGTTTAAGCGGTATTCACGCAGGAATTCAGGGATACACTTCAATCCTTGAGTCACACCGAGCGTGTTTACAAGAAAGTATTGATACTGGACAACTCACAGGTATTTGTGATGAAATCACTTCTGTAAATACGTGTAAGCTCTTTTGGGAACCAGCAATATCACTTGCAGAAATCGTAGTGCCACGGCTCTTTTCAGGATTTAGCGGTGCACGAGGTGGCGGAGAATATGCTACTGGCAGTGCAGTAATTCAAAATGTTGAAAACTCAGTTGATTTCTTCACGCAAGAATATGCCGTCAATGCAATCTCAGCCTATAATGTTCGCTCAATAGAAGAGGCAGGCTCACCGCTCTGCCAAGGGTTTATCTCCGGAAGTTTCCCTATCGGAGCAGACTTCCAAGCACTCATAGAGCCAGACAGTCCGCATCAATTCCATGCCTACTTTAGTAGTTCACCGTTTTCAGATGCAATACCTCCTCCAACATCACGCTACAAAGTATTCTATCACATCTTTGCTGGAGATGATCAAGGGGTAAACTATCAAGTGTACTTGAAAGATCCGCCACAAGGAGGAACGTTTGGTATTAACCCAACGGCAAGTGTGGCATCAGGATTTATTCCACGCGGAGAATTCGCAACTGAAAGCAGAGACCTTACCCTACCATCAGGTTACCAGCAATTATGCGTGAGTATAAATGGGGTCGAAGAATGTGGGTTCGAACAAGTAACTACTAGTTTTGCAATCGAGCAACTGCGTGATGCATTCGTAGCTGAAGAACTCACGAATGCAGATATTACGTCAGAACAAGAATGTATCTCAGGGCCAACCTTACAACCAACTAATGTACCGCTCACGCTTAATCCGCAACAAGCAGTAGAAGAACTTGTGAATCCGCAAGTCTTCGAACAAGGAATAGTGCGTATCTGTTCAAACGTAAATCCGGGTAGTGCAACAGACCCAACGCGTTATGTTGATGTAGGGTATTGTGGTGATGATACCGTAACCTGCTGGCTTGACAAGCGTAGTGTTGATGACGCGCTGAGTTCAAACCAAAAAATAACTGAAGGGCTCAAAAACCAAACACTCAGCGAACTCCAGGCAATACAGCGATCAGAACTTGATAAGCGAGCCGCAGCAGTAGATCCAAACATTGTGTACGGACAAATCGATGAACTCCGCTCAGACTTGTATGCTATACGCACTCCCGAAACATTTTCACTCGCCGATTATGAAGTGATCCTCGACACCATACAGCTCAGGCTTGGAGGGGTTATCTTACAAGAACATGTAGCAGCACGCAACCTCCTTATCGGTGATGTGTACGCAGTTATAACAGACCGATTCCACGCAAAATCCCTTGGAGCGGTAGCGGTAACGTCTGAGTCAAGCAGTACGTCAGAAGATTCATCAGACAATGCACCTTCAGAAGGAAATGCAGACGGTATAACTGGTAATGGGATTGAAGTAAGTACTAGTCTTGCTATTTTTGAGGATGGGGAATACACGGGGTATTATATCGAGCAAGGGCCCAACGAAGTCACTATTGAAAAAGACTTTAGCTGGTACGAACTTGGCTTTTGGAAGTTCTGGAGCGATGATGGTACTATGGCAATAATTCGAGAAGAGGCCAATTGGGAAATATTTCCTAGTAATTTTATACATCCAGAAGAAGACGGGTTCATATATTTCTTTGCAGAGAACTATCGCTTTAATGCAGACACTCGGGAATTGACACAAGCTGATTAGTCACAATTGTTAAAAACCTCGTCGTACCCTTAGTATCATGAAGCAACTCCATCTTAGCTATAAAATCGCAATTATAATTTTGGGGATAGTGCTCGTTTTGGGATTCACGTATGTTACATCCACACGATTAGAACGAATTGCGTTATCTCCCGATTGTTCAGAAGGCGATGGAGATATTAATTCAGACGGGGAAGTAACGCTAGATGACGCAACACTTCTAACGCAATACTTAGCACGAGAACGCGCAATCATTAATTATCGCGAAGCAGACGTAAACGGTGATTGCGTAGTTGATTCTTTAGATGTAGCGGCATTACAGGTAATAGCATCACGGTAACTAATATAAAGTAACTTTGATATAGTCAGTCAATGGAAACAAGAGGGATGAGTGGTATCGTAGTTGTAATCGCAGCTATTACCGTCGTGGGGCTTGCAATTGGGTATGTTGTAACAGTAACGAATGTTGGCACTGACACGGCACTCGCGCCGGAACGCACGACTGCAACAAAAGAGGATTCAAGAACGCAATTAACGCCTGAAACGACGAAAGAAGAACCGAAAATAAGCGGTGAGACAACGGGTGTGTTAGGGGATGTTGATGGAAACGGTGAGTTAACCGTTGCTGACGCAGTATACTTACTACAAGCAGTTGATACAACCTATGCTTCACTCACTATCTCAGACTTGCCAGCATATGAACGAGACGTGAACCAAGACGGCACAACAGACGTGTACGATGGCGTTGCACTCCTAGAGCTCATGCAAGACTTAGAATCCTCGCTTATTCGCCGAAACCAGCTTATTGATGAAGTACCTACAGAATACACTGGCATTCAACTCGGGCCCGGAGGGTTAGGAACGCTCGCGAGCGTATGTACTGGACCTGCAGCAACCTTTATTCGAGGAGATGTAGATCTTAGCGGTACGAGAAATATCGGAGACGCAATCTTTATCCTCAATACTCTCTTTGTCCCGCCATTTGATGCATATGCAGCAGAATGTGTTGACGCAGGAGATACAAACAATGATAACACTGTCAATATTGCAGATGCAATAACGCTGCTTCTCCACTTATTCCCTATTTCAGGACAGCCACCACTTACGATTGCACCAACATACAATTCTGACTTTACCTCAACTGCTGAAATAAGTCCTGGAGTGGATGAAATGTGTAACTCGCTAGATGATGATGCTGATGGGTTATTTGATGAAGGATGTATTGGTGGGACATTTGAAACAACGTATGGTTCAATTGCAGATGATTTTGGACTTGCGGTTGCTAGTACTGCTGACGGGGGCTATGTTGTATTAACTCGTGGTTCACAACAGCTCTTTAGGCTTGTTAAGTTTTCAGGAGCGGGAGTGTTTGAGTGGGAATCTGTTCCTTCAAGTGCTGTATCATTTGGGTCTATTATTGTCGGATATTTTTCTGGCGGAGTTGCACAATTGTCTGATGGAGGGTATGTTGCAACCGTAATTGATCAATCTCAAACGCCTGATGCATTGCTTATTTTGAAATTTGATTCAACAGGGCAGATTATTGAATGGGAGCAACAAGTTGGTAGCACTATTGGATTTGAAACTATTCATGATCTTATACTCTTAAGCAATGGTGATATTGTAGTAACTGGCTTTATGAGTAGTGTAACAAATGAAAATTTCTTTGTTGAAAAAGTAAGTGTAGATCCTGTAACTAATCAGCCACAAATAGATTGGGAAAATGAGTATGATATTACTCCTGGCGAGGACGATCTCACTATTTCTCTTCGAGAGGCTTCGAATGGAGATATTCTTGTTACAGGTGTCACTTCTGATGTAGGCACGTCTGCATATTATCCTGCTTGGATTCGAATCAATGCTGCATCAGGGGTTGCACAACCGTCAGTACAATACAATTCAGATGATTTCCTCGCGCTTGATATACTGCAGCTCCCTGGAGTAAATGGTGATGTTGTAGTGCTTGGATATGATGAATCCCCTGATGGTTTGGAATTGATTGCCTGGGATGCAAGTGGAAATTTTCTGTGGTCAGAAACGTATTCGCTACCTGAAGAGTATATAGGGCTTGAATTTGATTATGATGGTGAGGACTTCATTCTATTTGGTTTTTCTGAAGCAACATCTCCTGAACGAGCAATCATTATGAAAATTGATGGTGCAACACGAGCACTTGAATGGGTTGAAGAGTATCATCCAACTTCTGGTTCAGTATACGACTCTATTTTTATGGGTGGGTTTGTTGATGCTGGAAAATACGTTGGTGTGGGTACTGCAGTTGAATGTACGACTACTTGCGGGGGAGAGGTGTATCTCGTCAAAACAGATATTAACGGCCAGATTTAGAAATTCTTACTACATTGATACTCTGTTCTAAAAATTAATTGTTCAGAATGGGACTATGTCCTAAAAATTACTTCGTAATTTTGGGAATCTTAGCACTAACGTTATTGAGATATTCGAAACAAAAACCTCCTGCGGGTTTTTGTGAATCCAGCAACCAATGTTCAGAAGTCGTGCAATGTCTACAATTCAGAGTCCAGCAGGGCTTGTAGCCCTGATATGCGGGGACTAGGATTCGAACCTAGGTAGGCACTAAGCACAATAGGTCCTAAACCTATCCCGTTTGACCGCTTCGGTATCCCCGCTTAGTTTAGAAAGGAACTCCTTTCTAAATACTAATCCATAATATTCCCTTTTATACTTTTTGTGCGTCCAAATATCTGTCTTAACAGTGATCTTCAAATCTTCTAATAGTTTTACTAAATCGTTCCACAATTGTTTGCTTGCTGTTGAAACCCCATATCCTCTCCTTCGATTTCCTCCTTCTGTGGCAAAAATTCCTTGTAGAAATGATATCTTGATTGATTTTGAACCCTTCTGAACTATATTAGGTACTTTTACTAGATGGCTTTTCTTTCCAGTTGGAATTTCTAATGCATAATTAAGATAATTTTGAATTGCCTTGCTATCGATGTATAAAACAAAATATTTCTTTTCCTTATTTATTCGTTCATTAATTGAAAAAATTCTGTTGAAATTTTTCTTACAAATTTCTTGCATTCTCAAAACAAGTTTTTTATCTTGTACCTCGAAAACTGTTTGATACTTTGATTTCTTTAAGTGGCCATCTCCAATTATTGCTGCAATGAAGAATGCGAGTTCGTTATTCATTTCTAAAGGGATTTTTGTGGGCTTTGAAGGTCCGCGTTTTGCCTTCACAATAATTTCTTTTTTACTTTTGGTAATTATTGTAAGCTCTTTTTGGGATTCAATCACTCTTTTTGTAAATTCTTTTTTATTCATTAACTGATTCGGATTCCGGCCTATTTAACAACTGCTGTGTTAGATTATTCGTTTCAGTGGAAATTCAGAAATTTCAATAGTTATCGTGTCGCCAGTTTTAAGGTGAAACTCTCGAATAGAATCTATTGCGAGAACACTTGGGGTATTCGCAGTAATGTGCATTGTTTCACCCTCGTTAATTTGTGTTTTTAACAACTTGTACGTGTACTTTCTTTCTTTATGACCCATAAACGGTTCGCGAATAATCATCTTGACAAATTTTGATTGTGGGCTAAATGGAATTCCTCCTGATGACTTAAACCACGCTGTCGAACCTGTTCCTGTGCTAATTATTACACCAGAACTTTTTTGCTTTTCAATAAACTGCTTATATTTTAGGAGATAATTTGAGACTAAGTACGCCCGTTCATTCGCAAAAAAAACTTCGTTGAGCGCTAATGGTTCTACTTTTTCATCATTAATACTAATGCGTATTCGCTCGAGCAATTCCGTTTTAAACGTGTTTGATGCAAGTTCTTCTAGTTTTTTTGGGAGCTGTGTAATCGTTCCTGTTGCATGCGCCCCAATACTTCTTCGGGGTTTATCGTTTAACGCGAGCAAAGGTATTTTTTTGAGGTAGTGTGAAGCAGACATTATCGTTCCATCCCCGCCAATTGCTATTACTGCATCCATGCCTTTTGTACACTCATTCGTTAAGGTATTCTTCCAAAGGTGTTTGAACGTTAGTTTTGGATCGTCAAATATTTCTTCTTGCTTTTTAGAAGGTTTATCACGATGAACAACGAGAATGTTTTGCATGCTTATTCATCTCCTAAGGACTTAGTGCCTTTGCCAGTCCGATACGTTCCTAATCGAATATCTTCTGCGCGCATAGTGTACAGTGCATCTTTAGCACCTGCAAATCCTCTTTGTAGTCGTAATTCAAGAATACCTCTTGTTTGTTCTCTGAGTCCTTCTGCAGGCATTTTTTCTAAACTCTCATTATCTACAAAGTAGTCTTTGATACTGTATTCAATACTTGCAATAATCTTTTTTTGCTCGTCTCTAACACTTTTTCGTGGTCTTTTAGAATTACTCCCAAATTGATAGATGAGCTTATCATAGTCATTGGCTAATTCTTCATTTGTAGGGTTCATTAGCTCAACGTTGCATACTTGCTTTTTAAAGCTACTCAAACGTAGTAGTGCTTCTTCGTGCATTTTCGAGTTCTTGCGTAGCGTCTGCAACCCCTCGCTTGAGTATGAGCTCTAAAATTCCTTGTGTTTTAGGACTGATGCGGTAGGTGTGCAAGCGCATTCCTTTAAGGCTTTTATTGCTCTCATAGAATTCTTGTAAATTTGTGGTAAGGCCAGCAATTGTTTCTTGTTGTCGAGTACGGCTATCGAGCATGCATGGGTCTTTAGTAGGCGTGCCATACTGGTCTACAATGGATTTGTAGTGCTCTGCTAATAGTTCATTAGAAATTCGTTGTCTGACCATGCTTACTTGCGCTTATTATCAGCTTCTTTCATTTTGAGCTTGTCTTCAATACCTAATCGGTCGATAAGCTCTTTGTACCGGTTACGAATTGTTACTTCAGTAATGCCTGCTACGTCAGCGACTTCTCTTTGCGTTTTCTTCTCGTCATTTAAGAGTGCTGAGACGTAGAGTGCTGCTGCTGCAATGCCTGCAGGTCCACGGCCAGATGTTAATTCTGAAATGTCAGCTTTCTTTAGGATTGTCAACGCGTGGTTTTGCGACTTTGGTGAAAGATGCAAAATGCTTGAAAATCGTGAAATGTAATCTTTTGGTGATGAAGGTTTCACTTTGATACCGAGCTTTCGAATAATGAATCGGTATGTTCGGCCAATTTCTTTTCGTGGTACGTCAGATGCTGACGCGATTTCGTCAAGTGTTCGTGGAATATTATATGAACGACACGCTGCGTAAATACATGCTGCAATAACTGATTCCATAGAACGACCTCGAACGAGTCCTCGTTGGAGTACAAATCGATATACGCGTGCTGCTTCATCACGCACAACGGATGGCAATGTAAGAAATGAAGCTACTCTTCGAAGTTCAGCCATTGCTAGTCGCAAGTTTCGTTCAATTGAAGTTGATACTCGCTCTTGCCATTTTTTCAAACGCAAGAATTTACGGGTTTGTCCTGATTCTAACTTGTAAATATCTGAGATTTCACCAACGTTCGTGGTTAGTCCTGAGTCGAACTTTTGAATAGATAATGGAGCTCCACCACGGCCTTTCTTATCAGCCTTATCGAATTGGCCGCCAACGTCTTGGCCGGTATCAACCATTTGTTCTTCAATAAGGAGGCCACACTCAGTACATGTGATTTCACCTAGTTGATCGTCATACGTAAGATGTATGCTTGAACATTCAGGGCATCGTTTAACGTAACTCATAGGATTTGGGGCAAAGGTTTATATACCTATTTTTAAATCTTTGGATATATAAACCTTTCGGTACTGGGATTCTCGTGAACATTATTGATTAGAACAAGTCTTCAAGCAATATTTTTGGGAATCGCCTTATTTCTTCACCGCTCATCGTAGCAAAACGCTCGTTTAAGTATTGTATATTGCTTTTGACAGCATTGTATTCTTCACCAAGTCTATTTTTGTCCTCATCGTGCGTTGTCGTAAGCGGGTGGAGGTTACCAACACGCTCAAGATACATGTCGCGTTCGCTATGTAGTGTTTCTTCTAATTCTTCGTACAGTTTTGAATAGGGGATATTTGCCATGAATGTGTGCGTTTCACGAGGTATATAAATATTACTATTTTGTTATTACTTACTAGTTACTCTTAATGGCTTTCTCTATCGTATTCAGACACGCTTGCCGGCTCGTACAAGTCCTTGCCCGTGCGGTGATAGAACATGGTATTAGCACCTTCACGCGCATGTGATCGTTCTTTTTCATTATCAAGAAGCCCGATATAATCATCAGCTATCGTGCGTGCTTTTTCAGTTGTAAACGGGCCTCTGGTGATCATATACGAATTAAACCGTCTGAAAAAACCGTCAAGGGTTAATCCAAGTGAATCTCTAATGCTCATGGAACTGAACTTTGTATCGTCGGTATAAAAGTGTTGTGGGAGTGTTTTGTTTTTGATAGGCATATATGAGGGTCGAACCTAACTGCATTTGCATCTAGTCTTTTAAGCAACTCTTTTAGGTCTTGTATATGCATAGTTCCCTATGGCAGAAGTAATCAGAACGAGGTAATCGTCACTGATCACCTCTAAAAAATAGTTGCTTATGAAGTATTTAAGAATTTGTTAACGAGAAGAAAATAATCACTCTTTCTCTTCGATCAAAACAGCATTTACACTGCCTTCTCGGCTTGGCCGGTTTGTAATGCGTGCTTTACCGAGTGGTGTTTCGATAATGACTGACTTTGCAATTCGGTTCTGACGTGCTAAAAACGTGTTTTGCGGTGTGTCAAGCACGTTCGTTATTTCAACGCGCTTCACGCCTTTCGCTGTTTTCACATTCGCATGGTTCTCGAGAGCGAGTGTTGTTCGAACACTACCGCCTCGTTCACGAATCTTTTTCTTGCGAGTCTCGCCTACAAACACGGTTCGTTCCTGACGTGTTTTTTCAAAAAACTTCTTCTTTCGTGGCTTATGATAGCGGCCACCCGTAATTTTCTTACCTTTACGCATGCTAAGAACTGAATTAATTGGTTTTTAACTGTTGTGGTTAGGCATAATCCTCGTCTAAAACAGCTATCGAGTTAGCTATGCCATCAGTGGTTAGGCCAGCACCTAACGTGAGGAGTTCAATACCTCTCCGGTACGCCTCGAGCGCATCAGCATTCGTTTCTGCACCAAGCGCATATGCTCCTGCCGCAAGACTAAACAGCCCTACTCCAATCTCTGCTTTTCGAATATTTTTATCGAATGATTGGTTACCGTTTTCATGTGTTGGGCGCGCAGAAGGTCGTCCTGCACGAATCATCGTGAACGGAGCGAATAACCACGGGGCAAAACCGCTTCCAATACCTGCACACGCAACGAACGCTCCCGTACTTGCAACATACAATGCTGTTTCAAGTGACTCTTTCGGCTTTCCCGTAACGTACTGCCAAGAACGTGCTAATCGAGAAGAAAACGAGGGGCGTTGTACGTCGTCATAGTCCATACTAAACGTACTTTATCGTCGGTTTTTAACTATTAGTATTCTAGTAATTACGCCCGGACAGCTTCTTTTTAACAAATAACTTATCGTAGTGCTGCCAGTAGTGCCAGGTAATGGGCAGTCCGGCCGCTCCAACACTTACGAGTAACGCTCCCAAATACCATTTGTCCGTGAACGCGAACAAGTACAAAATACCGGTGAGCATGAGCACGACTTCAATCGCTAAGAGTGCGAATCGATTCACGGCTATATGCAGTCCTGACCAGACATTTGCAATTCTAGAAAATGGTCCGACTTGTTCTTTAAACGCATCAGCATGCAGTTGATTTTGGTACAAGAACACATTCCACAAGAACGCGCCGATAAACACGCTGGTTGCAAGTAACTTCTCATTATCAGACACGTTTTCATGCAAGGGCATGCCAGGGACATAGAAGAAAAAGATCATGACAGCACCAAGCACTCCAGCTGCTAGCAGTGCTTCTTTCGCGTAGCGCTGGGTATCATATTCCATTACTACACTCATGATTCACTGCTATAAAAACGTGTTCGCTCAAAACATTTATCAATATAGTTTTACGCTTTACACAATGGCTAAACTTGTCTACATCGCACACCCCGTTTCAGGAGATGTGCATGGAAATATCAAAAAAATAACGGCGATATGTAAAGAACTGCACTTGCAAGGACTCGTACCGTGTGTTCCGTACTTAGTATCGCTCCAATATTTAGATGACACCATAACACACGAACGCGCAATGGGTATTGCAGCTAATGAAGCGTACTTCAAACGTGGCGTCATGGACGAAGTACTCGTCTGCGGTGATCGCATAAGTCCAGGCATGCAAGGAGAAATCAAACTCGCACGCACATACAACATTCCTATCAGAGCACATGACGACACAATCAAAGAACAACTCGACGAATTTGTAGCAACACTTACACAAACTCCCTCTCTACAGCATTAGTGCGTACTTTTGACAGCGACGACAGCACAATGTTTATATACTGTACATAATGCAATCCTTCATGGCAGCAAACATTGAACGACCACTGGATTTGCTTAACGCATCCAAAGGTAAGGAAGTAATGGTCAAGCTAAAGAACGACCGACATTTTGTGGGAGTGCTCAAAGCATTCGACATCCACATCAACATCGTTCTTGAAAACACAAAAGAAATGGTAGACGGTGAAGTGAAGAAATCACTCGGACTCACGTTCGTTCGTGGTGACACTATCATCTATATTTCTCCAGCTTCAACCGCGTAAGTTTTCCGTATTGGCAACGCAAAATTTATAATGCATTTCGTGTAGCGATGAGCATGCAATCACACAAACAAGTACGTATTCTCGACGTGGACGTGCATCCGAACCTTGATGAACTTATGGTGCAAAGTCAGGACATTATCCATCATTCACACGCTCCAAAACCCGTAGCAGACTATTTTGCAGCACATCCAACAGACACTGCATTCACGTACAAAAACCATATGTGGTCACCGGTACATCACAAAGACGGTAGCATGGGGTACAAACACGGCGAGCCTGACATGCGATACGCACTCCACACCGAACTCATGCCGTTTCTCACCACACTCGTTAACGCGCAAGGGTTTGACGTATCAATCGATACAATTGTTCCCCCACTTCGCTCATCCGAACAACCTGGTGATCTCATGATAGGTACTGCTGATGATATGCAGGCAAATGGTTCTAGAACACGGTACTTCACCGCGCACAAAGGTGTTATTCCAATCGGCACTGCGGCACTTGTCAACTACCGCGAAGCTTAAACAGTAAGGCTATCAAGGTCTCGTGGTAACATCGTATTCTTAAACACTTTACGCGCCTCATCCAGAATTTCTTTTGGTCGTGCAGCGTAGCGATGTGATAAATGCGTTATTGCCATCTGCTTCACCTTTGCTTTCTTCGCAATGGTTGCTGCATCCTTCGTTGTTAAATGATCGCGCTCACGCGCTAATTGTTCTTCATTTGTATGGTAGGTTGATTCAATCACGAGCACATCAGCATTTTGAGCTATGTCAATCGCTTCTTGATTCGGTGCAGTATCCATGACAATCGCTACTTTCTTACCTTCTTGCATGTAGGTCATGTCTTTTGCAGTATACGTTGTACCATCAATTTCAATATCCTTACCTGCTTGCAAGTCTTTGAGCTTTGGCGAATTACCAATCTTGTACTTAGCAAGTTTTTCCTTGTCAATACGGCGCTTTTCTTTACTACTAATTGCGTACGCGTACGCCGCAACACCGTGTTGCATACTACTTGCTTCAATCATCCACTCGTCCTCATCAACAATTACTTTCTCAGGACTGGTAATTTCATGCAACACATGGTTAATCTTGAAACGACCGTATAATTGCTCAAGTAATGCAAACTTTTTCTTCGTGCCCCGCGGACCAAAAATATGTAATTCTTTCGAGTACTCTGCCATCGCTAAACTCTGCATGAGGCCGGGAATACCGAGCGTATGATCACCATGCCAATGCGTAATACATAGTTTCGTAAGTTTACACGCATTCTTCTTCGCCATTTTAAACTGGCGCTGCATGCCCTCGCCACAATCAACTAAAATCATCTCACCCGGGAGTTCCACTAGAATGCCGGTGTGATTCCGCTTTGCGGTCGGAGTGTGGCTTGCAGTTCCAAGAAATGTAACTTCCATGAAAAACTGAGGGAATATTCCCTTTTATGATTATTGTTTTGTGCAACAAAGGTTAAATAGTAGTTATTAGAATGTGAGGTATGAAAAAGAGTGCGATTGTACTTAGTATCATAGCAACCCTATTTGTTGTACCACTTGTTTCTGCGGATGCAGACTTTGCAATTTATACTGGGCCTGGTTCATGGGAGCCAAGTATTGCATCATTCAAAGCATTCTTAGAATGGAAAGGCTTAACCTGGGAAGAAGTGAATCACCGAGACATTAACCGAGGAGAACTCATCGGACACTTTGATGGATTGTTCATGCCTGGTGGATGGGCAGGAACATACAATCAACGAATTCGTGCATCGGGTGATCAACACATTCGTGACTTTGTTTCTGGTGGTGGAGCATACGTTGGTATGAGTGCAGGTGCATTCTATGCGTGTGACGTTACTATTTGGGAAGGCGACTATCTCGATTATCCTTCAGACATGTTTAATGGTGAATGTATCGGTCCAATACCTGAAATTGCACCATGGCCAGACTACACGATGACTACCATGGATATTAATCTTAATTTGGAAGCAAACCAATACGAACCAGCGCAACGAGACGTACTGTATTATGGAGAACCATACTTTGTACCGTATGGTGGTCAAACTGTTGAAACCTTTGCTACGTGGATCGTTCCCGGTAACCCAGTCGCTGACGGGGCACCAGGCATTATCGGTGTTGAATACGGTGCTGGACGATTGCTCCTTGTAGGTCCCCACCCTGAAATTGAAGAAGATGACAGTCGTGATAACAATAACTTTGGTGAAGAACTCAGTGACGGGCCTGACGGTTCTGACTGGCCATTCTTATGGACAGCACTTGACTGGACCATGAATAATCCAATTAGCATGCCGCCAGGATACGAGCCCCCAGCACCTGCCAGCTGTGATGATGGAGTAGACAATGACGGTGACGGGCTTGTAGACTTAGCAGACCCTGGGTGTGAGAACAGTGCTGATGATGACGAATACAATGTTCCACCACCAGTGCCAGAATGTGCTGACGGTGTAGACAATGATTCTGATGGTTTGGTTGACTTAGCAGACCCAGACTGTGATGATGCTAACGACAATTCAGAAAGTAGTGCTCCGGTAGTATACGCTTGTTCTGATGGACTCGACAATGACGGTGACGGACTTGTAGATGCAGCTGACCCTGGCTGTGACGATGCATTTGACAATGATGAATTTAACGAAGTTGTTGGGCCAACAGACTTGTTCTTTGATGATTTTGAAGTTGGGCTTTCTGCTTGGACATTAACACAACCAGGCGGTGGCGACCCATGGCTTGCAAGCACCACAGACCCTGCATTTGGTGGAGCAAGTGCGTATTGTAAACCACGAGACACAACAGACCCAGCAAGCGTACTTACTACAACAGTTGATACTACGGGATACTCTGGTATTACACTTGAGTATTATCGTAAAGTGAACGGGCTTGATGCAGCAGACGACTTTATTGCATCATGGACTGATGGCAGTGGTTGGTACGAACTCGAACATATTAGTTCACACACAGATAGTAGCTATGTATTGCGAAGTTATGCGTTACCTGCAAGTGCAGATAATAATCCAAACGTGGGCATTCGCTTCTCATGTACTGCAGGTGCAGTAAGTGAATGGTGTAGTGTAGATAACGTCCGTGTTATTGGTATGTAAACATTTAACTAGGAATTCTTACTTGATAGACAATGGTGAGCACACAATTCATTATGTTACCTGTTGTTGGGGCATTAATTGGATTATTTACGAATTGGATAGCGGTAAAAATGCTGTTTCATCCTAGAAAGAAAATTTTAGGTATTCAAGGCGTTGTACCGAAGAATAAGAAAAAAATAGCGGCACGATTCGGTGAACTTGCACCGCGCGTTATGCCCTCGTCCCTTGAAAAATTCAAAGATATGCCAATTGTGGGTGAAGCAATGATGAAATTCATTAAGGGCGGCGTTACCAAACGTGTTGCAGCGTTTGACGATGCAGAAATGGAGCATTTAATCATTGATGCAACAAACAGAGAACTCCGCTTTGTCGTTATCGCAGGCGGATTTATAGGGTTATTTGTAGGACTAGCGCAAGCACTTATTCTAGGGGTATAAACTATTTTTTTTGACAATAGAGTATACTTCTATGTATTTCTATATACATATTAATATGTAAGAAGCAATATTTAAAAAAGAAGGATGGTTGTGCAGAGTAATGGGAAAGAAGAAGGTGACGCTTAGCATAGAGTCTAAAGTCTATGATGAATTCAAAAACTATTGCGATACGAACGCAATCATGCTTTCTAAAAAAATAGAACTCTACATGCAAGACTTACTCAAGCATAAAAAGAAGTTTCTCATGTTTTTCTTTTCATTCTTCATAGCACTCTTCCTCATGCAAGGTGTGTTTGCTGATGTTATCCTCTTTGAAGACTTTGAAGATGGTGATGCTGTTGGGTGGTCAATAACTGATGGTCTTACGTCTGGATGGAATATCTCAACTATTGAAGGCCCTATCGATTCATTTCATTTAATTGCACGAGATACTGATAGTGAAACAATAGCTGAACGGGGAGTAAATACTTCGGGTTATGAAGACATTAGTTTTAGTTTTTGGTGGAGTATTGATACGAACAATTTTGATACTGGGGATTATTATTATGCTGAATGGTATAATGGTACCGGATGGACACGAGTGCTTGATTATACAGGAACACCTGATCAAGATTTCTACATTATTGAATCAAATACATTGCCTTCTATTGCATCTGACAATGAAAATTTTGCAATACGATTTTTGTGTAATGTAAACTTAGGAACTGAAGGATGTAATCTTGATAACATAACAATTTCCGGAACTGCACTTGCAGGTGGAGGGGACACAACCTTTCCAACATTTGCAAATCTAACACAACAACCAAGTAATGCAACACAATATGTGCAAGGACAAACATATGAGTTTAATGTAACAATAACAGATGATGTTGCACTCTCGCAAACAGGAATAGAATTTAACGGTGTAAATTATTCATTATCAAATATTAGTGATACATACTCATTTAGTATTTCAGACTTAGGGGTTGGTGAGTACACGTATTACTTTTGGGCTAATGATTCAAGCGGAAACGTTAATGTTACCGCAATGCAAAGTTATACCATTACGCAAGCTGAGGGTACTGTTGCATTACTCTTGAATGGCAATGCAGACAATGTAAATGTTAGTTATCCGCAAGCAACAAATCTGAGTGCTGAATCAGCGCAGGGAAGCATAACGCTTTATCAAAATGGGGTAGACATCACCTCACAGAACGGTTTGAACCTAACTCGCGGTGTAGATTACTACAATATAACCGCAACATATGCTGGAAATCAAAATTATACAGCTGCAAGCACTACTTTCTATCTTAATGTGACGCAATACGAGACAACGTGTACGCTGAATGTGTTTCCAAGTACCACTATAGTATATGGAACGGCAATAAATGTCACAGAAAGTTGTGATTCAGGAGAGGGCGTAGTTAGCCTTATTCGCAAAAATGAGAGCATTCTGTCAGAAGTTGGTTTGAACGTAACACTCGGAGCAGGGGACTATAGTATCGTTTTGAACGTTACCGCAACGCAAAACTACACCTTTGCGCAAGATAATCTCACCCTAACAGTATTACAGGCATCAAATGATATAACATTACTCCTAAATGGGGTTTCAGATAACCTCACGCTCGAAGTTGGGACCCCCCTAAACGTAACAGCAAGCACCGCACACGGAACACTCAGTGTTGAGCGCAACGGCAGTAATGTGTTGACAGAACTCGGGACTAATCAAACACTCCCAGTCGGAGAATATAATTACACTGCATTCACAACCGGTAATCAAAATTATAGTGCAACAAGCATAACGTATTTTGTAACTGTAGAAAATACAACTGTTGTAAATGCAACACCGCAAGTTGCAAGTGTAAACACACTCGTAGCAGGAAGTATTGCACCACCAACATACAATGATACATTCATCATACAAGTCAATGCATCAGACGCAGACAATGATACATTACAAACATTTGTCACACTCATCGCACCAAACGGAACAATAGTACTTGATGATGCAAGTACAGCTGAGTACAGTGATGGCACAAACACGTTGTTTAATTCTACAGAACTACTTGCGAGTGCGTATGGCATTTGGAATTATTCGTATCGCGTAACTGATGGAACAAGTAACACTACCGGAAGTGGAAGTTTTGAAATATATTCTGACTTACAAGTATTCCCTGCAGTGTATGCAGTCACGCCCGATCCGAAAAATGAAACATTACAATATGATGTAAGCATGTATCATCAATCGCCTGAAACGTACGAATATAGTTTCAGTTACGAACTTAATGCAACATACTTTACGCTTACTTTTACGAACACGTACGCAAACCTAACAACGAATCAATATAATGCAAGCAATGTATTTGTGAATCCTGTAACTATTACAACAAGTAATGATGTACTAGAAGATACATTATACGAGGGAACAATAACTATTACTCGATTGTTTGATGGAACAAATTACACTGTGCCAATTGAAATAGGAGTTGATACACCGGTTGGAGAAATAGATGCACTCAATTCATCAGGAGGAGCGTGTCATGCAACAGAATGTGATTATGATATCAGTATGGAAAATGATGAGGAACAAGTCCTCACATGGACACTTGGCAATACGGGGAATAATACGTTAACCGCATGTTATCCGAACGTAACTGGGTTTGACTATTCACCGTTTGGTGTTTTCTCACAAGAAAACTTTAGCATACCTATCGGGAACACAACAACACTTACTCTCACTCTCGATGAACCATCCATCAATACGTTCTACGGGCAACTTGAAGTGATTTGTCAATCAACAAGTTTAGGGTATCAAACAGCCTTAAGTGCTGACAGTGCAAACGTTCCAGAAATGAAAATCCTTGTAACAGCAGACAGTGGTAGCCCAACCCCTCCAAGCAGTAGCAGCTCCGGTGGTGGCGGAGGAGGAGGCGGTGGTGGGGCCTCACCAGGCGTTCTTAGTGGCATCTTTGGAGGTGTAGAGCTTGAATTTCCAGAAATTCCCTCTCTTAGTTTTCCACGCGGAGGAAGCGATATTATACCTTTGCCAGTGCTCAATGTAGGAACACGATTTCTTAATGGATGTTCACTTGACTTTGTAGGCGATATTGCACCATGGCTTGCAAGTGTACAAACAGAATCAATCAGTTCAGGACAACAACTTGAATTTATTTTCACGGTAAATGTTCCATTCGATGCACCAGCGGGAATAAGCAATGGAGAACTCATAGTAACTTGTGATGAAGGAGAAGAACGCGTGCCATTGTCTATAACTGTTGAATCATCACTCTTTGAAGTGCTTATACAAAATGCAGAAAGACAAGGTATTGATTTACTCGTTGAGTATGTAGCACAAGACTTTTCAGGAAGTGAACAAGAACTCATTATAACCTACTCGCTCATAAATGCTTTTGGTGCAACAACAACGCAAGGAACAGAAGTTATAATTATCGGTGCTAACGAAGAACTACCTGCAACACTAGCTTTCGAACTACCCCAAAATTCAATCGGAGAATTCACATTACAATTCGCGGTAAGCAATGGACAAGATGAGCAAGTTGTAAATTATCCTGTAGCATTATCCTTGCAGCCAGGACTAACTGGTTTTGCAGTAAGTGAAGGAAATCAACGAGCAATAATTACGGGGCTTGTCGTAATCCTCGCGCTATTATCCCTTTACTTCGCGCTCAAGTTCTTGAATAATCATTACAATCGAACACATCCGCATCCAGAAGCAACAGTCGGAAGAAAACTCATACCGCTCGATCAGAAAACACTTTTTGATGGGCAACTCAGCGAAGTACAAACAGTCGTACGTGATGAAACAAAGTGGAAAAAACTAACGTATAGTCACTTACCTCAAAGTCATGCTGTAAAACCTGCGGGAACAGCTTCAAAACTTAAACCAGCAAACCTCAAACCACGAACGCACACAAAGAAATTGCCTACATCTCCTAAGCATCACGGCAAAAAACGTAAGAAGTAAGTCTTAAAAAGCGAATTGTGTCGTTTGAACAAGAGATAAAGGCCCCGTAGCTCAGCCTGGATAGAGCATCAGACTTCTAATCTGAGGGTCGCAGGTTCAAATCCTGTCGGGGCCGTACGTGGCAGTGCCATCTATAATCTATTTGTCTATTTGTTTTCATTTAATTTGAAACATTTAGTACTTTCAGGTCTTAGTTTGAAAAAATTAAAAAGTACACGCCCGGATTACCGCAGCGAGGTTGAAAACGAGTGAGGTTCCCAAGAATCAAGGATTCTTGAGGACTGAGAATTCGATTAGTGAAGAGTATAAAGCGCACGCCCGGATTCGAACCGAGGAATAAGGGATCTGCAATCCCCCGCAGTAACCACTGTGCCACGTGCGCATGAGTGTTGAAAGCATTCGTAGAACACTCTCAGGTGCACGTACTAAAAAGCGTTGCTTTTTTCCACGTGCGTGTACTACATTTCTAAAGAATTTGTTATATAAAGATTTAGGAATGGGATTACTTACCCATTTTTTCACGAATTTGTTTTGCTAAATCAGCAATTTCATTCTGGTCAACATTTTCAGTGGGGTCATACGCTTGTGGCTTTTCTTCCTTGTATTTTTGCTGCGCTGACTTCTTAAGTAAATCAACTGTTTCTTGTGTTAATCGTGCCTTTTCATCCGAGGACATCGGACTAAATGCGTCAGTCATGATTTATCGACGACTAATGAATACTTATAGTTTTGGATTCCTACGCGGGTGGTAACAGAAAGGCTTTAATAGAGATTTTTTCGAGCTTTTTATATGGAAGAACCAGATTATGGCAATCCGTTGTCAATCTATGATGCAATCAATAATCAGACGTTTCCAGGTCCGCGAACACAGGAAATAGCCAGTATGATTCGTATGTACAGAGCGACTATTGAGAATGATCCTCATAGAATTGGTAAGTATTTTAGCGTTTTAGGGTATGCTGCAGCAGTGCATCAGCGAACAACTGGAGATGCCTCCTTTGTGAATGAGGTACGAAGTTTAGCTAAAATTCTTGATGAACAAGGGGCATCTGCTCATAAGGTGCTTGAAGATAGTATAATTAAGAGTTGCAAGGCACATTTGAATTAATCCTCGAATATTTTAAATAGCATCATACAATGAGTGGTGTAATGGCTAAGAAAGAATCACACAGGCACGTTACAATCGACGAACTCGCATCATTTTGTAAGCGAAAAGGGTTTGTATATCCGAGCGGCGACATTTATGGGGGTATTGCAGGATTCTTTGATGCAGGACCGCTCGGTGTTGAAGTTCTCAATAATATTAAGAAAGAATGGTGGAAGTATCATGTGAATCAACGAGAAGATGTAGTCGGCATTGACGGTGCAATCATTACGAATCCAAAAGTGTGGGAGGCATCAGGACACGTCACGCACTTTGTTGATATAGCAGTTCGGCATGTTAAGACAGGTGAAAAATTCAAGGTTGACAAGCACGAACTCGAAGCGTATGCTGATAATGACTTGTATGAAGTAGAAGGAGAATTTAATCCAATGTTCACAACCCAAGTCGGACCTGTTGAAAAAGATTCAGTGAAGGCATATCTGCGACCAGAAACAGCACAAACAATCTTTCCTAACTTTCGCTATGTACAAGATAATGCACGCATGCAATTACCGTTCGGAATCGCGCAAGTCGGTAAAGCATTTCGCAATGAAATTTCACCACGAGAATTTTTATTCCGCGCACGAGAATTTGAACAAATGGAAGTGGAATACTTTATTGCACCAGGAACTAATTGTCCGTTCATTGATGAAATACAAGGAACAACAATTCCTTTGCTAACAGAGAAGATGCAAGAAAAATCAGATAATGCTAATGAGGTAGATGTGCACACAGCATGGAAGAAAAAAACAATCAAAACCGATTGGCATGCGTACTGGCTTGCAACCGAATACAACTGGTTTGTAAAACTCGGCGCTGACCCCGGCCACTTTCGCGCACGACAGCATACTACCCAAGAAAAAAGTCATTATGCCGTTGAGACATGGGATCTTGAATACAAGTTTCCGATGGGATGGCGTGAACTTCAAGGATTTGCAAACCGAGGAACGTTTGATCTTGCACAACACCAAGAGCACTCTAAAAAATCAATGGAACTCTTTGATGAAAAACTCAAGAAAAAAGTATTGCCTGAAGTTGTATGTGAACCGTCTTTGGGCGTAGGTCGGGCATTTCTCGTATTCATGCTTGATGCATACACGCATGACAAAGAACGAGATAATGTGGTGCTGAGGCTATCGCCAAAACTTGCTCCATACAAAGCAGCAATTTTACCAATTGCTTCAAAAGGAGAACCGGTCGAGATTGCACATGAAGTGTATCGTGATTTACTTGAAGAATTTAATGTGTTGTTTGATAAGTCAGGTAGCCTAGGACGGCGATATGCACGAAATGACGAAATTGGAACGCCATTTTGTATTACTGTCGATAATGAAACAGCACTTGACAAGAAAGTCACCATTCGGCATCGCGATACAACCAAGCAAGTACGTGTGGACATGCAAGGATTGCGACACGTTTTGCGTGATTTAATCATGGACAAAGTAACGTTTGAAGAAATAGGTGATGTTGTGGAAACACGAGCGAAGTAACTTTTACACGTCCTATTACTTTATATAGCTCGTATTCTTTTACAAAGTACTCATGGATGAACAGGTGATGCAACCGCAACTTGAAGCAATCATGCAACGAATTGATTCTTTACAGGAACGGGAGCTTTTAGCGGAACAAGGAAGAGGTCGTCAGACACCTGAGTCTGTACGTGCAGATATTCGCGCAGCACTAAAAGAGACTGAAGAATACAATCTTTTCGGACAATTCTATCGTGTTGAGGGATTGTATAGGCCATTGCCTGAATACGTTGCTGAACTTACATCGACGTATAATCGTGATTAGCTCTGTAGTAATCCAAAACATTTATAACCTCTTTTTGATACTGTTTCATTGAAAAAGATGGGTGAAACAATAGGCTTATTATCGCTTAAGGGCGGAGTTGGTAAAACAACATTATCTTCCTCGCTAGCCTCAAGTCTCGCTAATCGATACGGTAAGAAAGTACTTTTAGTAGATGCAAATTATTCAGCTCCAAATCTTGGACTCCACATGGATATTATCTCTCCTGAGGGAACCGTACATGATGTGTTGCGCGGTGCGCGAGCTTCAAGTGCTATTCACCGACGACACGGTGTTGACGTAATTCCTGGTAATTTCCTATACGATCGAAAAGTAAATGTTATGAAACTCAAAGATAAATTAACACACCTCAAGAAAAAATATGATTTTGTAATTGTTGACTCATCACCAAGCATGAATGAAGAAGTACTTTCTACAATGGTTGCCTCAGACCGATTATTTGTTGTTTCAACACCTGACTATCCGACATTATCTTGTAGTATGAAGGCAGCACGACTCGCGCGACAGCGAAACACTCCAATCTCCGGCATTATCATTAATCGACATGCAGATAGCTTGTATGATGTAACACTTGAAGAAATTCAAGAATCAACCGGTATCCCTGTTGTAGCAAAAATCCATGATGATAAAACAGTTCGACGAGCACTCTTTAACAGAATGCCAGCAACGCAATATTCACGACGAAGCAAGTTTACAAAAGAAGTTGACAGACTTGCACTTGCGCTTTGCGGTGGTCGAGAAAAACGTAGTGTAGGTAATGTCTTTTTCGGAAAACTTCGCAAAGAACAGATAAATCGAGAAGTTCTCAGCGAAGACTTTTATACTTCTGTATTTGAATAATTGCATGTCTGAAAAAGATTGTATTTTCTGTAAAATAGCTCAAAAAGAAATGTCTGCTGAAATAGTTAAGGAATCTGATAATTTTTTGGCAATAAAAGACATTAATCAAACTTACAAGGGCCATACATTAGTTATTCCTAAAAAACATGGGGTAACGCTCCTTGATATTCCAGATGCGCGAGGAAATGAATTATTACAATTTACGAAAGATGTTGCAGAACAGTTAATGAGTGAAAAATTCGGTGATGGGTTTAATCTCGTAATGAACAATTTGGAAGTGGCAGGACAAGTTGTACCACACGCGCACATTCATATCATTCCACGCACTGAAGGTGATGGTATCAAAATAGTTGGGTAGCAATACTCTTAAAAACCGCTTTTTGTACTTTTTCAAACACTACAGGGTAGTGTAGATTGGCTTCGTAGCTCAGTTGGTTAGAGCGCCGCTCTCATGAAACACAAAAAACCCCAAAAAAGGGTTTTTGAGTTGCAACAAACGAATGTTTGGGAAAGGCGGAGGTCGAGGGTTCGGATCCCTCCGAAGCCATTTTGGATCCTCAGGTCCTCGTCAAGCAAGCTTGCCGGGATCCTCGCTCGAAGATAATCTCGCTACGGAGTTCGGATCCCTCCGAAGCCATTTTATACTCTCTTTTCTACAGGATTACATGGCAATAATTGAAGATGCAACCGTCGCAGAATTGGTAGGGTCAATAGGTAATTTGGGATTATGGATACAGGGGGTTGGGCTTCTTGTTATTTTTTGGATTGTAACCGGGGCAATTACCATGTATTTTAATCGTAAACGACGTTTTTTACTAATGGATATTGATGCTCGTGTTGAACGAATAGAAAAACAGCTTGCACGTCTTGAGAAACATGTCGTGAAGAAGAGATAGTTTTATTCACCATATATTTCTTTCGTATCTTCTAAATCTTCGTCTTCAACTCCAGGGCCATAAAAGTTTGCATCTATTGTTTCAATAACTGAATTAAACCCTGGGGCCCCTTTGTGTTGTATTATGCCTACCAGCGTAGTGTTTTCTGGGGCATTATCTAGTGCTCGTTGTACGAGCTCGCCAAACTTTGTTGGTTCTTCTTTTGCACTCTTTCCAGCGTAGCATTTGCTTTCTAAAAAGGCATAGTGTTTTGTATCACGGACTTCAAACAGGTGCTTGTAAGGCACGCCTCCAACTTGATCTTCTTTAGGCACAAGTTTGAATAGTTTTATGTTTCCGTATTCATCAAATCCATATTCCATGAAAATAGAACCTTCTCACCATGTAAAAAACTATCTATTTGTTGTCTTTTAGAAGTAACAACTATTATTGCTTAGAAAGTGTAATGTCTATAGTAGAAACGCTAATAGTTCTACCGTCCTTATCGTATTCTTCAGTGCCTATCGCAATGTCTTTAGCCATAATAGAGTGTTCTTGGAGAAATCTTCGACGAGCAACCTCTGCAATATCAACTGCTTTCGCAATAAATTTACCACGAGCTTTAATGATGACTTGTGGGTTATTTTTTTTAGTAAATTGCATAACAATGCCTGTAACATAATTCATTAACGGTTTATTACCAACAAAAATAACATTACTCTCGTTTTGGTGATTAGTATTCTTAAGAGCTCTGGATTGGTCGGTGATTTCCACCAAATTATAAGGGAGTTAGTACATTTAAGCGCTTGCTTTTTGGCGTTGTTGCTCAAGACGAGCGATATAGCCTGCTATACGGTTGCGAACCTTCTTACTTGGCATGGTACTGCCTAAAAGGTTCTTATTATGTTCAAATTCAGTGGTAAACGTGAGGTCATCTCGCGCTAAGAGTTCGCGTGCTGCGCGCTTAACCATAGTTGTTTTAATCTTACCCATGTGTACAAAGTGCAGTTATAACGTATTTAAAGCTTGTGCTTTTAGACAAGCTTTAAGCCAGAGATTCTATCATCCCAGAATCTCTATGTTTAAAAGTTCCTATTTAGGGAACCTTTAGACTCGAAATTTCAATTGTACCGAAATTTCTCTGTTTAAAGGTTGCGATTTAGTCATCAATCTGCTCAAATTTAACTAAATTGCGCCATTCATGAGCATATTCCTTCGCTTTCTTATCTGGAGCACCAGGAGAAAGAACAAACGCAGGCATTTTATGCGTCTGAGCATTTTGCAAAGCAATCGTTAAGTCATCACGGGTAATCTTCTTTTTTTCCTTAGCAGTGAGCAAATACTCTTGCGGGCCAAAACGCGTCTGATGTTTAACCGTTGCAACAAACTCTTTTTTCTTACTCGTAATCTCTTTTACAATATCAATTGCTTGCTCATCAAGTACTTTTTTGATTTTAGCAGGAAATTCATGCACTTTAGCCTTGGGTTTTGCACCCGTATCTTTAAGCACTACCGGAGCAGATTCTTTTTTTTCAGAAGATTCTTCTGATGGTTTTTCTTGAATACTAGGCTTAGGCGTTTCTTTAGTGGTCTCTTTATCTTCAAAAATTTGTTCCATCTTCTCTTCATTTTGTGGAGATACTTGTTCTTCTTGAGGGCTTACTTGTTGTTGCGCTTGTATCTCTGATTCCTGTTTTTGGTTAGTGGTCTCAGGACTTTGTTTTTCAACACTCTCAGGCTTTTGCGTAGGAGTGACTTTTTGTGGTGCGGGTTCATCATCAGTTAGTAATTGGCGAATCCTTTCTTTGGTCTCAGACTCTGAAACAGTAAAAAAACGCCAGAATAGTTTTGATTCACCATCAATACGCACTGAAACAGGAACTGCAAAATCCTTGAGTTTACGCAACGCAACACGAATAGCCGGATGTTGATCATTATCGTCAAGCACTGCATTATCTTTGAGAAGTGTGAACGCTTCCTGCTCTTTGTGGCCTAGATAGTGGCTGAACTCAATTAATTTTTCTTCTTGATCATCAAGAAAGTAAATCGGGCTTGAACCAACCTTCATATTTGAGAGCTTAACGCGACGTTCAGTGACGAGCTCTGCCAAAAGAGCAGCAACAAATAAGGGTTGCATCCCCGTTTCACGAGCAATCCTGGTAGGGAACGAAGGGCCTTTACCGCGCAAAGTGCTTAGAATCCTCTCTTTATTCGTATGTAGTTGTTGCATATCAGGCATACTCGCAGAAGAGTGCTAACGGATATAAAGATTGTGCCTGTCAAGCCACACTTAGAGCTTAACCCAACCAACCTCGTAGAACGTCACGTCATGCTCGTCGTCAACAATAGCTAACAAGAGTTTTTTCTTCGCAGCATGCGCAACACGGTTTTTTGCCGCAAAATCGTGCCAGGAATGCATTTCAGACTCTTTAATCGGGAAACAGACCCATTTTGCGTGGTCTTGGCCTGGTTTGATGCCTTTGCTATAAATTCTAAATTCAGCACCGAATTTGAGAGCAGTTTTAGGAATCATGCCAGCATCACGGAGTTTCGCATACGCAGGGAGTTTAATCGTAATACGTTTATCAAGACGAACAGCTTTTTTGAGCAGTGCGTGTTCATCAATACTTTTTCCTCTCGTGTCAGTTACTTTCATTTTGTTTTTCTGCACGAGAAAGAGCGCTTCAACTAACGAATAGATAATCTTACTCTGTTTCTTCTCGCCAAACCGGGATTTCTCAAAGAATTCAAACGCTTTAGACTCGTTCGAACTAATCGTGTCGCCAATGAAATGTGCTGTAATCATAGATTATGGAAGTGAAAACTGCTCTTAAAGGTTATGTTATTTGAAGGATAGCACAGTAGCATGTTTGAGATTTCTAAAATCGTTGTCAAGTGTAAGAACTGTTGCTTTTTCGTGGAGTGCGGTAGCATAGATAATTGCGTCAGCCATGGGAAGTTTGTGCTTGATGGATAGCTCTGCAGCATGTTCAACGATGTCTTCTGAGCACTGAATAACAAGACTCTTGCGTTTAACAAATGAGAGTGCTTTGTATACGTTTGGTAACGCTACTTTGGATTGTAGTAGTTTTTTCTTAATTTCAAATAATGAAAGTGTTGAAAGCAATAATAGCGTATTAGATTCTATAATCTCATTGAATGCATCATTGTGAAAGTATTCAAGCCAGATTGATGAGTCCAGTAGGTTAGAATCTGTCATGTTTTTCTCGCAGACCTTTCATTATTTCTGAATGGGGTTTTTTACCAAGAAAGCCACCAAGTGATTCCTTCTCAGTGTTTTGAACAGAAAGTGTTATGATGACTTCATCGTATGATTTCGCATGTCTCTCTGCTTTAAGTTTCTTAAGCAGTTTGAGGGTTGTATCAGAGATCTGAATCGTTGTAACCATGTATTTCTTATATATCTATAGTTATATAAGATTTATGGTTGTGAGGAACACGTTTAAAAGAGATTAATTTGTGGATTTTGTATGGCTCTCGACGGTATCGTGGTGCTTTGCACCCCATTTCCGGAAGTGACGAAGCGCAGAGTAGAACGCGCAGTAGAAGTATATGATAGCGAGGGTGCTGACAAACTCATCTTAAGCGGTGGGGCAACACGAGGACTACCACAAGAATATCGTAGTGAAGCTGAAATGGCGGCGACGTATTTGCCAGAGCATCTTCAGAATTCTCCAGATGTTATACTAGAAGAACAATCACAGTCGACAGCGGAGAATCTTCTCTACTCGTTACCGCTTGTCACAGGATTAAACGTTGGATTTGTATCTAATGGCGGGCATTTAGCACGAACGCAGCGATTACTAGTAAGTGGAATGGAAGCAGGACAAATTGACACAGCACTAACAATGCATCCGTATTATTCTCAAGCAAGTATTGGAGAAAAATTGTATGAAGGAATCATTCGTCTATTCTTATCAGAAAAAGGTCCTTTGAAAAAACGAGGGTTTGATAAACCTGGTCTTGCGCGAAGCATAAAATATTATCTTAATAGCATACAGAAGTTGTAAGGCTTACCATTGTGTCTTATTAATAACAAAAACGCTCGCATGTTTTTGAGCGCACAAAACCCTTTACCATTGGGTTTTGTTAATAACAAAAATCCTAACGTATTTTTGAACAAATAAGACACTTCACCACTGTGTCTTATTAATAACATAAATGCTAACGCCTTTCTGAACTCACAAAACGCTCACCATTGCGTTTTGTTTATAACAAAAATCCTCGCGTATTTTTGAACAAACAAGACACTTACCACTGCGTCTTGTTTATAACCCAGCCTAATGCTGCGATGAATACAATTAAGGGTAACCACGGGACATTAACGCGCATAATGCCTAGCTCAGTCAATAACCAGATAGTTGCTGCAACTAGAACGATCCATGCAAACGTTGGAAATGGCTTTTTAGGCATAGAAGTATGGTGTTTTCCTATTTGATAAATGTTGTGATAACAATAATTCCATCAACTAGTAATCCTGCAATAGCAATACATAACATTACAATAGCAGCCCATTTTGGAATTGGTTGTTTTTTACGTAATGCAAACAGAGCAACCCAACCGAGAAACGTAAATACAACAAGCCCGAAAATATCATAAAACTCAGGCATAGTGATAAGCTCAATAAATCCCATAGGTATCTACCGCACAGGGAGTATATAGTATTTTGCAAAGTTTTAAATGTGAATTCTTTGTGGCGTAGGTATGGCAGAACAAAAAATCAATTTTTCCGAGATTGAAGAAAAGTGGCAGACAAAGTGGGACGAGGCGAAACTCTTTGAGGTGCAAGAGGATTCTGATAAAGAAAAATACTATGTCTTAGAAATGTATCCGTACCCGTCAGGCTCAGGCTTGCACATGGGACACGTGTTTAATTATACGCTTGGGGATATTGCTGCACGATTCAAACGAATGCAAGGATACAATGTACTCCACCCAATGGGTTTTGATAGCTTTGGACTTCCTGCCGAGAATGCAGCGATTAAAGCGAAAGCACATCCTAAACAATTTACTGAAGATGCAATCAAGAATTTTATTGCAGAACAAAAACGATTTGGTATTAGTTATGATTGGTCACGTATGATTCAGAGCCATGACCCAAGCTACTATAAATGGGATCAATGGATGTTCTTGCAATTACTCAAAAAAGACCTTGCGTACCGGAAAAAATCACCGGTGAACTGGTGTCCAGAATGTAATACTGTACTTGCTAACGAACAAGTGCAAAATGGGAAGTGCTGGCGACATGAAGAAACAGCAGTAGAAGTAAAACATCTGAATCAATGGTATTTTAAAACAACCGCATACGCTGAAGAGCTTAATGCGGAATTGCAAAATTTGACGGAGTGGCCTGCATTGATTCCAAAACTTCAGAAAAACTGGATTGGGAAAAGTACCGGTGCAGAAGTTGACTTTGAAGTGAATGGAAAATTTTGGCCGGTCTTTACAACACGACCAGACACGCTCATGGGCGTTACGTTCCTTGTTGTTTCAGCACAACACAGCAATCTCGCTTCACTTGTTACGCCAGAAGAGAAAGTATCAGTTGATGCATTCGTCGCACGACAATCAAGTGTGAGTGAAGAAGACCTTGCAACAATGGAAAAAGAAGGAGTCTTTACTGGAACGTATGCAACGCACCCAATTACGGGCGAAAAAGTCCCGATTTGGGCAGGGAACTTTGTACTCGCAGAGTACGGGAGTGGGATGGTTATGGCAGTGCCAGGACATGACCAACGAGACTTTGATTTTGCAAAGAAATACGGATTACCTATAAAGCGAGTCGTAGCTGCAGACATTGCTGATGCTGACAAGCCACTCGAAGAAGCGTTTACGCAGTATGGCATATTGGTTAACTCAGAAGCATTTGATGGTCTCAAAACAGAAGAAGCAAAAGAGCATATTATACAACACCTCGCAAGTCGAAAGGTGGGGAAGCATACGATACAGTACAAGTTGCGTGATTGGCTTGTTTCGAGACAACGATTTTGGGGAACTCCGATACCGATTATTCATTGCGATGATTGTGGAGCCGTGCCAGTGCCAGAGAGCGACTTGCCCGTGGAACTACCAGATGATGTCGCATTTAGCAGTGCAGAAAACCCTTTGAAAACACATACTGCGTTCACTAACGTGTACTGTCCAAAGTGTGGAAAATCCGCAAAGCGAGAAACAGACACAATGGACACCTTTGTTAATTCATCATGGTATTTCTTGCGCTACCTCGACCCTCAAAATACTGCTTCTATTTTTGACAGTACAAAAGCTAATCATTGGATGCCAATAGACCTCTATATTGGAGGGAAAGAACACGCATGCATGCATTTGATTTATTGTAGGTTTTACACTAAATTTTTACGCGACCTTGGCCTCCTTGACTTTGGTGAGCCAATCAAGCAATTATTCAATCAAGGCTATATTTACGGTACTGACGGTCGCAAAATGAGTAAATCATATGGCAATGTTATCTTGCCTGGAGAAGCAATGGCAAAATACGGGGTTGATACACTCAGGTTCTACGTTGTCTCAGTTGCAGGGCCTGATAAGGACTTTGCATGGAGTTATGACAGTGTTGAAGGTGCGCATCGATTCATTAGTAAAGTAGCGCACAATCTACCATTAATTGAACGAAAAACACTCACTCCCTTGCAGGAAAGCAAGCTTAACCGGACGATTAAAGAATATACTGAAGATATCGCTCATTTCAGATATAATCTCGCAGTTATCAAATTACGACAACTGTATGAATCACTAGAAAACGGATGTAGTAAAGAAGCACTCAAAATATTTATACAACTACTTGCTCCAATCTGCCCACACATCGCAGAAGAACATTGGGAGCAGTTGGGTGGCGAAGGATTTGTTTCTGCAGCAACATGGCCAACAGCTGACGAAAGTAAAATAGATGACAAACTTGAACAAGCAGAAAAGAATGTTGAGAAAACAATTGTAGACATCAAAACGATTTTACAATTAATGTATGAAAAAACAGGTAAGGCTGGATCAAAGATTTTTGTATACGTCATTCCACCAGAGCTTGCACAGTATGATGCGTCCGTTTTGAGCAAAAAGATTGGTAAGGAAGTAAGCGTGTTTGCAATTAATGATTCTGAAAAATACGATCCGGAGGGAAAAAGTGCAAAAGTTAAACCTGGCCGACCAGGCATTTTTGTAGAATAGCTTTCTCGACGGTAAAGTTGTTGAATTTTGTTGTTTTGAAAATGTAAGAGAACTGATTTTTCTATCAAACACTACTGATTTTTTGCAACAATGTTTATATAATTCGGAGGTGTGGGTTTGCACATGGTTGCACAAAAGACACTTCTCGCGATGATTTTTCTTATGAGTGTAGTCCTCGTTTCAGGAGTTGTTTCTGCTGAAGAAGTTTCATTTTTGTACGAAGATAATTTCACTGGTGTTGATGACACAACGGGATTTTCAACAAGTGACTCAGAAGTGAGCCTTGGAACAACAGTTCTAACATTGCTTGGAGACACTGCTGAAATTTCAGGATTTCGAAGCGGTACTTCAGAATCATTATCTCACCGGGGAACACGCGGAGTTGGTGTTGTTGAAGGAGCATTTGATGAAGTTGATGGTCCTGAGA
>JAYONY010000001.1:108434-187455 GCA_038121585.1 archaeon | reverse complement strand
ACCTCGGACTCTGCAAGAACTTGAACTTCGATCATTATTCAGTGAAGAGTACTGTGGTGATGAAGTTGCGACTGTTAAGCTCTATGATGCTTCTAACGTTCTTATTGAAACTGATATGTTCTTAGGTGTTCCAAGTGGTGAAGTTATTCACACGTATGATGATGTAGTGGTTAAGAAGATTGAGTACTATGTTGCAGCTGGTGAGGACTATTCAGAATGTACAGAATTCGCGGTAGCACGGATTCTCTTAGCTGATGAAGACCTTGATACCGATGCACCTTTCTGTGAAGCACTCTACTTACAAGACCCTGTAGATGAGGGTATTACTTACCCTATCTCAGGTGGTGTGGCAGTAGGTGTAATTGGTGAATTTGATGTATATGGGGATGCACAAGATGCTGAAACCCCAATTGATAATGTACAATATACTCGAACAAGCCCTAATGTATTTCAAGACTGGACTGATGCAGACCCTATTGATGGCACGTACAATGAATTATTTGAGGAATGGCGATCAGACCCTAACGATCCAAACTTTGTAGCTGGAGAACATCAAATTTGTTGCCGAGCAATTGATGACTTAGGTAATGATGAAAATGCAGATGGTTACTGTACTGAATTTTGCCTTGATGTTGATGACCCTCTTGCTGTAACTGGCGTTGGTCACGGTAATCCTTCAGAATGTGTTCCTGCATATGTTAATGAAGCACCACTCTTTGACTGGAACGCTGGTGAAGATGTAGGATGTGCTGGAATTGACTATTATGAAGTAGATTTATACTTGTCAAATGGAACGTATGTTGATACATACTCAGTGTATGGCGCTCAGTTTGAAGTTCCAGAAGAAGAACTTGTGAGCGGTCAAGACTATTATGTTATTGTTCGAGCAGTTGATACTGCAGGTAATGTAGGTCCTGCAAGCGTACCAAGCGAGCACGTCTGGTATGATACTCAATCTCCTGTTGTTGAAATTACAAGTCCAGATGCAGAAACATGGTATAATGATGATTTTATCGTAACAGAAATTGACGAAGATAATCTTGGATTATACAGCTGTGAATACAAAGTTGTAAATGATGGTGTTGAAACAGTACCTTGGACTTCAATTGAATGCGGTAGTCAAGTATACATTAATGTAACTGACGTGTGCCCTGTTGACGGCGTAGATACGTGTAAGATTTGGAAGCGTGTAGTAGACAATGCATGTAACACTGACATGACTTATGAAAAGTTTGATCTTGACCGTGTAGATCCGTACACTACTAAGATTATCGGTGAACACAAATATCCAGGATTTGAATATTGTCCAGACGGAGAACTTAGTGAAATTGAATTACAAGTACTTGCAGAATCACGTATTCCAGGTGATGTATATGAAACAATCAACGTAGCAGGAGTTGGCACAGGTATTTGTGCTAACGTAAGCACAGGAAATCCAGAACAATGTTTCTACGGTCCTTCAACAGCACTCGCACCATACGCTGCAGACACGCTTGTTTCAGAGGGTAGTAGTGTAGAAACACTCAATGCATCATGCGGAGATATTCTTATTTTAAGCTCAGGAAACCCAGCTGACGCAGACAATACTATCAGTACTAGCATGGGCAATAGCGGTTGCGGTCTAAATCCTGATGGATTTGGCACTAATGACTGTATTATCCTAGAAGGATTTACAGCAGGCGTTGATAGCGTAGTATTAGCCGTCTCATCAGAATGGCCAGAATATCAGGGCTCAAGCTTCACTGACTGGATGCAAATTGTAGGGTCAAACCTCTCAGTTGATATTTCAATCGATGACTGGAGCGGTTCAACACCAATTATTCCGTATGGCCCTTCAAACAGTGGAACACAAACACTTGCATCTATAGCAGCCGGTAGTACTGTAGACTTGCGAATCGCCGACTCAGGAGATTCAATCTATGATACAGCACTCCTTGTAGTGCCACTCACGTGCCTTGATGAAGTTGGAGAAGCACTTCTTTGTGGTAATGGTAACATTGATGCTGGAGAACAATGTGATGACGGTAACTTGATTAGTGGAGATGGGTGCTCATCAATCTGCTTACTTGATGAAGGAGAGCCAGAACCAGAACCTAATGGTTGTTATGATGTAGATTGGTTTGTGACTGATGAAACACCATTCTCCTTTGAGTGCGAGGACAACTTAAGCGGTTGTGATGCAACATACTATCGAATCATGTTCGAAGGTAATCCTTGGAGTGATTGGATGCTCTTTGATGAAGACAACTTCACTCTTGGAGAAGAAGATGGTATTTACTATGTAGAGTATTACAGCGTTGATGTTGCAGGTAATATTGAAATTATCCAATCAGAAATTGATAAACTTGACAATATTGCTCCAATCACAACTAAGACTATTGGAGAGCCACAGTACTATGATGAAGCAACAGATAAACTATGGGTAAGTGGCCTTACGAACTTTACATTCACTTGCGAAGATAGTGAAGTTGGATGTGCTGAAACATATGTTCAAATCGATGAACAAGAAGAATATTACGAAGGAGATGTTAGTGAAGAATCATACATCTTCCACTTTGGTGATTATTATGAAGATGGCTTCCACACAATAACGTACTGGAGCGCAGACCATCTCTGGAATACTGAAGAGCAAAACTATGAGGAAGATTGGCTTGACAACACTCCTCCAGAAATAACAGTGCTTAATCCAACATATGATGAAGCTGCAAATGTTCGGGCATGTATGCAATCAGTAGTAGTACTTCTCTATGAATATGGGAGTGGCGTTGCACATGCGTGGGCTGAGCTTTGGAATGATAATGGTACGATGGTACGGGAAGTAGTACTCACTCAAAAACCTGACCAGACATGGAGTGCACTTATGGATAAGGCATTACCAGCTGGAGAATATACTCTGAAGATATATGCACAAGATAATGTAGGCAACATCGGACAGTACTATATGGAAGAGCTCCTTATTGAAGGAGTCTTCGTAGAGTACGTATCCCCAAGTCAGTGTCAACTAGACCCTGAAGAAGGAGGTCAATGTGACTTCACCTTCAACGTATGTATGCGAGGCGGTGACTCAGTACAGATGTGGATGGATAAACTCGGAGGCATTGTACCGCCTGGTGAGATGAATGCTATGATTAGTAAAGGAAATGCGTCAACACACGTAGCACTCTGGGATGAAGGGCCAGTTCCTGGAACGCTTGATCTTGGAATGGGTATTGTGAATGGTCGAACATCCTTTGACCTACACTTAGATGTCACAGCTAACATTACCAGTCAGATAGGGGAAGGAGCGCACAGTCTCGACTATTTAATCAGTGCATACTTAGAAGGAGACTACCCTGAACCTGAAGATGAAGCGTAAACACACTTTTTTTATTCAATCACTTAGTATTTTCACCGTACTAGTTTTTGGGCTTGTAGCTTTTGTAAGCGCTCAACCAGTCGGCGAACCTTATGAAGGAAGCATTGGATTTGGATCTGGAATCTGTATTGGTACTGGCTGTCCAGAACCTCCGATTGAATGTGAACCTGGCTATACTGATGATGGATTTGGTGATTGCTGTCTTGACGTAAATGGTAATGGTTTTTGTGATGCTACTGAAGAGCCTTCAGACCCTCCAACTGATACTAGTAGTTCATCTTCTGGAGGGGGTAGCTCATCTGGAGGTGGGGGAGGAGGAAGCTCTTCTGGTGGCGGCTCATCCTCAGGTAGTGGTGAAGTAATCGAATTATCAGGCACTTCTTGCACCCCTCTTTGGGAATGTGCTGATTGGAATGCATGTAGTGATGGAACACAAGCACGAACGTGTGAAGATACTAATAACTGTGGTACGCTCGAAGGCCGTCCTGAACTCACCCAATCGTGCGGGGAACTCTCAAGCTCTCTAAGCGTAGATGATGAAGCTGTTACGAATGGTCCTTTTGGAGCAATTAGCGGTATGGTCGTAGGTCTTGATGGTAGTCCAACACCATTGGGATGGGCATTAGTAGGGGCTATTGGTATTGCGATTTATTTTGTAATCAAGATGTTTGGTAGTGGTGCTGCAGCAGCTAGTGGGGCAGCATCACAGGCAAAGTAATAATTCCTCGACGATATCTTTATTAGTGTTCTTCAGGCTCAAAACTCTATGGTAGTTACTGAATTTACTGCAGCATTTATTCTCGCACTTGTACAGGGAATAACAGAATGGCTTCCTATTTCTAGTTCAGGACACCTCGTAGTATTTGAACATATTCTCGAGTTTAGCGGGGGTTTACAGTATGAGGTCGCATTACATTTTGGAACTCTCATGGCAGTATTCGTGTATTTTGGTAAGGATATAACTGAGATTATACGGGCATTTTTTACGGGCGCATGGTCAAGTGAAGAGGGCAAGATTGGATTATATCTCATTATTGCATCAATTCCTGCAGCATTAGTGGGGTTTTTAGTAGCTCCTTACTTTGATGCTTTATTAACTAATTTGCGAGTTGTAGCGCTCGGGTTTGGAATTACAGGGATTTTTCTCTTTATAGCATCAATGGATCATACTACAAAAAAACCTTTATCCTACAAACGAGCATTCATTATCGGTATTGCTCAGGCATTTGCTATCCTGCCTGGTGTTTCACGAAGTGGTGCAACAATGGCAACAGGGGTGCTACTTGGGCTTTCAGAAAAGACTGCTATGCGGTTTTCATTTCTAATGTTCATACCCGTAATCTTTGGAGCAAGTATATTCACAATAGGCAATAATCCGTTACCAACAGGGCTGATATGGGCTACACTCGTGAGTTTTATCGTTGGACTATGCGCAATACATCTACTATTTACAAAATTACTAACGAATAAAAAGAATTTTAGATGGTTTGGAACGTATTGTGTGCTCTTAGCACTCGGACTACTTATTCTAACACTGCTTTAATACGACGAACACCTGCAGCTGAAGACTGCTCTTTCTTAATTCTAAAATGGCCAAGTTCTTTTGTATTTGCAACATGCGGTCCAGTGCAAATTTCTTTAGAAAACCAGCCACGCGAACTATCGTCATGCATTGTGTAGACTGAGACCATCTCTGGGTATTTATTCCCAAACTCTGCTTGTGCACCAGCATCAAGCGCTTGAGAAAGTGGGACTTCTTCACGCGTAATCTTAAGCCCTGCATCAATCATTGCATTCACTAATTGTTCAATTTTTTGCTTTTCCTCATCAGTTAGTTTACGATCGAAACTAAAATCAAACCGTAAACGCTCAGGCGTAATGTTAGAACCGCGTTGTTTTACATCATCACCTAAGACTTGTCTAAGTGCCTCATTGAGCAAATGTGTTGCAGTATGGAGTTTTTTTGTCGCATCAGAATTATCAGCAAGGCCTGACTTAAACGTACCACTCGTTGTTTGACGAGACAAGTCCTGGTGTTTCTTGAACTCCTCATTATAGGCTTCAAGGTCGACTGTGAGTCCTCGCTCAGCAGCGAGTTCTTGTGTCATCTCAATTGGAAATCCGTATGATTGGAAGAGTAAAAATGCTTCTGTGCCTGTAATGACCGAGTCAGTTGCAATCTTCTCAAATTCTTTCAGCCCTTTCTCAAGTGTGCTTTTGAACTTTGTTTCTTCAGCGTCTAAGTTATCATGAATAAATGTGTGTTGCTGGCTTAACTCTTGATACTCTGGATACAAGCTTACAACTGTCTTTGCTAAATGTGCGGTCCATTGCTCTTCAATGTTAAGCATTCTCGCGTGGCGAATCGCTCTCCGGATAAGTCGCCGTAAAACGTAGCCTTGTCCCACATTTGAGGGTGCAACGCCGCGCGCGTCACCTAGAATAAACGTTGCAGCTTTAATGTGATCAGCGATTATTCGCATTGAACGCGTGTACTCAGTATTACTATAATTCTTACCAGATAGTTTTTCAATATGTTCTATAATCGGTTTGAATAATGGTGACTCGTAATTATCATCAAAACCATTAAGCACTGTTAGCATACGCTCAACGCCACCTCCGAAGTCAACTACTTTTTGCTTGAGCGGGATATACTTTCCAGCTTTCGTTTTTTCATATTGCATCAACACATTATTCCCAATTTCTACCCAGCGATCATCGTTCGGGTCAAACGTTTCTGGAGCTGCGACTTGTGTATCGCTCCAGTAAAATACTTCGGTGTCAGGACCACACGGGCCAGTCTCGCCTGCTGGACCCCACCAATTATCATTTTTGCCGAGGTATGCAATACGGCTTTCTGGCACTCCTAGACTCTTCCAAATTGTCGCTGATTCCTCGTCCTTAGGTGCATCATCGTCCCCGCCAAAACAGGTGAATGCTAATTTTTCTAGAGGGATATTGAGTTTCTTCGTTAAGAACTCGTACGTCATTGTAATTGCATCTTCTTTCCAGTAGTCTCCAAGTGACCAGTTACCGAGCATTTCAAAAAAAGTGTGGTGGGTTGTGTCCCCGACTTCTTCAATGTCCCCTGTGCGAATACACTTTTGAACATTCACAAGTCGTGTTCCTAATGGGTGTTTTTGACCAGCAATAAAAGGAACGAGTGGGTGCATTCCTGCAGTTGTAAACAAAACAGTAGGATCGTTCTCGGGAATTAATGAACTCGACGGAATATGCTTGTGGTCGTGCGACTTGAAATGATCTACATATTCTTTAATGAGCTTTTCACGTGTTATCATACTCTATCGTTGAGAAACAGGTGTTTTTAATCTTGGCGGTTACTTCCCGAGATTCATAATGCGTTGTTTAAGCACATCAACTTCAAACTCAAGGAGAGATCGCCTACCAATACGACTAATGCCAAGTTCTGAAGGTCTACCTCGACCAATAAGGCCTAATCGACGAATACTTATTGGGGGAAGTAGAGAATGAAGTTTTTGAAGTTCAGTCGTTATTTCACTAACTTTGCGGTAGAGTAAGCGTTTTAACGAAATTTCTTCCTGACGTAGTCGTAAAAATCCAACATATTTAGAAATAATTCGCCCGAGCTCTGCTTGACTTTGCGCTAAATTGTTAATGCCAGCCTCTCGCTGCGCGGGATTAAACGAAACATATTCCATGCTTATTCCTTATAGGTATTTGTAAAAATCTCGTCAGAAACAAACCCAATACGGGCCTTAATATTCTCCATTTCACTTTCCCAGATAGAAAGTTCAGTGTCTTCTTTACGTTTCACTTCACGAATCATGCGAAGTAACTCTTCAACTTCAGTTAATTTATCAATAACGATATCAAGCGAATCACGGGCACTCTTGAAATTATCAATACGCACGAAAATTGGTCTGTCCTTAGCAACTGGCATTGGTTTAGGTGCTGGTGGGGGTTCATACTTTTTATGTCCTGGAACAACATCAGGCGGTAAATCATCAAGTGGGGGTATAGGGATTTGGGGTTCTTGCGGAATTTCTTTTGGTTTCTGCGGTTTTTCTGGTTTCCACTCTTCCATTTCAACAACCTTGTATTTTTGTGTTGGAAATCTGCTTGCAGTACCTGGAACGGGGAATGTTGTACTTACTGATGATTCTGAAGGGGGGTCAGGAATTGTTTTATCGGCCTCTTGAGTAAGTGCTCCAGGAGTTGCTGATTCTCCAAACTCTCTAGTCGAAGGTGTTTGAGGTAATCGGGGTAATTGATTTGGACTTTCGTCAGGAACACTTGGTGGATTTTGCATTGGATCAATCGGAGGAAGTGGCCTGTTGTAATCATGCACCGTCGGCATCATCGCAGGATTCGGTGGCAGGTCTGGCAATCCCTCTTTTTTCTTCTTACCAAACAGCATATACGTATGCTCCGAAAAATCCTTAAATAGGTTTATATTCATTATAAAGTAGTAATTATAAACTACTTATGTACGAACCGATTTCTGCGAAACATTTTTAATCCTTACTGTAGTGGTAAATGCACTTATTAGCCCACTCTCTATTACAATGGTTACTCAAACAACTGATCAAAAGCCAATGACTAAAGCAGAGCGTGCAAAACACTCAAAAAAGATGCAACAAGCACTTTTGAGGGATGTAGTACACGTAGTAGCTGGTTCTCACGCAGTACCGATTGTTGAGATAATGTATCTCAAAGAAAATGTTAATGAGTTTCTTATAGCTAAAAAATTGAATTTAACCATCAATCAAGCTCGAAATATTCTCTATAGGTTATCGGATGAGGGAATGGTACACTTCACTCGAAAAAAAGATACTAAAAATGGTGGTTGGTACACGTATTTTTGGACGCTTGATACTGTAAAATCATTACGAAGACTACGTGAGAAACTTGCAGCTCATTCAGAAGAGCTACGAGGAGAATTACACAAACGTCAAAGCATGAGGTATTATTATAGTCCAACCGCAGATAGGGAATACTCAGAAGAAAAAGCACTTGAATATGATTTTATCTGTCCTGAAACCGGGGAAGTAATGGAACTGAAGGATACCAGTGATCGTGTAGATGAAATAGAACGAGCGCTTGAAGACTTAGCACTAAAAATGGCAGCAATAGATGATGAATTAACACTTATTGAAACAAAAGAAGCAGCACTTCGAGAGCGAAGAATGAAAGCAGAAGCAAAGAAGAAAGCTGAAGAACGAGAAGAAAAGAAGAAAATAGCAGCTGCAAAGCGAAAAGCTACGATTGCACGTAAAAAGAAAGAAGCTGAAAAAGCTCAGAAAGGTACTGCAAAGAAAAAAGTTGCTACAAAAAAAGCAACCACTAAGAAAAAAGCAGCAACACGTGCTAAGAAAGTAGCAACTAAGAAAAAAGTAACTACTACAACGAAAACAACAACTCGTGCACCAGTTCGACGAAAAGCAGTAGCTAAGAAAAGTACGCGAACACGAAAAGCTGTCAAGAAGGCAGTTCGTAAAAAAGTGTCTAAGCCAACAACTAAGAAACAAAGCACTGTTTCAAAAAGAGGTAAGTAGAACGTGGCACAAGCACGAATCGTTCGTCGTAAACCAAAACGACGAAAACCAAACTTTTGGCAATCAATGAGTCTTAATGATCGACTCATAGCGCTCAATGTTATTTTATTTATGCTTATTTGGCCACTCTTTTTTTCAGAACGTCTCGGAATGATAGTACTTGACTTTATTGCGTTAAGTCCACAACTCTTTGTACAAGGATATGTTTGGACTGTTGTTACAAGTATGTTCATGCATGGTGGGTTTGGTCACCTTTTTGTAAACATGGTCTCGATGTTCTTTATAGGGAACTTTGTTGAGCGGTTAATCGGACGCAAACGATATCTATGGTTCTATTTACTTTCAGGAGTAGTTGGTGGGCTCATGTTTGTAGGGCTTGCGTACGTCGGTAGTTATTTCGGACTTGCAGAAAGCATTTTTGGCTCTGTAAACTCTTTTGCCGTTGGTGCATCAGGGGCGCTTTTTGGCCTTGGGGGGCTGCTCGCGGTACTTATTCCACGAATGAAAGTGCTTGTCATGTTTGTAATCCCCATGCCAATGTGGGCTGCAATGGCAGTTCTCATGTTCGGACTATGGGCAGTCTCAATCGCAAGTGATTTACCAGTCGGTAACACCGCACACTTTGGAGGATTACTCGTAGGGCTTATATATGGATTTTACCTTCGGGGAAAGTATCCGAGAAAAATACGTATGCTTAACAAAATGTTTCATTAATCATGGCACAAAAAAAGAAATCATCATCAAAAAAAGTAGCAACTAAGAAAAAAGTAGTTGCACCCAAAACTGCAAGAAGTACTAATCGTAAGAAATCTGCTATTGCCTCAAAACGCACTGTCCAAAACGTCGTACAGAAACGTTCAGTAGGGCAAAAAGCAAAGGGTACACGCCCCACGTGGGCAATGATTGCTCGGAGCCACTTATATGAAACACGTTATTTCGCACTCATGATGCTCGCATTATTTTTTGCTAGTGGGCTCATTGGATTCGCCTTCTCGGACCAATTCTCCTTTTTTGACCCTATTCTTGAAGATTTAGCAGGTAAGGTACTAGATCTTTCACCAGGAGAACTCATTTGGTTTATTTTTCAAAATAATACTACAACAGCATTTGTAGGAATGGTTTTCGGAGCTGCACTCGGTCTCTTCCCTGTTATCAACATAATGACTAACGGTGCATTAACTGGATATGTTTATGCAAAAGTTGCGACACTTGCAGGATATGGCATTATCTGGCGTCTTTTACCTCATGGGATTTTTGAATTACCGGCTATTTTTCTATCTCTTGGTATGGGAGTGCACTTAGGGATGTTTGTATTCACTAAAAACCCTAAGCAAGAATTTGTTCGACGATCTATGCGTTCACTTAAAACGTTTGTTATAGCAGTAATTCCTCTCTTAGTAGTCGCTGCAATCATTGAGGGATTACTCATAGCATTTGGATCGTAGTGTATAAACATTTTTAACGTCTATAATGTCATAGTAACTATGGTAGAACCAGAACACGTTCGAAGATCAACAATAGAGGATATTGATAGTGCTGATGAGCGGTCAGCGCAATCACGTGTTGAAGCAGCCCTTTTTATTGCTGGAAGATTTCTAAGTTTTAAAGAACTCGTAGCACTCACTGATGTTAATCCCGTCCTTTTGAGAGCAGTGCTTTCAGACTTACAAGAAAAATACGCTACTTCAGGACTTCGAATTATCGCACGAGATGATTTATGGAAAATGGACGTGGTAGAAGATCATGCAGACCTTGTGCATCGGCTCGCAACAGGAAGTAGTGAATTCTCAAAAGCAGAACAAGAAACACTCGCAATAATCGCGTATAAACAACCAGTAAAGCAAAGTGTACTCATAAAAATAAGGGGTAATAAGGCCTATGATCACGTAGCTAACTTTGTTAAGATCGGACTAGTAACAAAGAAAAAAATGGGGCATACATCTGAGTTATCCCTCACAGATGCATTTTATGACTATTTTAATTTGGAGCGGGGGCAATTAGGTGAAGGAGAGGGAGTTGCATAGTAATGGCTGACGTGTATGTTATCCTTGTGTATGTCATGGCATACGTGGGATTGTATATTACTTCTTTCTATTTGATAAATCTCTTTGTCTATAAGCGACGAGAACGGCCTACTACAACAAAAAAATTCCCAGTCACTATATGTATTCCTGCATATAATGAGGAAAAAAGTATTGGACCAACTATTGAATCAGCACTTGCACTTGATTATCCCAAGGATAAGTTAGAAATAATTGTTGTTGATGATGGTAGTACTGATAAAACGTATGAAGTAGCTAAAAAATATGCTTCAAGCAGAGTGCATGTGTTTCGTCAAAAAAATGGGGGTAAGGGAAGTGCACTAAATCTTGGTATTTCAAAAGCAAAAGGAGAAATCTTTGTATCAATGGATGCTGACACTTTCGCAGAACCTGATGCATTATCAAAATTAGTCGCTCGTTTTCACAATGAACGCGTTGCAGCAGTGACCCCAACAATGCTTGTACATAAACCAAAAGGTCTCTGGCCACGAGTACAACAAATCGAATATTACCTCGGAGTTTTTTTACGTAAGTCTTTCGCAATAGCAAATGCTATCCATATAACTGCAGGAGCTTTCTCAGCATACCGGCTTTCATTCTTCAAAAAATATGGGGGGTATGAGGTTGGAAACATTACTGAAGACATGGAAATAGCACTTAGGATGCAACTTCATAACTACGTACTTGATAATGAACCAACCGCAAACGTATACACCTTAGTCCCCACTACTTTTCGAGGACTCGTCGTACAGCGAAGAAGGTGGTACACTGGGCTCATAACAAACCTGTGGGGCTATCGGTCATTATTCGGATTTAAAAGAGGGGCTCTTGGAACAGTTGTGCTCCCGGCAGCAATCTTTTCCGTAATTGGGGGTATAATTCTCACAACCTATGTTGTGATTCGATCACTACGCAATGCTCAACGAGAATTACAACTCCTCGACTCAATAAACTTCCAATTCAGTGGACTGCTTGAGTTTAATACGTACATGTTTGAACACTTGTTCTTCTCGATATTCACAAATCCTGTCGCGATGATAACATTTGTGACAGTAGCAGTCATGTCCATGTATTTATTATTTGGAAAACGACATGTGGCGCATAAGGAACGGTTACGGTACAATTTCGTACTCTTTATAATGAGTTACTCAGTATTATTCTTTGTATGGTGGGTTATTTCACTTTTTTACATTGTTACACGAAGAGAAGTAGGATGGAGGAGTCAAAAACATGGAAAGGATTGATGGAATTGGGCTTGGGCGGTATTTTCTAGCATTTATCTTTGCAACAATAGCTTTCATACTCATTTTTTTGTTTGTGTATAGTATTACGTATCTTAATTATCTTACTATCAATACTAAGAACTTAGCTGTAGAAACGTATTTGGAGGAAATACGAGAAAGTGCAACTACATGCGAGCAAGAGCTGCTACATACTTCTTCGGAATTACTCGATCAAGTAGGGTCGCGACTGATTTTACTAGAGCGAAGGTATGGTGCAGATCATATACGAGTGCTCGAACAAAAACAAATTTATGAGCGACTAGAACTCACTCATTATACTATTGTTAACACGTACAATGAAGCGTGTGGTGATGATTTCACAACGGTGCTTTTCTTTTATTCAAATACTGAAGCATTACAAGATGCAAGCGAACAGGCAGGGTACGTTTTGAACGTGTTTAAGAATCTCCACCCTGAAACAATAATGGTCTACTCATTTGATTATGGTCTTTCAGTAGAAGGTGTTGATGAACTCAAACAGCGGTATTCACACGCACGATTGCCGTTTAGCATTATTAATGGTGAAGACATAGTGTATGTCGACAGTATAGAGGATCTTAATCCCTATATACCCTAGTGCAGTAAATAATTTAAAGCATTCTTTAGTAGGAAGTATATGCTTATGGATGCCGGATTTGTAGAGGTGATTAAAGAAGGTGAAATCGTGCAAATGCCACGCTCACAGGCAGTCGAAGAAGACTTATTTATTCTACGGGATGTTGTGGAGCCAGAACGAGAAATTCATGGTGAACTACCACGACGAACACCAATGCCTCCATCACTCGAACAAAATGCCTCATGGCTTGATAAATGGAAACGAGGAGATGTGGGTAATAAAGGAAATAATGTTGTTGCAACGCTTATTACTAATTTTCACTGGGAAATCGCTAAAAAACGACGAGTAAAAGGATGGAATCGACGACAACTCGCTGTTGCGTGTGAAGTCCCTGAAGAGGTAATTAAGTCAGTTGAGCTTGGAGAATTACCCTCTGATGACTACGTGCTGATTAACAGAATAGAAAATGTTCTTGGAACAACACTTCGAAAAGAAGGGACGCAATCCTCAGTCTCACTCGCTGAACTCACAAAAATGAAAGCAGAACGAGATGCTCAGGCAGCAATTGAAAGCGCGGCACAAGGTCCTGCTGCTCGATCAGGCAAGCCACAACCGGCAAAAGAAGACGCTGATATGAGCAGTTTGCTCGGTGATGATATAGAAATCGTTGGCTAAGGTTCTTAGTTCTGAGTAGCCATAAGCTTTATAAATCGATTAATTCTGGGTCAAGTATGCACATTGATGTAATAACTAGTGAAAAAAATATGCTTGAATTTCATATTGATAACACAACCATAGCAGAAGTGCTACGAGTGTACTTAAACGAGAACGGGGCAAAATTTGCTGCGTGGCGACGAGTACACCCTGACAAGCCTCTAGTTATGCGTGTTGAAACAGAAAGCGGAACTCCTCTAAAGGCAGTGAAGGATGCTATTGCGGCAATTCAAAAAGAAGATGGTGCAATCACGACTGCACTTAAGAAGTAATTGTTTTTACTCCTTATCGGTACCTTTATTAAGCATTAATCGTTTGAATACATACGAGGTGAAGTGATGGGTTGTAATTGTAGTCTGGTTGAGCGAGTTATTGCTGTAGTTATTTTAGTATTTGCGATTTGGAATACGAGTGCTTCTCGATGGATTATTGGTATTGCAGCAGTAGTCTTGCTTGCTCACTCATTTAAGTGTCCTAATTGTAAGGTTACTGCCACAAAAAAGAAAGGCAAGTAACTCTTAAGGTAAAAGGAGGTAGAATCAATGCTTAACAAAACTTGGCGAATAGTATTGCTTATCGTAGCGTTACTTCTAGCACTCTGGCCGAGCTTGCTTGGTGAAGCATCACAATGGGTTGCTGCAATAGCGCTTGTTGTATTGCTCGTCGCAGAATTTAACTGTGACACGTGTGCTCCAAAAACACGCACCAAGGCAGCAACTCCTGCACGTGCACCTGCACGAAGCAGTGCTAAAAAGAAAACAACTGCTCGTAAAAAGCGGTAAACCTTTTTTTATTTTTTTATCTCTTTTTATTCTCTGTTGCACTCGTGACACCCTTATTTATTTATACTCGATATTAGCTACAATTGCATGAGTGGGCGATCATTCAAATTATCTGCTGGAAGCTATGATCTTAATAAATGGCTTCATGGAGGGTATGACGCGGATATAATCACTACCTTATATGGATCAGCAGGAAGTGGTAAAACTAATTTTTGCATGGTAGCAGCAGTTTCCCAAGCAAAAAAAGGGAACAAAGTCATTTATATCGATACCGAAGGAGGGTTTAGCAGTGAGCGCGTACGCCAACTCGTCGGGTCACGAGAGGATTTAGATGTAGCACTTGATAATATTTTTGTGTTGTCACCCACTACGTTTACAGAACAAAAAGAATCGTTTGATCAACTCTTAAAACACGTAAAACAACACGTTTCGTTAATAGTTGTTGACGGGATGACAATGCTCTATCGGCTCGATTTTGCAGATGCACGAGAACGAGATAATGGCGCGAGCAATGGTGAAAAACAAAAGATAAATGCTGAACTCGTACGACAAATGAGACTACTTGCTGAAATCGCACGCAAGCAACGAATACCAGTGATTGTTACTAATCAAATTTATCGATGGGAGGATAGTGCACGAATGGTTGCAGGAGACATACTTCAATATTGGAGTAAATGCTTAATCGAACTGGTTAATGATGGCGGAAAACGCATAGCCCTACTACGCAAACACCGCAGTCTCCCTGAAAAAACATTATCTTTTCAGATTTGGGATGGAGGAATAAAAAAACGAGGGTGGATTTAAAAAACTCTCTCATAAAATATAATCAATGAAGCATCACTATGACCCGCATGAACCGATAAAACTTGATCGAAGCTTTATCGTATCGCTCTATGAAGATTTATTATATCAAACAATTGAAACAGACGGGTTGCAAAGAGACTTTAACAACGCATTAGCACAAGAGTACTGCCGAGAGCTTTATCATGCCAAACCAGATACTGACTCCTTTTTTGATCCACTCAAATAGCGCAATAACTATTAAATACGCAGTTCACTAGTAGAGTAATGATGTATAAAAAATTTGCAGAGGTGTATGAGGCACTGGGCTCAACCACAAAACTGCTTGAAAAAACAGCTATTCTCTCAGAATTCTTACCGCACCTTAAAGGGGAGGAAAAACATGTGTATCTTTTGCGAGGGCGCGTTTTTCCAGGATATGATGAACGAGAATTTGGCATTTCACATCAACTCACCATTAAGGCAATAGCAAAAGCAGCAGGGGCAACTAAAGAAGCTATAATGAATGATTTCAAAACAATAGGGGATTTAGGAGAGATAGCAGAGCAACGAATCGGGAAGAAAAAACAATCAACACTCATGAGTAAAAAACTCACTACAAAACTCGTATTTTCAAACTTGCAAAAACTCGCAAGTATAGAAGGCAAAGGAAGTGTAGATAAAAAAATGCAACTTATTTTAGAGCTACTTACTTCTGCAGAAGGAATAGAGGCGAAATATATTGTTCGAACACTCTTAAATGACCTTCGAGTAGGGGTAGCAGACGCAGTACTTCGTGATGGCATCACTCAAGCGTTTTACGCAGATGATTATAAGGTAATGAATGAAGTGGTTGATAGTGCATTTGATAAAATAAATGATTTTGCAGAAGTATTACGCTTAGCAAGAAAAGGGCGCACAGCACTTGAGAAAGTAGAAGTTATTCCTGGACGGCCAATAAAAGTAATGCTACCTGTAAAAGTAACGAAACTAGAAGATGCGTTTCGTATTTGTGGGAAACCTCTCGCTGTTGAACACAAATACGATGGTTTTCGAGTACTCATTAATTATGATGGGAAAGAAGTAAGCTTATTCACGCGAAAACTCGATAATGTAACAAAACAATTCCCGGACGTCGTTGCAGCAGTAAAAAATCATGTTAAAGGCAAGAGTTTTGTGCTCGACTCAGAAGTAGTAGGGTATGAAGTAAAGGGGGGAAAGAATAAGTACCGGCCATTTGAAGCAATCAGTCAACGAATCAGGAGAAAACATGATATTGACAAACTCATGACCAAGCTCCCAGTAGAAATAAATGTTTTTGATATTATGTACTTAAACGGTAAAAGTACTATTGACCTGCCATTTACGGAGCGACGAAAAATTATTGAAAAAGTAGTTGATCAAAAACATTGGGTTATTCGTTTATCACGCCAATTCGTTTCAGGAGATGCTAAGGAAATAAATGAATTTTACAAAGAAGCACTACAACTTGGCGAAGAAGGAGTGATGTTTAAGAAACTTGATGCCCCCTATCGGCCAGGACGACGAGTAGGGTACATTGTTAAAATGAAGCCTGATGCAGCAGACTTAGATTTAGTAATAGTAGGGGCAGAATATGGAACGGGGAAGCGCTCAGGAGGGCTCACCTCATACATTGTTGCCTGTAAGGACCCAGTACATGATGGGAAATTCTTAGAGGTTGGGAAAGTAGCATCAGGCCTCAAGGAAAAAGAAGAATCAGACGGCATAACCTATTCTGATATGGACAAATTACTCCAGCCACTTATTACTTCTGAAAAAGGAAAAGTTGTACGTGTTAAGCCAAAAATTGTTGTAAGTGTAACGTATCAGAATGTGCAACCCTCCCCAACTTATGATTCTGGTTATGCATTACGATTTCCACGAATAACTCATTATCGTCCTGAACGCGGAGTGCATGACATTGCAACAACAGAAGACATTTTAGCAGAACTTAAGCGCATACAAAAAATACGGAAACGAGGGCTTGGATAAATGGCATCACTCTATAGTATTTGCATACCAAACCGGCGGCTTGCAAAAAAAGTAGCTTCTAAGCTACGACACACTTTCAAAGATTATTTCGAAGTCTATTGGTTTGAAGATAAAGTCCCTCGACGCGACCATACCATTCCTACACGCATACGTGCAACAAAAGAATACGTACAACGAGCACTACATAATGATTCATTTGATATTTCAACAATTATTGTTGGGGGAATGATGCCTGACGAAGTACGAGATCTTACTCGCGATGCGCATGACCTCATAACGTATGTCTATCTAGTAACGCTTGGTGAAGACGATGAACTCGAGCAAGAAATGCTAAAAGCAAAACGACGAGCAACACGAGTTATTGACTATGCAGAACTCGGTAAGGAAGATACAATAACAAAACTAATAGCCCTGATACAATTACAGGAACGGGGAATCACACCAGCAGAAATTACATACATTCTTTTTTAAAGGGAATGTTTATAAAGGAAGTCCCTTTTTAAATGGCAACACATGGCAGCAAAAAAAGACCTCAAGGTACAAAATATCGTCGCCACATCATCTCTTGGCAAACCAGTCTCCTTGACAAAACTCGCTCGACAACATTCTAATACTGAATATAATCCAGAACAATTTCCAGGGCTTGTGCTCCGGGTTAAAAAACCTAAAAGCGCAGTCCTCGTGTTCTCTTCTGGGAATCTTGTGTGTACAGGGACAAAGTCCGTACAACAAGTTAAAGAGGTGATTGAGCAAGTCATCAAACAACTTGCTAAAATAGGGGTTAAGATCACTGACAAGCCAAAGATAACAGTACAAAATATTGTTGCTTCGGGGAGTATCAATGTTGATCTTAACCTCAACATACTAGCACTCGAGCTTGAAAATACAGAGTATGAACCAGAGCAATTTCCAGGTTTAGTCTATAAGTTAGATGAGCCAACAACAACATTCTTGCTCTTTTCTAACGGGAAGTTAGTCTGTACTGGAACGAAAAACCGCGTACAACTCAATGATGCAATGGACCAATTGCAAAAAAACGTTGATGAAGTTCTTGCACGCTTGAAAAAGAAAAAGCGTAAGTAACCATGAGCGTCGGGTATCGTTACGTTCGAGGTAAAAAATATTCTACGCATGATCATCCTGAGAAATGGAAGCGATTCATGGACCGTGCAATCTATTTTGTTGCGTTTGGAATTCCCATAATGAACTTTCCACAGTTGTTAAAAGTCTGGGTTGAACAAGATGCGTCAGGAGTGTCAATTGTGTCATGGGCAGGTTTTGCATTCTTCTCGGTATTCTGGTTTGTCTACGGCGTTGCTCATAAAGACAAACCGTTGATCATTATGAACGCGTGTTTAGTGGTGTTACAATCGCTGATAGTTGTAGGGGCAGTATTGTATCGTTAGAATTTCGAAATTGATAGGCATATTTATATAACTTTAAGTTATACTTTTTATATGGTTACACTATCAAAAACACGTAAGGTCGGCGGTTCTTTAGTGGTAACAGTTCCTAAGGAAATTGTTCGCTCAGAAGGGTTAGTCGAAAATATAGAAGTAGAGATTACTGTGAAGAAGCGTAAACGAGATTATTTTGGTGCGTTAAAAGGAATAGGGAAATTTACTCGAGAGGATAAAGCGCGAGGACAACTTGAGAAATGAAATATGTTTTTGACGCACATGCATGGATAGAGTATTTGCAAGGTAGTAAACAGGGAGAGGATGTTTGTGCATTGCTACAATCAGAGCGTAATCAGATTTTTGTATTGCCTATAACAATAGCAGAAGTTGTTGCTAAAATAAAGCGGGATAAAGGTAATTACAAATTAGCGCATGAGGCAATAGTATCTAATGCAACTGTTATTGAAACGTCTGATGAGGCAGCTTTAGAAGCAGGAATTGTATACGTTGACACTCGAAAGAAACTAACTAGTTTTGGAATCGTTGATGCACTCGTACTTGTTACTGCAGCTGCAATTAAGGCAAAGGTGGTCACTGGAGATTATCATTTTAAGCAATTTAAGAATGTTTTATTCCTTGATTAGTTACTTTGCCTTTTGCAACGTATACATTTCATAGAATGTCCCTTTCTTTTTTACTAGTTCTTTGAATGTTCCCGTCTCGGTTATTTTTCCTTTTTCCATCACAATAATTCTATCAACGTGCTTCAAAGTAGAAAGCCGATGGGCAATAATCATGAGTGTTTTATTAGAAAGATTTTCTTCTAGTGCTAGCTGTATTTTTTCTTCAGTCTTACTGTCAAGCGCTGAGGTTGCTTCGTCAAGCAGTATCATTGGACTGTCTTTATACACTGCTCTTGCAATGCCGAGTCGTTGCCGCTCACCGCCAGAGACTTTGTATCCTTTCTCACCAATGAGCGTCTTTATTCTTTGAGGGAGTCTATCAATAACTTCTTCCAAAGCAGCTATGTGCGTTGCTTTTACTAATTGTGCTTTATTCTTTCTTCCAGATACTATGGTGATATTTTCCTCTAGAGTTGCATTAAACATTTCAGAATCTTGCAATACTGCAGTTATCGTGCTTGTAATTTCGCTATGTTTGAACTGTTGAATTGGTACTCCATCAATGGCAATTGTTCCTTTCGTTGGCTGATAAAGGCCGAGCAAAAGTTTTGTTAGTGTCGATTTACCACATCCTGATTTACCTACAATTCCAATTTTTTCACCGCGTTTAATTATTAGACTGAAATTTTTGAGAACTCGTTTATTTTTGTACTTGAAATCAATATTTTCAAAGGATATTTCTTTCCAATTACTTGGTACTCGCTTTAATTCATCAGATTCTCGATCAAAGACTTCGGTACCAAGAATAGTCATGAGTTGTCCGACCCCGTTCTTAATTACAATATAATCTGACGTTACTGCACTTACTTCAGTCAATGCACTTCTCAAATTTTCAAAATATGCACTAATTACTAAAATTGCGCCAATCGTAATTGCACCTTCAATGAAATCAAATCCTATCATGAGCAGGAATAATGCATAGCCAATCGCAGCAATTACTTTTACCGTTCGACTTTTACTACGGCCAGCTTTTTTAGATTCAAACCAGATTGCATAATATTCATCTTCATGCTTTTGCGTGCTTTTCTCAAAACTTTTCCGTAACCCTAAAGACTTTACAGATAATACATTCGATGCTGACTCTTGAATTTTACCTGTGACTTTATCTTCTATCACGTTAAGTTTCTTTTGTAATGTACTTATTCGTTTATTATAGTATTTTTCAGTAAGTATGAATAACGTGGTGAAACCAATTGCAAATAATGTGTATTTGAGTCCGAGTACTGCGAATATTGCGACGCTCCCTCCAATTCGAGTTGCGACGCTCGTTCCTCTATTTGATAATAAGTTTGCAAAGAATGCATATAGTAATCTACTTCCTCTATTTATTTTATTGATTTTACTGCCAGAATTTTCTTTTTCATGCCATTCAAGTTCAAGGTCCATGAGGCGAGACATGGCAAGTGTTCTTGCTTGTTTACGGGCTTTTCCACCTACAATATCAATGTGGGTCTTTGCGATCATTCTGATCCAGACTTGTGCACTTCCAAGCAGGCCTATAAGAAAAATATACGTGTAGAATGGTGTTAGCGAATCACCTTGGTTGTAAAGTGTGAAAAAGTCAAGAATCTTACCTACAAAGAATACGACTGCAAATGGGGCGAGGCCTGCAATAACTCTCAATGTGACCCCTACAACTAGTCGAATTCGTTGCCCTTCAGAGAATTGCCAGATATCCTTGACAAATTCCTTATTTGTATAGTCCTGCTTTTTTTTGACAGCCACAACTACCTCTAATTTCTCTACTGCCCTTTACTATATAAATGTAACTATTAGGTAGTAACAGCATACATAACATTTATATAGTTGGGCTTCTTCGTATGAGTGTAATCAGAAAAAATCACTGATTCTCGCCTGTTTACCGTAGTTTTTGAGCAACCACGACCGTTGTGTGAACTCGGTTATTGGTAATTTACATTCTTGCGCAATTGCTTGCATTGCTTGCGTTGTATTCTCAAATTCTCTTGGTTTAATCTTGAATGCCTCACGGCTAACTTCTCTAAGGATGCCAACACCTAACGGGGCATTATATTCCGGACGAACTTCTCTGAGAACGAGACATTGTGCTTGTCGTTTATGCTTGTCAAGATATTCTGTTAGGGCTAGTCTATTTGCATAATACGCGCCAGTTACTTCATCAGCGTATTTCTTACGTGGGAAGAACGATTCATAATCCTGCATGAATCGCGTTGTACCCATCATTTTCGCTTCAATTACTTCAAACGAATATTTGTCAGGTAAGAGGATAAACCAGTAATAATTGCCAACATAGTTAGCGGAGAACACTTTAATAGCATCAATCACTGGGTAGTGTCTGATGCGGTCTAATTTTTCTTTAGAAAGAGCATCATCAGTAGCAGTAATAGCCCATCTTGTAGGAACGAGCTTACGATTCTTTTTATGGCCAAGTAGCCCCGCAGATAAGAGTTTGATAATATTAGAAGTAGAAATATTGCTTGTTGCGAGCTCGTGTATTGCAGTCGCAGCTTTCGTATCAGTATCATTGACTAGATAATCAACTTTCTTTTTGATCTTCGTATTTTCTTGTAATTGTACTTTTTCAACTGGAGCAGTATTGCTCATGAGGGGGACTCTTGAATCGGGGTGTTTCTCAGCACGAATCTTTTTCGCTAATTGAAACTCTGTAGCCGTTGACTTGTGGGTCATCGCAATCTCTTGCATCACGCTCATAAACTTAGAGGTGGGGCGTTTGACAAACGACTGTGTACGGCCATAAATGAGTTCAGAGCGTTTTGCAATCACCTCATCAATCGATAGTGTATGCTTATGCCAGTCTTCATGGGATGATAAATGCCTCGTATCACCAAATGACTGAGGTGCTAGAATGCCAGTGTACACATTTGGGTAATTCCAGCGACCAACAAACACTTCAGGCGGAGAAGAACCCGCAAATGAGTCAATCTTGACAACTTTACCGACAGAGAATGCGTGCTCTTTACAATCAAGCTTTCCACAAATTTCACAACGTTTCATACGCAAGGCTATAATAAAAAAATATAATTAAGTATTCGTGTAGTGAATCCTTATCCTTTCAAATCAGAAATACCAAGCAGCACAAAGAGCGCTCCTACCATCATGAAGACCCAAAATACGCCTCCCTTAAGGAATTCCCATGCTGCAGTCCGAAAGTTCCAAAATTCTCCAAACCATTCCGGAGAATACCATGCCACTGTGATTGGCACGATAATCAGGATCAAACCGACAAACAATTCAGCCCATTTATTCATTGTACATTAGTATTATGTCGACGATTTATAAGCTTTGTTGCGATATTTTCATTCGATAAAGTGGTAAAAAAATAGCATACCCTAACCATTAAAAAGGAAGTTTTGCACTAATCGTCATGCTTACAGAAAATCAGTTGTCGGATATTCGCGAGCATCTTGAAGCTGCGCAAAATCCTTTGTTCTTATATGACAATGATCCTGACGGGCTTTGTAGTTATGTATTACTACGGCGCTTTATAGGTCGTGGAAAAGGAATTGCGGTGCGGTCACACCCCGCAGTTGATGTGGGATACGCGCGACGCGTCCAAGAACTCAATGCTGACTATGTATTCGTACTGGATAGGCCGTATCTAGGAGAGGCTTTTGTTGCAGAAATGGAAAAACTCGGCATACCTATTGTTTGGATAGACCATCATGATGTAGAACGAGAAACACACGAGTACAAACAAGTGTATGAATATAATGCATCGCATCATGGAGAAGCAATCACTGCCTGGCCTGTTACGTACTGGAGCTGGTCAATCGGTAAACGAGCAGAAGACGTTTGGATAGCGATGATGGGGTGTATTGCAGATCATCACTTCCCTGACTTTACAGATACATTTGTAGAACACTATCCTGACTTTTGGAAAGCAAACGCTACAGCACCCTTTGAAGTATTATACGAATCAGAAATAGGGCGGCTCGCTAGATCTCTGAGTTTCGGCTTGAAAGATTCAATCACGCACGTTGTACAACTTCAAAATTACTTAATAGCCTGTTCAGGTCCATCAGACATGCTCGCAACACTTGATTCAAGCAAACCCTTCGCTAAAAAATACCGTGATTTACTCACAAAATATTCTGCACTCATAACTAAAGCGAAAGCGCAAGCAGATGAGAATTTGATTTTCTTCGTATACGGTGGGGATATGAGTATCAGTGCTGACATTGCTAACGAACTTTGCCATCGCTATCCAGATCATATCGTCGTTGTAGCGTATAAAGTCGGCGGTATTAGTAATATTTCTATGCGTGGAAAAAATGTGAAAGACATACTAGACAAACTATTGCCAAAGTTTGAACACGCAAGTGGTGGAGGGCATCCTGACGCAGTAGGGCTACGGATGCAAGCAGACGACCTCGAAAGGTTTAAAACACTACTCAAGGAGGAACTTGAAGATGACACCGCAAAAAAAGCATAAAGAACTTGCAATCGAAGTCGTTGGACGGGTCCAAGGAGTCACGTTTCGGCGATTTGTTAAAGCGCAAGCTGAAAAAATAGGGCTCGTCGGGTACGTTCGCAATCAGCCTGATGGAAGCGTTTTTATCGTAGCGCAAGGAATGCGTGAACAACTTGATGAATTACTCGAGCTCGTGCAAAAAGGTCCTATGTTTGCACATGTTGATGGGGTATCCTACTTTTGGCGAGAGATATCTACTGATTACACTGGCTTTGAAATTAAAACAGATAAAGGGCTCATTGGTGATCAAACATCAAGCCTTAAGAATTTAGGTAAAAAACTCTTAGGTGTTAAAGCAAAAGTGCCACAGCACATAGCGATTATACCTGATGGAAATCGACGATGGGCAGTTTCTAATGGTCTTGCAAAAACTGAAGGGCACAGAAAACCTGCAGCGCGAGACAACTTGTACTCACTCTTTACCGTTGCTAAAGAGTTAGGGGTACGATATTTGACGTTTTGGGCATTTTCAACTGAAAACTGGAAACGACCAGGCAAAGAAGTCAAAGTGCTCTTTGACATCTTAGAAGGATTATGTGATCAATTACAAGATGATGCAGTCAAGAATAAAATTAAATTTAGACATTTAGGACGTAAAGACCGATTACCAAAACATATCGTGAAAAAATTAACAGCTTTAGAAGAATCAACTAAAGACTACTCTGATTTTTACGTGCAGTTATGTTTAGATTATGGGGGACGAGACGAAATAGCACGAGCAGTGAATAAAATGCTTAAAGAAGGCGTGCAAGAAGTACACGAAGAAGACATTGCAAGGTACTTAGACTCAGCAGATATACCCGACCCTGATTTAATTATTCGCACATCCGGGGAACAACGCACTTCAGGCTTTATGCCGTATCAATCTACGTACGCGGAGTTGTATTTCTGTGACAAACACTTTCCCGACTTTAGTCCAGACGATTTACGCGATGCGGTAAAAACATTCGGGACGCGGAAGAGACGGTTTGGTGGTTCTTGATTATTCCTTAAACCCGCGTGCTTTGAGAAACGAAACTAATTTTGTATTCTCTTTATCTGGTGTAACATTAATTTTCTTCGCTCCGCGATTATGCGCCCACGTGTAGAATTCATCAAATAAGGGGTCTCGGGCATGCTTGTCTTGCACAAGTAATTCTTTGAGGTGCGCCTCTTTACTCGCCTTTCGCATTACTCTACGTTTATGGTGGCCTAGAACATATCCTGCGATTCTATTTTCAGAATGGGCGACAAAGCAACACTTTTGTTTTTTGTTAATGAAGCTCGTAATGAATTTGCGGTTTACTGTATCGTCAGCTTCAACTTCGCGCATAAGTGCAAGTAGTTGCGGTATGTCACTTTTGGATGCTTCGCGGATATTCATGCTATTAGCATTCACTTGGTGTTTAATAACCCTCACAAGCATTAAAAAGGTCGGGAATTCTAGTTTCTGTATGGCATCAGGGATGATAGGGCTTGAAATTCATGTGTACTTAACGACGGACGAGAAATTGTTTTGTTCGTGCCACGCGACTCGTGAAAAAGGAACAACGCCGAATACGTTCGTGTGTCCGTTGTGTACGGGTCAGCCGGGGGCGAAACCACAGTTACCTAACAAGGATGCGGTGAAGAAAGCTGTGCAGGTTGCTCTCATGCTAGGATGCACTATTAGTCGCAGAATGCACTGGATGCGAAAACACTACGACTGGCCGGATTTACCAAAAGGATATCAAACGACTTTGAGCGGAGCCCACGCAAAACCAGTTGGGGAACGCGGAGAATTCGCAGGTATTCGTATCAACAGCATGCACCTTGAAGAAGACCCTGCGAGTTGGAATCCCAAAACTGGGGTTATTGATTATAATCGAAGTGGTTTGCCCCTTATTGAAATCGTGACTGAACCAGACTTTACCTACGCTGACGAAGTTGTTGCATGGTTGAAGAAACTCTTGCATCTGCTCCATTACTTAAAAGCTGTTGATAGAAACGCCGGTATCAAAGCTGACGTAAACGTTAATATTCCTGGTAAAACTGAACGTGTAGAAGTTAAAAACGTTAATTCTTTAGCAGGAGTTAAACAAACAATAGAATTTGAACTTGAGCGCCAACTCCGGGAAGGTTCTGTGCGCGAAACACGACGATACGATGAAGCAAAAGGAAAGACAATGCGAATGCGCGGAAAAGAAGACGCGTCAGACTATCGGTTTATTGCAGACCCTGACCTTGCACCAATAGAAATTGCAGGCTCACTTATTCACGAACTCGAACAAGCATTACCTGAATCCCCTGATGCAAAACTGCAGAAACTCATTACGAAATACAAGATTGGTGAAGCTGACGCCGCAGTACTCGCTAAGGATTTAGATATCGCAGACTTTTTTGAGGAAGTAGCGAAACACATTGACGGGACATTCGCGCTCTCATGGGTTACTGTCGAACTCTTGCGTGTTCTTAACTATAACAAGAAAGAACTTGCTGAAGTCGATATCGCAGTCGATCACTTTGTCAAACTCGTAGAACTCGTTAAAAATGGCACGATAACAGAACTCCAAGCAAAGCAAGTCTTAAACGGGTTCGTACCAAAAAGCTCAGACCCAACAGAAAACGTCAAGGCAAAGATGGATGACGCCTCAGAACTCCAGAATCATATTGATAACGCATTGGCCGCTAACAAACAAGCAGTTACAGACTACAAAGCCGGTGACGCAAAAGCGCTTAATTTTTTAATTGGGGCCGTTATGCAATCCACAAATCGTCGCGCAGACTACAAGGTCGTCAAGCAGTTGTTTGAAAAAGCTTTAGCGTAAGCTTTTTATGCATCAACTACTTCAGAGCGTTAGGGAAGAAGAGAGATGCAGACGTACAAGAACTATATCAACGGAAAATGGGTGGCTTCAGATACTAAAGAATCATTCGTGAGTGTAAACCCTGCAACAGGAAAACCAATCGCAAAATTCGCGAAAGGAACAAAGAATGATGTTGCTATAGCAATAGCTGCTGCAGAAAAAGCATTTCCTGCGTGGCGCGACACACCAGCACCAGCACGTGCTAAAATCTTGTGGAAGGTTGTTGAACTTCTCAAAAAGAATAAAGAACGACTCGCAAAAATCGTCACGCAAGAAATGGGGAAAGTCATTGCGGAAGGGCGCGGTGACGTGCAAGAAGCAATTGACATGTTTGAACTCACCGCCGGTGAAGGCCGGAGAATGTACGGTCACACGACAAAATCAGAGTTGCCTAACAAAGCAGCATATACTATTCGAGTTCCAATCGGGGTTATGGGGCTTATTACCCCGTGGAACTTCCCATTTGCTATTCCATCATGGAAAACAGCACCTGCCCTAATCTGCGGTAACACTGTTGTATTCAAACCGAGCTCGGACATTCCACTCGCAGCAGTTGAATTTACCAAACTTCTCCATGAAGCAGGGGTTCCACCAGGGGTCTTTAACATGGTCACCGGTAGTGCAGGCGACGTTGGAGAAGCAATCGTAACTGACAAACGCATTCACGGGCTCTCATTTACGGGTTCTAAAAATACGGGTGAATGGATTTTGCGCCACGCAGGTATTAAGAAAACAGGGCTTGAGCTTGGGGGTAAAAACGTGATAATTGTGATGGATGATGCAAACCTCGACTTAGCAGTTGACGGGATACTCTTCGGAGCATTTGGCACTACTGGTCAGCGATGCACTGCAACCTCACGCGTTATCGTGCACAAGAAAGTACAGAAACAACTCGAACAAAAACTCCTGAAACGAACTAAGAAAATGACGGTTGGTAATGGAATGAATCACGATATCGGTCCGCTCATTAATGAAAAAGCCTTAGAAAAAGTAGAGAAGTATGTGCATATCGGTCAGAATGAAGGTGCAAAACTGCTGCTTAAAGGAAGCCGTAAAAAGGGAGCGGGGTACTTCCACACGCCCGTAATTTTCACTGATTGTAAACGGAACATGCGTATTTGCCAAGAAGAAATCTTCGGACCAGTCCTATCAATTATCCCCGTTAAACATTTCAACGAAGCAATTGACGTAGCAAACGATGTGGAATATGGGTTATCATCAGCGATTTACACTGAGAACATGCACTACGCATTCCGAGCAATAGAAATGCTGCAAACAGGATTGACGTATGTTAACAGTTCAACGATTGGCTCAGAAGTGCACTTGCCGTTCGGTGGGATGAAAGGCACGGGTAATGGAACTCGCGAAGGTGGTATTGAAGCAATCAATGAATTTTCAGAAACCAAAACAGTGTATATAGACTATTCAGGTAAATTACAAAAAGCGCAAATTGATACTGGAGATTAACGTATGAAAATTCTTCCTTCTTCGCAGCGCATGCTGAGCTTTGTTTCGCTTCTTTTTGTTATTGGCTTTTTGTACTCTTGGTTTAATGTTATTGAGCGACCGGTAGAATTTAATTTTTCATACTTAGTCATTGGGGTTATAGTGTACGGAGCGATTCATGTACTCATTATTTTAAATGGTAAGGAAAATGCACATTTGCGTAGTGGCTCTCGTTTAACTGTTATGGCGATATTCTTGTGTGCTATTGTAGCGGGGATTTATACTCTTGCAAATCGTTTTGAACTTTTTACACTTGATGATTTACCTGCTCGATTAGCTTTGTATATTGTCCTTGGAATCTTAGGAATTCTGTTTGGTATTGGGGCGTTGCAAATTCTAATTGGACTCCTTTCTCGTTCTACTAAAGTTGACATTACAAAACCGCGTTTCTCGACGACAAAAAACCTTAAATAGTCATATTTTACTACTTTTATATGGTAAATAAACAACGATTAGATGCATTGGTATCAACACTAGCTTTGCCACCAGGGCTTGTTACTGAGATACGGGCTGGTTCTTCAGATGAGTCATACGAATATATTCTTACTGATGAGGAAGCTTTCAACAACTACCAACAAAAACTGCAGCGTACAGCGTTTATGAGTCCGAGCAGACTAACCTTTTTTATTGGAGCGCATCGGCCAGTCTATGGAAAGATGTATCCGTTACTTGCATCAATGAATCTTACTGAAGCAAATCATGTACAACAAGCATTACGGGACGAATACACTGAAAAATGTGTGGAAGATATACAAACGTACCTTGATTCGTTAGACTAACGTAATCTATAAAAAGAAGTGATTGGTATGTGATGTATGCAAAAGAGTGTTATTACAATCCTTGCAAGCATACTTCTTGTAAGTTCATTTGTTATAGCAGTTGGTAATGCCCCGTTTGCAATACCACCCGGCTATGATCGCGCAGCTAGCGCACTTGACCTAGCGGGCAATCGAATAGCGTATGATGGTGCTAGTGGAAAAGTTGTAGAACGACGAATCGTCTATCATCACCGTGCAAATCACAATGGTGGACCTTCAAATAATGGTGGTGGGGATGCAACCAGCTCGTGCTATGACCTATTTGGAAACGGCGTTGCATGGAAAGTAACTGAACCATACGTACTTGACACAACGAATACTGAAGGCATGAGTGATGCGTTCGTACGAAGCGCTACCGCAACAAGCTTTGCAACCTGGGATGCTACCGTGGCATTTGACGTATTTGGTCCTGAAAACCTTGGTGCAGTAGTTGATGGGGCAGACATGGCAAGTCCTGATGGTAAAAACGAAGTATTTTTCGGTAGTATTGATTCACCAGGGGCTATCGGGGTCACAATTGTATGGGGTGTATTCTCAGGGCCACCATTCGCACGAGAGATTATTGAATACGATACTATTTTTGACCAAGCAGACTATAATTGGGGTGATGCAACTATTGACCCAACTGTTATGGATTATCAAAGCATTGCAACACATGAGTTTGGGCATAGCGCGGGGCTTGATGATTTATACACTGCAGATTGCATTGAAGCAACCATGTACGGGTATGGGGCAGAAGGGGAAACGTACGCACGAACCCTTGCAGCAGGTGATATTGCGGGCATGAACGCTATCTATTCCTAAGTAGCAATACTTATAATTCTCATACACTCTGTACATTTACGAGAGGTGAATAAATGAATCGATTTTTTGTATACGTCTTACTAGCAACTGTATTGAGCGGCACTATTGGAGTGCTAACCAAACTTTCAGGTACGGGAATTCATTACATGACTCTGAATTTTTATCGTATATTCTTTGCGTTTCTCTTCTTACTCGCAGTTGTTCCGCTCCTCGATAAAAAAACGTTTAAACTCACAAAACAAGATGCTGGGGGGTACTTTATGATAGGGCTCGTAATGGCAATTGCGATGTCCTTATACACGACCGCATTCTTATTTGCACCAGTTCAGAATGTAGTGTTTCTCAACCACCTCGCACCATTCTTTGTATTTGTACTAGGATACTTCTTCCTAAAAGAAAAAATAACGTCTACAAAAATCATTACACTCCTTATCGCAATAGTGGGAATCGCAATCATAAACCCTTTTAGTTTTGAAAGTCATAATGGGCTAGGAAATTCACTCGCACTTGCAAGCGCATTCTTTTACAGCATCCTCATGGTGGGAATGCGACAAGCTGATAGAACACACACTATTGGGGACGTAATGTGGTTCTTTTTCTTCGCAAGTGTATTGCTCCTTCCCTTCCCCTTTATTTTTGGATGGGGCTTTGACTATATGTCTGAAATAGGGATTTTTCTTGTACCGCTCGGGCTATTCTCCACTGGACTCGCATACCTCTATTATAATCTCTCAATGCAAAAACTCGAGGCAGAAACAACATCACTTATGAAAACAATTGTAACACCGCTCGTAGCAATCATTCTCGCAATCATTTTTCTTGGGGAGGCAGTTCAATTACGTGTAGTTATTGGGGGCGCACTTCTCATTATTGCTGGCGTGTACTTAGAAGTGCATAGTTCCCGGCTCAAGCAGCAAGGCAGGCATAAACGAGCAGAGTAGACTGGCAAAACTTTTTAATCTCCACAGCATTCATCAGAGCAGAGGTGAACAATGATTGACTACGACGAATTCGGACCTGAAAAAGTACTTGAGGTGTATAACCCTGCAGTTGGTATGCGAGGGTTTGTAGTTATTGATTCTACCGCACGAGGGCCAGGCAAAGGCGGTATTCGGATGACGCCAACCGTTTCAAAAGAAGAAGTTGCAAAACTTGCGCGGGCAATGACGTGGAAAAATGCGCTCGCGGATTTGCCCTTTGGTGGGGCAAAATCAGGTATTATCGCTGACGATCGAGAAATTAGTGCAGCAAAAAAAGAAGCTATCGTACGAGCATTTGCTGAATCGCTCAAAGAAGTCTTAGTTAAGGAATATGTTGCAGCGCCGGATATGAATATGGCCGAGCAAGAAATAGCATGGTTTGTTTCAGAAGTACGTAATCGTAAAGCTGCAACTGGTAAGTCAAAAAAACAAGGTGGGTTGCCACACGAACTCGGGAGTACGGGATTTGGGGTATATCACGCAACACTCGTTGCACTGAAACAAATGAAGTTAAATGTGAAAAATGTTACCTTTGCTGTAGAAGGTTTTGGTAATGTTGGTTGGTTTGCAGCAAAATACTTGACTGAAGCAGGGGCGCGACTCGTCTCAGTAAGTGATTCACGAGGTGTTATTCATCACAAAGACGGGCTTGACTTTGCAACACTTGCACAAGTTAAAAAAGACAATGGAACGGTAACTGCCTATCCAGGCGTTAAAGTACAACCGAGCAGGCGCATATTACATCAACAAGCAGATGTGCTCATAACTGCAGCAGTGCCTGACCTTGTAAAAATTAGTAATGTTGATACACTCCCGAATAAAATCGTAATTGAAGGGAGTAATATTCCGATGACGCACGATGTAGAAAAAGCACTGCATCGAAAAGGAGTACTTGTTGTACCAGACTTTGTTGCTAACGCAGGTGGGGTCATTTCAAGTTATGCAGAATTTGTTGGTAAAAACGAAAAACAAATGTGGAAACTTGTTGAACAAAAAATAACGAAGAATACTAAACTCGTCCTTGACAGTGCACGCAAACAAAAATGCACTCCTCGCACCGTTGCTCAAGAAATCGCTGAAAAGCGCGTTCGTCAGCATTGCAAGGTGTGTAAAGTATGAAGCCACGAATTAGAACGAGAATACCTGGACCGAAATCTTCAGCAATACTTACGAAACTAGAGAAAAAAAATGGTGGTTGGGGGGTACCGCACCCATTAGTATTTTCTGGGAAAGGTAACGGCGCGTATGCTACTGACATTGATGGTAACACGTTTCTTGACTTTGCGTCTCAAATAGCATCAAACCCGTTAGGGTATAATCATCCAGAACTCATTAACGTTACTCGTAAATATGTTGGTCGAACCCCTGTAAAATATGCAGGACAGGACTTTATTGTGAAAGAACATCTTGATTTGCTCGAACGGCTTACCAGCGTTACTCCGAAAGGGATGAATGCAGCGTTCTTAATTAATTCAGGGGCAGAAGCAGTCGAGAACGCAATGAAAATTGCAATGCGTAAACGGCCCCAAACAAAGTATGTTATTTCAATGCAAAAAGCATTTCATGGACGAACACTCGGTGCATTATCATTAACGAATTCTAAACGAATTCAGACTGACGGGTATTTGCGATTGCCACATTTGCATGTGCAGTATGATGAAACGGGTGGAGCAGTGCTTGAGCAATATATTGAAAAGTATGGAGCTGCAAAACTTGGTTTTGTGTATATGGAATGCTTCCAAGGAGAAGGCGGATATCGCATCGCGCCTGACAAACTCGTCAAAGACATTCGTCGTATAACTACGAAGCATGCGGTGCCAATGATTTGTGATGAGGTGCAATCAGGTATGGGGCGCACTGGAAAATGGTGGGCCTTTCAACATTATGGGGTGCAGCCGGATGTGTTTTCATCAGCAAAAGCGCTCCAGGTCGGAGCGACAATTGCAAATAAGAACTATTTCCCTGAAAAACCAGGCGCTATTTCCTCAACCTGGGGGGGAGGGCATCTGCTTGATCTTGCCATGGGAATTCGTACGATTGAGGTCATTAAGCGCGATAAACTATTGTCGCGTAATACGCGCAATGGCAGATATGCTATGAAGGCCTTGCAGTCAGTTCATGGGGCAACAAACATTCGTGGTCGTGGACTCATGGTGGCGTATGATTGTGAGAATAGTGCAATACGTGATAATGTTATTATTGAAAGTGTAAAGCAAGGATTGCTCGTGCTTGGGGCTGGAGAAAAAAGTATTCGCGTTATTCCTCCTTACATAGTTGATACACAAGACCTTGATAGAGGGCTTGAGATATTAGATAGTGCTGCGAAGAAAGTGTCTGCTAAAGGATTTGCTCATACAGGGCATATCTGTAATTTTCTCGATTGCGGACAAGGAAGCACATAATTATTTGAAAGCAAGGCTTTTAAAAGGGTGAATCAACATCCTTTTGTAATGGGCCTGTAGTTTAGTGGATAGAATATCAGGCTTCGGACCTGAGGACCGGGGTTCGATTCCCTGCGGGCCCATTTTTTTATTTTCTTGAATCGAACAGTTTCGATTGCCGCACTTTTTTCTGAATGAAAAGTGAGGCTCCCGCAACACGGTAGTGTGGCGTTGACCCTGCGGGCCCATTTTTTTATATTTCTAAAGTTACATTATACCATAATACTTAAGAAGATTTCTTTTTTAGTAAAGCAACAATGGTACAAAAACCAACTACAAAAGAGGACTTAGCATTTGTTCGTGAACAGCAACGAGAAATGACATTGCTCGGTCAAGCAAATGCTCTACTTGGATGGGATCAGGAAGTTAATCTTACGGCTGATGGTGTTTCTGCACGAGCAGCACAATCAGGGCTTATAAGTCAACTTGGACACGAACGAATGACTTCGCCCAAATTATTTTCTGCAGTGAAACGGCTTCATGCTACAACACTCAAGGGTGATGATAAACGAATGATAGCACGATTATATAAGGATAGTATGCAATCGAGGAAAATACCTGTAGAACATGTACGTAAGGCATCAGAAGCGCATATGCGTGCAGGGCCTGCATGGCGAAAAGCTCGTGCGCAAAATGATTTTCGTATTTTTGCACCGCACTTACAAGAAATAATTGAACTTAAACGAGCGTACGCGAAGTACATTGGATTACCAGGTCATCCATATAATAGTTTACTTGACGGTTTTGAGGAAGGAATGACTGTTGAAAAACTCACTCCCATATTTGATAAACTCAAATATGAGCTTGTAGAACTGCTCAAAAAAATAGAAGCAACACCTCGCTATAAACAACAAAAACGAAAGCTAACTGCACGACGATTTGATCAGAAAAAACAGCAAGCATTCGTTGAAGGAGTAGCTCGTAGAATGGGGTTAGCAGAATCCTTTGCTCGTATTGATCAGAGCGAACATCCTTTTACCATTCGTGTAGGGCAAGGTGACATTCGATTCACCACATCATATCGTGACTTTGGATTGTTCGCGTTTATCGCAGCAATTCACGAAGCGGGACATGCATTATATGAGGCTGGAATGCCAGAAAAACTAGCGTACACAGTACTTGACGGTTCACCATCACTTGGTTTGCACGAATCACAATCTCGGTTCTGGGAAAACATGGTAGGTAAAGGAAAACCCTTTTGGAAATTTTATTATCCAAAATTCGCTCACGAATTTAAGCTTAAAGGGACACTTGACCAATGGTATAGTGAAGTAAACTTTGTTGAGCCAGGACAGAATAGGGTAATGAGTGATGAAGTCCATTATTGTCTACATATTATTTTACGATATGAACTTGAGAAAGCGCTCATTGAAGGGAGCCTTGATGTTACTGACTTACCACGTGTATGGAATGCTAAAAGTAAGGAATTTTTTGGGCGGGAACCTCGCGATGATGTCGAAGGAGTTTTGCAAGATGTACATTGGTCAATGGGTGCTGTGGGGTATTTTCCAACCTATGCAATCGGAACAATGTACGCTGCACAGCTCTATGATGCTTTGAAAAAACAATATTCGGGTGTTGATTCAGCAATAGCAAAAGGAACGTACGGACGTATAGGTACTTGGCTTAAAGAACATGTACACAAACACGGTTCTCGATTTGAAGCAGAACAGGTAATAAAGAAAGCAACTGGGCAAGGACTTAATCCAACCATTTTTGTTTCGTACTTGACTAAAAAGTACAAGGCATTATATGGCTTTTAGTCACATAGTTCTTAAAAAATGAGTTTTGTATATCTTGGGTATGAGGTGGCGTGATAAAGTAGTAGCATCTGGTCTACTAGCAACAATACTTGGTGGTGGGGTGCAATGTTTGCTCACACCACAAAATTCTACTCGTAATCACAAGTCACTTTCTCAACCTACGGTTTACACGGCTCAAGAACTTCATTCTTCAAACCCCTTGCCGTTAGAAAAAATATTGCCTCCTCTACCGGCCCACGAGGTCCCAGAACAACAGGCTGAGCTTCATCAGGTAGAAGAAGAAATAGTGTATGAACTACTTGATTTACATGATCATCCTTTAGCGTACAGACAACGAATGTATGCTGATTGTAAACGATTTAGTAATTATAACCCTGAAGCATTACTTTATTATCGAGTAGGTAATGGTAATGATCATATGATAGCACTTGCTCACAATGATGGGATGCAATGTGATGCACGGACAATCTCAGAAGATGCGTGGTCAGTTCTTGATGCAATTATTTATGAATATGCAGAGAGCGAACTTGATACTCGACAAATGGATCATTCATATATTCGCTCATTATGGAATGAGTTAGGGGAGTTGCATGACATTCGTTGTACCACAATATATCCTCCTAGAATTGCTTCATTCCATTAATCTCGCAAAAGTTTAAGAGGGTTGCATTCTCTTCTGTTTTATGGGTAAGCAAGATACGAAAGGACTCACTGTAAAAAAAGCAGATAATCTCTCTGATTGGTATTCTGAAGTAGTGCAAAAAGCGGAGTTAGTAGATTATGCTCCTATAAAGGGATTCATGATAATACGACCGAATGGATATGCGTTATGGGAAGGAATTCAGAATTATTTCAACGCAGAACTCAAAGAGCGTGGGGTGAAAAATGCGTATTTCCCAATGCTCATCCCAAAATCGTTCTTCACACGAGAAGCAGAACATGCTGAAGGATTTGCGCCAGAACTCGCGTATATTGAAGGAACAGGCGAATCAACAGAAGGTGATAAACTCGCGTTGCGACCAACTTCTGAAACAATAATGTATGACTCATATGCTAAATGGATTCGGAGTCACAGGGACTTACCACTCCTCATTAATCAGTGGTGTAATATAGTGCGATGGGAAGTGAAACAAACAAAACCCTTTTTGAGAACACGAGAATTCTTATGGCAGGAAGGACATTGCGCCTTTGCAACAGAGCAAGAAGCAGAACAGAATATGCAAGAAATGATAACTTCTTACAAACAGTTATCAGAAGAGCTTTTGGCAATACCTGTAATTGTGGGGAAAAAATCAGAAGGGGAAAAATTCCCTGGAGCACTAACTACAATGACTATTGAAGCACTTATGCCAGATGGTAAAGCACTCCAAATGGGCACGTCACACAATCTCGGACAGGGATTTGCCAAAGTATTTGATGTAACGTTTCAAGGTGAGGATCACAAAGAACATCACGCATGGCAAACATCATGGGGATTCTCAACACGGCTCCTCGGGGCAATAACTATGATGCATGGGGATGATAAAGGTATTGTGCTACCTCCACGGCTTGCATCACATAAAGCAGTTATTGTACCGATCCTATTTGATAAGACGAAAAAACAAACCTTAGCAGGAGCACGACACGTGCAACGGTTACTCAAGGAGCATAATGTTATACTTGATGATCGTGAAGAATATAATCCAGGATGGAAATTCAGTCAGTGGGAGCTGCAAGGAATCCCGCTTAGAATAGAAGTGGGGCCAAAAGACATTGAGAAACAACAAGTAACTGTCGTCCGACGAGATACTGGAGAGAAAATTCCAATTAAAGAATCACTGCTCAAAAAACGAATTCCTGAACTACTTGAGTTGATGCATCAAGAACTGTTTGCAAAAGCAAAAGTATTTTTTGATTCACGAATAGACAGCGCAGCATCGCTTGATGAGCTCACGCAGAAAGTCTCTCAAGGGAAGATTGTGAAAGCATATCTTTCAAATGATTCGCACATAGAAGAACAACTGCAAGAAAAAACAGGCGGTGCATCCTCACGAATCATTGAAGGCGTGAAAAAAGCAGGCACGTGCATTATTACCGGGAAATCAACAAAAACGCTTGCGTGGATAGCAAAGAGTTACTAATCACTCTTAAACAATCTTTAAAAAGAACTAGTGTTTCTAAAAGTAGAAAATGAAGGTGCAATTTAATCTTGAAGTAACGAAGTTTCGTGCGATAGTAATTGTTCTCGCAGTTGTACTTGTTGGCGCAGGCCTTGTTGTACAGGCGCAATCTGCGTTACCGCCAAGCGCTTTCGGTCACACAACTGACCAAATAGACTGGACACAACCAATCCCTGAGTTGACCGTTGCTGGAGCAAGTGACTTGCAGGGTGTTAGCGCAACCACTGTTGCGGTAAGTGGCACGGCATCTGCTAATAATCTTAACGTTGCAAATACGATTAATGCGCAAACAGTTAATGCTAACCTTAACGGTCAAGTTGTAGGTAATGGGGTTAGTATTCTTAATGGGGGTGTTTTGCAACTTCAGAGCTCTGCTGCAGGATATCATAGAATTGGTATAACAAAGACTGATGAAACCGAGACATGTGCTAATCAGTGTAATCAGGCATATACGAACGCTGTTTGTATCGCTGCATTTTATGAATGGAATTCAGCACCTGTTTCATGCACGCAAACACTAACACCTGTTGCAAGCAGTATTGCAACTTGCGTTTGTGTTGATAAAATAGAGTAGTCCAACATCTTTTTATACTCTTTTTTGACCTAGTACTGTATGCACGCAAAACCAGGCGACAAAGTCAAATTTACACTCACTCGAGAAATTGTCGAAGGAACATTACTTGAAAGCCACGATCCCACCGTTTATTTAGTGAAATTATCGTCAGGATACAATATTGGTGTTCTTAAAGAACATGTTAAGCAAACTCGTATTCTCAAAAAAGCTTCTACTGAAGAAACATCATTTGCTTTACCAACACCTAAAAAGGGGCTCAAAACTGTTGGCATGATAGTGACTGGAGGGACAATAGCTTCAAAACTTGACCCTACAACCGGAGCAGTAAAACCGTTAACAAACACTGCAGAATTCGCTCATTTTTATCCAGAGCTGTTTGAAAAAGTTAATGTAAAAAAAATCGTCAATCCGTTCATGGCGCTTTCTGAAAATATGAGTTCTGAGCATTGGGTCAAAATTGCTGAGGAAACAAAAAAACTCTTGGAAGACAAGGATATTGAAGGGGTGATTATTACGCATGGAACAGACTTTTTACATTATACCGGGGCTGCAGTATCTTTCTTTTTAGGGCCTGTGAATAAACCTGTTGTGCTAACGTATTCTCAGCGAAGTGTTGACAGAGGAAGTTCTGATGCGCGACTCAATTTGCTGTGTGCTGCAGAAATGGCAATCTCAGAATGCGCAGAAGTTATGTTGGTCGGACACGCGACAACCCATGATACTCATTGTTATGCACTGCGCGCTACAAAAACACGAAAAATGCATTCTTCACGTCGAGACACGTTTAAACCGATTAATACGCGTCCAATAGCAAAAGTCTGGCCTACAAAAATAGAATATTTGTCAGAATATCGTGTTAAGGACGCGCAACGAAAACTCGCGTTTGATGCGTCATACACTGATAAAGTCGCGCTGGTTAAATTCTATCCCGGACAGAAACCTGATATTCTAGATTACTATCATGAAAAAGGGTATCATGGCGTTGTTATTGAAGTATCAGGCCTTGGGCATATGCCTGCGCACGAAGCAAAACATTCCTGGGTACCGACAATAAAGCGACTCAAAAAACAAGGCTTTATAGTTTGTGCTGCAGCACAAACGCTGCATGGTAGGTTGCATCCACTTGTGTATTCTCCAGGGCGAGAACTTATGGCCGCAGGTGTTATGTATCTCGAAGATATGTTACCAGAAACAGCTCTTGTAAAACTGGGATGGGTTTTAGGCCATCGACAGTGGCGAACACATGATAAAGCACACGAAAAAATGATACAGAACGTTGTAGGGGAGTTTAGCACGTATATTAATGAATAATGAGGCAAAAAATTCTCTTAACTGGCGGAGCAGGGTATATTGGATCGCACACTGCAGTTGCATTACAGAAGGCAGGATACGAACCTATTGTTGTTGATTCTTTAGTTAACTCAGATGAGCGAATTGTAAAAGGGATAACTACAATTACTGGAGCACCGACTTTATTTTACAAAGTTGATTGTTGTGATGCATCCGCACTCGATGCTGTTTTCAAACAAGAAAGCCCTATAGCAGGAGTAATTCACTTTGCTGCTTTTAAGGCGGTTGATGAGTCAGTGAAAGATCCTGCTAAATACTATCAGAACAATCTTGGATCATTGCTCGCCCTTCTTTCAGTTATGCGCAAGTATGCTGTTAGCACTATTGTCTTTTCATCATCATGTACGGTGTATGGAAAGGCTGATGAACTTCCTATTACTGAGAAAGCACCGCTCAAACCTGCAACTTCACCGTATGGACAAACAAAACAAATGTGTGAAACGATTTTGCGCGATGCATATGTTGCAGGTCAGGTAGGGGCAGTTTCATTGTTACGCTATTTTAATCCGATAGGTGCGCACTCAACTGCAACAATAGGAGAATTACAGCTTAATGCACCCAGTAATTTAGTACCTATAATAACGCAAGTAGCAGCTGGAATTCGAGAAAAACTCATGGTATATGGATCGGATTATGCTACGCCTGATGGAAGTTGTATTCGGGACTACATTCATGTTATGGATTTGGCAGAAGCACACATTGCTTCACTTCGAGCATTACTTGCTGGTAAGCGACAATTAGGAGTCTATAATATTGGCACTGGAACAGGATTAAGTGTATTTGAACTTATCAATCGTTTTGAAAAAGTAACTGGGCAGCACGTGCATCGTCAAGTAGGAGAACGGCGAGCTGGTGATGTGCCTGTGGTATACGCAGAGCCTCATAAGGCAGAAGAAGAATTGGGGTGGAAAGCAACAAGAACTATCGAAGATGCACTTGCATCAGCATGGAAATGGCAACAAGCGCTTTTGTAATTACCTGCCACGCATTTCATTAATTTTTCGCTCAATTCTGTCTAATTGTTTGTTAATCTCAGCTATTTCACGAGCGGCATGGCGATTAACGGAATAGTCATATTCTGCTCGAATACGGTCCTTTTGGCTTTCTCTATTCTGGGCCATTAAGATGATTGGTGCTTGAATAGCTGCTAGAAGGGAAAGCGCTAAGTTCAGTAAAATAAATGGATAGGGGTCCCAGCTGTTGATCCATGCGGTAATGTTGAGGATTATCCATAATGACATCAATGATAAGAAGGTGATAATAAACGTCCATGAACCTGCCCATTTAGCTAATTTATCAGACGCACGTTCTCCGAACGTTTTTTTCGCGGTGAAAATAGGGTGGAGGAGCTTTGCTTTTTGTTTTTCACGATCTAAACGTGCTTTTTCTTGCTCGGCTTTTTTGGTAAGCTTCATTGGGGTGGTGTGTTTCGTATTGCTCGCTATCACGCTCTTCTTAACATCCATTTATTTAGAAATGGAGATATTGATTTAAACGTATTGGTACGTTACTCGTAATATGTAGTAACTGATTAATAGTTACAAATAGGAAGGTTTAAAAGGTTGTTTTTTCGTATTTTTGCATGGGAAAACTAGATTATAAAGCACGAACAATCGGAAGTCCAATTGTCAGGGATAGTCTTTGCGCAATAAGTGCTCTAGAAGACGTTTCTACTAGTCGTGACAAGGCATTTCTAGTTGGTGGTATGGCAACTCAATCGTATCTCCCAAGCGCAACTCATCGTCCTACTTCAGATGTTGATTTAGCAACTATGGAGCCTTTAACGTATGCAGGATTCAAAGATTTTGCAAAACCTGCAATGGAGTATTTGCAAGATCAGGGGTATACTGTAACTCCAAAAAAAGGTAGGTCTGCATTCTTATTGAGTGTGGCAAATGATGAAGGTGCAATTGCTATCGAATTTGCTCGTCGAAATGCTACGAATATGGGGCGCATAGAAGATAGATTACAACGAGAATTTGAGAACACACGTAAAAAACGAGTTAAAGGAAGTTCAGAAACGTATCGAGTTTCAAGTCCTGAAGATATTATTACCCCAAAACTTGTTCGGTCAATTAGTTCACTCAAACGAAATCCAGACTATGCAGAATTTCTCAATTCATTTGATGGGGCTAGCACTTCTTTCTCACCTAAAAAAATCAAAAAGATGCTTAAAGGCATAGCAACATTACGAGAGGAAGCGGAGATCAATATTGGTGATCCTCGTGCGTCAGAACGATTACGTTTTGCTTCTGATTTGTATGATATTCGATTATTATCAGAAATGGCAGGCATTAACGAAAAATATTTTGCGACTTCACTTAAGGACTGGGATACTATCGATGATAATCCTACTGAGCGTGAACAAATAAGCTCACGAGTGCTTCCTACATAATTGGTTTGCAATTAACTTTTAATACCTGTATCTTATTGCAATAGTATGGATTATGATGCGGTAAAACTCACTGCAGGACTTGAAATACATCAGCAGTTAGATACTCATAAATTATTTTCTAAAGCACCAAGTCTTTTACGTTCTGACAAGCCAGATTATGCTATAATGCGAAAACTGCATCCTGTAGCTGGAGAGACAGGTACTATTGACGCTGCAGCACTTCATGAAGCAGGACTTGATAAGGAATTTCTCTATGAAGGGCATACTGAAACTATTAGTCTCGTTGAACTTGATGAAGAACCACCGCATCCCATAAATGAACAAGCACTTACTATTGGATTGCAAGTTGCGTTACTCTTGAATTGCCAAGTGTACCCTGTCACGCAAGTCATGCGAAAAACTGTTATTGACGGTTCAAACACTTCAGGATTTCAACGAACTGTTCTCATAGCACATGACGGGCACTTAGAAACTTCGTTTGGCAAGGTTGGTATTGAAAGCGTATGTCTTGAAGAAGACTCAGCACGACTTATTGAACGAGGAAAAACGAGTAATACGTATCGACTCGACCGATTAGGCATTCCACTCGTTGAAATTGCTACGGCACCAGATATGCATACACCAGAACAGATTAAAGAAGCAGCATTGAAATTAGGAGAAATACTCCGAGCATGCAAAGTAAAACGAGGAATTGGAACTATTAGACAAGACGTGAATGTTTCAACAAAAGGGCATCCGCGCGTTGAAATCAAAGGGTTTCAAGATCCAAAAATGATGATTACAACAGTAAAAAATGAAATTATCAGGCAACAAGACGCTGTTATGGCTAAAGAAGCAGAGAGTGCAGTGCGTAATGCACTCGAAGATGGGACAACGAAATTCTTGCGACCAATGCCAGGACAAGCACGAATGTATCCTGAGACTGACCTACAACTACTTGCAATTGGAAGACAGCGAATTGATGCGCTCAAAAAAAACCTGCCAAAACTCCGAAGTGAAATTGAATCAGACTTACAAAAAACAGGACTGCACGGCGAACTATTGAATTTAGTACTTGCTGGCAACGTTGATGAATTTCTAACACTTATGAAAGTGTATGGTAACGATGCTAATTTAGTTGGAAAAATGGTTACGTTATGGCGTAATGAATTTGCTGCAAAACACAAAAAGACCATTGAGGAAATAACTGATGTATTATCAGAAGCAGTATATGAGAAACTGTTAGAACGAGTACGTGATGGTAAACTTGAAGGTGGGGATATGCAAGAAGTCCTCTCTCGACTCCTTGCTGGTGTTGCGTTTGAGCAAGCGGTTGAAATCGAAAAACTCGATGATAACGAAGTAGAAAACGTAATTCGCGGTATTATTAAGGAAAATCCAGGCTTACGGCCGAACGCGTATATGGGCATGGTAATGGGTAAACTCAAAGGTAAAATTGACGCTAAACGCGCAATGGAACTCATTACTAAATTAGTATCTACGAATTAACAAATTTCTTTCCATGCGCATTGAAACTGAACGATTATCTCTTATCGAACCATTGTCAGAACGGGCAGTTTCTCGAATTGTAACCTTGCAAAACGATCCTGAAATGCTTGCTTATTCGGGGATGGAGTCAGTATTTACTGACCAGATGGCAAAAGACCTCATAGCTTATTCTCAGTACTTGGTACATCGCGATCCTCGAATTGGTTATATTTGGGGTGTGCATCATGCTGATGAGCTTATTGGAGTAACCGCCTTGAGCGGAGTTTTTCCTGGAATGTATCCTCATGTAGGGTATTGGATTGGCAAGGAGTATTGGGGCAAGGGGCTTATGAGTGAAGCATTAGAAGGGATGATCTCATTTGCCTTTGATGGCTTGCGTGTCATCGGGGTTGAAGCTGAAACTGCATCTGAAAATACGCGCTCTACGCGGCTACTGGAACTGCTTGATTTTGATCGTATAGCAGTCAAGCCTGATGAGTTTTTTGATGCAACAACAAATGCACACCATGATTTGTCAGTGTATAGAAAAAAGCGATTGTAAATAGGTAGTTTTAAGAATATAGGATTTTTGAGGGCAGTATGGAACTTAGTGACGTAGCTACAAAACGAGTATCAATCGGTAGTTTGACGCCTGCGCAGGAAGGGGACAAACCAGTCGTTGCTGGCTGGGTGTATGACGTTCGAGACCTTGGAAAAGTCTGTTTTGTAGTATTACGAGACGTGAGCGGAGAAATACAAGTTACTGGCCTCAAGGCAAAAGCTGACCGAGACGTGTTTGATGCAATGCGACGCGTATCACGAGAATCAGTGGTAGTTGTTCACGGTCGCGTTGTAAAAAATGATAAAGCATCTGGTGGCCGAGAACTTATCCCTTCATCCTTTGAAGTTGTTTCTACAGCAGAACATCCCTTGCCAATTGATGTTTCAGATCATTCAAAAACAGACTTACCAAAACGACTAGACGTACGATTTTTAGACTTTCATCGTCGAAAAACACAAGCAATCTTCAGAATTCAGTCGACGTTATCAAATGCCTTTCGAGAGCATTTTGTGCAAGAAGGGTTTATTGAGATGCAACCGCCATGCATTATAGGGGCTTCTTCAGAAGGTGGAACAGACTTATTCACTGTGCGCTACTTTGAACAACCAGCGTACTTAGCACAAAGCCCGCAGTTGTATAAGCAAATGCTCGCATGTAGTATGGAAAAAGTCTTTATGACAACGCCAGTGTGGCGAGCAGAGAAACATAATACTGTTAGACATATTAACGAAATTCGCCAGTACGATATTGAAGCAGCATTTGATGATCAAATGGCAACAATGAGACGACTTGAAAAAGTATTAGCGTTTATGGTTTCTGAAGTTTTGGCTAAAAACAAAGAAGACTTAGAGCTCTTAGGTGTTACAGACTTGAAAGTGCCAAAAGGGGTGTACATGTCGTACGACGATGCAATAACCCTTTTGAAGAAAGAAGGTGTGAATATTGAACACGGAGAAGACTTTAGTCCAGAAGCAGAAAAGAAACTGGGCGAGCTACACCCTGATGATTGTGTCTTTGTGTATTCATGGCCTAAAGCGATTCGCACGTTTTATATCATGCCGCGAGACGGAGATATTAATTCAGAATATAGTGAAGGATTTGATGCAATTTACAAAGGAACTGAATTGTCATCAGGAGGGCAGCGAATTCACTTACCAGACTTGCTGATTAAGATGCTTGAATATAAGGGCCTTGAACCAGCAGGATTTAAGGACTATATTGATAGCTTTCGGTTTGGCGCACCGCCACATGCGGGATGGAGTATTGGTTTAGAACGAGTGACCATGATGATTTGTAACTTAGATAATATCCGCGAAGCAACTATGTTTCCACGAGATAGGGATAGGCTTACTCCGTAGCTTTTAATAAAAGACTTTCTTAATTCTTCATATGAAGATACTAGCGATAGGCGATTTTCACGGGTCATTTCCAAAAAAATGGGAGCGACTTATTAAAAAAGAGAAGATAGATATTGTACTGAGTAATGGGGATTATTTACCATTTCATTATCGTAAACTTTGGTTTAAACACTGCTATGATACTGACGTTGGGCTATGGGAAGTTATTGGCAAGAAAAAGTATAAGGAACTACTCAAGGAAGACTTACGTAGGGGTGAGTCAGTGTTTAAGAAAATGAATGCTTTACCAGTACCTGTTATTACCGTCCTTGGAAATGTTGATTATCCAGATCCGAGTGATATAACTGACAGGGATTCAGATGCTAAAAGTAAAAACTATTGGAAATGGGCTGATGATTATCGGACAGAAATTGTTAAGGTTGTGAAAAAATACAAGAACATTTCACGAATTGATTATCGTTCTAAAAAATTATTAGGATATATTTTTGTTGGGGCTCGAGGGCATTCGTTCCCTGGACATGTGAAAAGTAAAGGGTACAAGAAATATCGTGCAAAACTTGAAACACTCTTTGCAAAGTTTAGAAAAGAAAACAAAAACCGAAAACTTATTTTCCTAACACACAATGTGCCTTATAATACCAATTTAGACAAAATTGGTAACCACGCTCATGAACGAGTTCGTGGGAAACATTATGGTTCGAAAATGTTTCGAAGACTGATTGATAAGCACCAACCAATCGTGCATATTGGAGGGCATATTCATGAAGGGCGAGGAAAACAGTTGCTTGGCAAGACCTTATGTATTAATCCTGGAGCAGTGCATGAGGGAGAGGCAGCGATAATAGAGATGCCTACAACACGCAAGGGTAAGCCAAAAGTTAGGTTTGTTACATGTTAAGCATAAGTTATGCCGTCGAGTTTTTTCATCAGTTTAATGAATTCTTTTTTGATATCTTTAATGCTATGCGGGGTTTCGCTAGTAATCTGTAAATTATATTTTGAGCGTAAGTACTCAAAAAGATGCTCTGCAGATGCTCTAACGTTATGTCTCGGAAACGTCTTTATTCTTGCGCTTAATTCAAAATTAAGAATGAAAAAATAAGGTTCGAGCATTTCCTGAGGAATGTCATTCTTTAATTTTTTGAAAACATCATATTCTCCAAAAATTGGAACAAGATTCTTTTTTATTGCTGTTTCAAAACGTTTAGGAGGTCTTTCTTTAAAACTCTTATAATCAGGGAAGAAGAGTGAGTGAATTGGAATCATCCCAGCAGAACCTTCTTGAATACTTGCAAGATAGTACACCATCTGCTGCATGGTAAGAAGTGGGCATGTTACAAGATAGTAGCGCTTATTCTTTTTCTGTAGGTCTTTTTCGACTTGATCATACAATTCAGTTATTTCGATGAGGGCTTCTCCAATTTTTGCGTTTGGGCTTGGAAAAAGTAATACGTCAATATCATGGTGGTCTTTTTTATCATAATCATGCACTAAACCAATAAATCCTATGTTCTTTGGTTTCTTCTGAGAAATTGCTTTTTCTAATGAATCCTGAAAATCTTTAGCTGTTTTCTTGTCTACTAAACGTCGATATTGTGTCTTTGTTTCCATAATGAGGTAATATTGATTGTTTATATAAACTGTTTGAAATACGTCAAATTTATTAATCATTAACGAGGATGATTATCATGAAAGAAACAGATGCAATTCACAAAGAAGTAAAACATATTCTCAAGCGGTTTGGAAAGGATCTTGAAGTATTTGGTAGTGAAAAAACTGATACCTCGCATGATCCAAAAATGTCTGGTGGGTTTCGAGAGGTAGCAGAGGGTACACAGGGTGACGACGCATTTCGCAAGCGCTTTTTTGCGAACGCACCTAAAACTTCGCAAACAGGAATTATTGCAGAGAAAGGCAACTGGTGAAACGGTTTCTAGTCTGAAAGGAATATTTATAAACTATGGGCTGCTATAGTTAACTATGGTAACAACGATCCAAGTTGATGAAAAGGTAAAAAAACAACTCGATAAGCTGAAAGTCCACAATAGGGAAACCTACAATGAGCTACTTGAACGTTTAATCGATGTCTATGGTGCTGGAGACAAAGAAAGCTTGATTGAAACAATAGAAGTGTTATCGAATCCTCAAACAATGCGTGCGATAGCACAAGGGCTTGAAGAATATCGCCGAGGGGAATATATAACGCTCGAAGAACTAAAGAAAGAATTGAACCTTTAGATGTATACAATTCTATTTGAATCACCCGCAGAAAAAGCATTTCGAAAATTAGATCGTTCAATTCAAAAACGAGTTGTTGAAAAAATAGAACAATTACAACACAATCCACAACTCGGAAAACCTCTGGGATCAGAATTATCTGGAATGTGGAGTCTTAGGATAGGAAAATTTCGAGTATTATATACGATAGACAGTGGGAAATTAGTAATCTTAGTGCTTGAGATAGAACATCGAAAACGTGCGTATCGGAAATCTTAAAAACGCATCAGAACTAGGAGCAGTATGGTAACAATCAAGGGTCTGGAAAAACTCAAAACGCTCAAGAAAGGCGATATTATCAAAGTTGACGGTAAGGCATATGAAGTCGACGCGCACATGGTGCTTATTGACCACGGGAATACGAAAGAGATGGCTATCGAATTATTTGACCCTAAAAGTGATCATGATTATCAACTTCGGTATTTTGCTGATAGAATAGAAGATAGTATTCAGTTCTACGTTCTCAAAGAAATCATGTATGAAGAAGTAGAGATTACTAAGATTGAGTTTTAACACTATCAACAGCATTTCTAACTTCGTTATACATTGTCTTGAACTGTTTAGGTGACATTTTCTTACGTTTCCAACCTTCCATAACAATGCCATCGCCTTTGTTTCTAGGAACTAGGTGAAAGTGAGCGTGCCAAATTGTTTGATCGGCTGCTTTACCATCATTAAGTAAAATATTACAAGCGCTATTTTTTGTCTTAATTGCTCGAGCTACAAGTTGCATGTGGGCTGCAACATCGTTCATGATAGTTTTTGGAATATCCTCAACATTCTTGTAATGCTTTTTTGGAATGACTAACGTGTGACCATCTTCCGTTGTAGGAAAATCAATTGAAAGAAATGATAGGCTATGCTTAGTCTCATGCAATTTCATGAATGGAAATCCGTTCTTATGCTCTTTTTTTCGCCCGGTAACAAAATTGCAAAAAACACAATGTTTATGATCCATAGCAACTTGAGCATCACTGTATTTATTAATCCTTCTTTGTATGCTGTTAAAATGGGCGATGACAACTCTATTTGCGAGATAGTTTTATGCGGACAAATGCCAAATGTTGATGGTAGGGTAGGGGCGTATGTTAATCGATTGCGTTATGAAAAGCCAGATGAATTATTAATTCCTGAAGAGCATACGACATTGGTAACGTATGCGAATGCGAGGGATGAATTTGATTTTTCAAATAGGATTCTTAGAGATTTAATTCGACGTGCTCGAGTACTACATCCTTATGGTGAACGAAGAATTGTCTTCTCTTACATGGGGGATGATGTTGAACAAGAGGAACGACATGATTATGATGCAGTTTTTTCAATACCCTCTGAAATTATTACTCACTATGGGGCTTTTTTAGAACATGCAGTAGTATCTCCTTTAGAGCACGCTCGTGATAATCCTGGCTTTGGCCGTGTATCCTAAATCTTTAATAAGCTCTTATTGGCTAGTGAAGTAATGGGAACAGCAGAGAATCGAGTTAAGGAATGTCTTGCAGCGATAAACCAAGATAATGATAGCATTAACGCAGTACTACAAGTTAACCCTCATGCATTGTCAGAAGCACGCACCATAGATGCAAAAAAAACGCATGGGCCCTTATATGGGAAAGTAATTGGTGTTAAAAGTAATATCAATGTAACTGGACTTACAGCTTCATGCGCTTCGCAAACACTCGCAAATTACGTGAGCACATATGATGCAACTGTTATTGCAAAACTCAAGGCCGCAGACGCAGTGATTATTGGCATGCTTAACTGTGATGAATTCGCGGCAGGTACAACCGGTGAAAATAGCGCCTTTGGTCCAGCAGTCAATCCTGCCGTACCTGGACACATTGCTGGGGGGTCAAGTTCTGGTTCAGCAGCAGCCGTCGCAGCAGGATTTTGTGATGTTGCTCTGGGCTCAGACACTGGTGGAAGTATACGCGTTCCCGCATCATTTTGTGGTGTAGTCGGTGTAAAGCCTTCCTATGGGCTCGTAAGTCGTCATGGGCTTATTGACTTAAGCATGAGTCTAGATCAAATTGGTCCTTTAGCAAAAAATGTTGCTGACGCACAGGCAGTACTCGACGTTATCCGTGGACAAGACGATAACGATACTATGACATACATTTCAGAAGGATTATCTGAGCAGCTCCCGAAAAAACTCAAAGTCGGAGTTTTACGAGTTAAAGACGTTGACTCAGACGTACAAGGGCTTATCGACACTACAATTGGACGAGCACTTGACAACTATGGATGGGAACAAGCAGAAGTAGAACTCAACCACATTGATTTATCCCTCCAAGCATACCACGTCTTATGTTGGACAGAGTTTTTTTCAGCAACACGACGATTTGATGGGCGTAAATACGGGAAAAAAATAGAGGATTCTTGCGGTCCTGAAGTGCTACGTAGAATTATTGGAGGGAGTGAAATAGCTCATTCAGAATTTCGCGGACAATATTATGATAAGGCCCTTGCAGTACGAAAAGCAATAGAAGATGAATTTAGGGAGCTCTTTGCAAAAGTTGATTGTATTATGCTTCCAACCGTTCCAGTATTGCCTTGGAAACTAGGTGAGAAAAAATCGACTGAGGAACTCTATGCGCTTGATGCGCTTGTCGAACCAGCAAACCTCGGACGTATCTGTAGCACTTCTATACCAATTGGAGAGCTTGATGGCAAACCAGTGGGCATGCAAGTAATGTGTGCTCATAAGGACGACGCTAAAATGTTAGCTATTGCTACCGCAATAGAAGCACTCTAGACACACTACTTTTATATATTTAGAAAAGGGGATAACAGCATGGAACTCGGAAAAGTTCAACTAGACTTTTTAGGGCATGCTGGATTTGCAATACGAGATAGTAAACGAACAATCATTATTGACCCGTACAATATATCCCAAACTCCTCGAAAAGCAGATATTATCCTTCTAACTCACTCTCATTATGATCATTGTAGTATCAAAGACATAGAAAAAGTCGCCAAAGCAGGCACTAAAGTGATTATGACTGCTGATTGTCAAAGTAAAGTCATGAAGCTAAAAGACATCACTATGGAAGTTGTAGAAGTAGGTGATAAGCTAGAAGTATCAGGGGTAAAAATAGAGGCTGTGGCTGCGTATAACATAAATAAAGAGTTTCACCCGAAAAGCGAAGGATGGGTAGGGTACGTGCTAAAACTCGGGGATGTAATTGTGTACCATGCTGGAGATACTGATTTTATACCTGAAATGCAAAAACTCACTGGTCATGGAAAGCATGGAAGGCAATTTGTAGCGCTCATGCCAGTCTCAGGAACGTACGTAATGGATGCGGAAGAAGCAGCTGACGCGGCGTCGCTATTATCTCCCGATCTAGCAATACCCATGCACTTTGGAGCAGGTGTAGCTGGCACTCGAGAAGACGCAGAACGCTTTGTAGAGCTTTGTGCTGCGAAAGGTTTACAAGCAGAGATTTTACAGAAACTATAACGATGACACAAAACGATACCTTTGAAACAATATGGGAAAAACTCAAATCTAGTAAGAACGTGCTGATGAGTTTACATGCAGGTCCTGATGGAGATAGCTTGGGAAGTTGTACTGCAATGAAGTATTTGCTCGAACAAAACACTGATGCAAACGTAACAGTGATTAGTAAAGACCCGCTCGCTTCAGAACTTGCAGAACTTGCAATAGCAAAAGAAGTGACGTTTGATAAGGATATAGCTGAAATCGACCTTGCAGCATATGACGCACTTGTCTGTCTTGATACAGGTTCAGAAGAGCGAATTGGTACGTATAAGCCAGGATATGTAGCCCCACGAGATGCAATTTTTATTATCAACATAGATCATCATGTTACTAATAATCGGTATGGGCATCTCAACTATGTAGATGGTGATGCGCCTTCAGCATGCTCTATCCTTACTGCCTTTTGTCAAGATAGGAATATCCCTGTTGACGGGGAACTCGCAACTCGACTTATGACTGGAGTAAGCACTGACTCAGTATTCTTTACTGTCACCGGTCGAGTTGAACGAATCTTCACTGATGCAGCGTATTTAATGCAACAAGGAGCGCGCTACGGGCAGGATATTGTCTTGCCAATACGCCTAAGTATTCCCATGCGAACAAAACAGTTTTTCGCAGCAGTTGGTAATAACGCGGTTTTTGATGAACAACGAAAAGTAGCGTATAGTTGTATTTCTACTGAAATTGTGCAAACTTTCGGAGTTAACATGGCAGAAATACGACAAGGCATTTATCAAATAAGTGATATTAAAGGGGCTGATTGTGTCTTTACGCTCGTAGAATTTGAAGGATATATTAAAGGTTCATTTCGAACGAGCAAAGACATTGACGTTTCACTCCTCGCTCAAGAGCTTGGTGGTGGAGGCCACACACAAGCAGCAGCATTCCGACTTGAAGGAATGACGCTTGAGGAAGCGAAGGAAAAAGTATTAGCAGTAATTGATGCTAAAAAAACGTGGTAGTTTTTAGTTTGTAATTGTGACTATAAAGAATGTTGTATCATATATAGCACCATCTATTTGAGAATTTAGAACATACTTGATAGTACATGTAGGCATTATGTGGGGAGCATGCAAAATAACTGGTTTTGAATCCATCTCTGATCCCGCTATATCTCCTATACTGCCACTTTGTCCATAGGTAATTATTGTATCTGCTTGAGATAGATCCATCTCACATGTTGTTTCCTCAGCCTCAATTTGATATTCAAAAATGCTTTTTTCAGAAGTCGGGACTGTATTTCGTATAATAAAATCAAATCTATACTTTTTTCCTTTTTGAATAACTGCGGTGTTATCTTCTAATAAAACAATTACTTTTGCATTGGGGTCTGACACACTTGCTTCAAATTGTCCTGATCTAAGGGCTCCCGGAACCAATTCAATTGGAATATCTGTTTGACTAGTTTCATTGCTATATGTAGAATAATACCAGAATCCTCCGCTTCCAAGAACAAGTAGTATGATCCCTAATGCAATGGAACTTTTCATAGTGTTAAAACGTACAAATAGTATATAAGTCTGGTCAGGAAAATGTTAATGCTTAGTCTTACGCTGAAAATTCAAACGTAACTGCTACATCCTTGTTAATGCCAGTGTATTTGAGTTCAAACGGTGTGGTATCAAGTAAGAACTGAGCACTCACACTATTTTCTTCTCGAGTAATTGGGAATGATATTTCGTTAGTAATGCCATGCATCGTGAAATCACCGGTCATTGAATCTTGTGTAACTGCTGTTGAGGTGAACGCAATAACTGGAAAACGCTCAACATCAAAGAAATCATCACTCTGTAAATGAGAATCTAGTCCATCAATACCTGTGTTGACTGAAGCAGCATTAACTGTTCCTTCCATGCCCACAACTTGACCATTAACGAGGGTGACTGTTCCTTCATATTCATCAAAGGTTCCAACATGAGACTTTTTACCATCAAACGCAAAGCCTTCAAATTCAAACGAGCTTGCAGCAGTATCTATAGGGAGTATTTCCTCAGTTCCATCAGCTAACGGTACAAATTCTTGTTCTGCAGGAACATCTTCTGCTCGAGGGGTAATTGTTGCAGTATCAATATCTTGCGGGACTTGTGAGGGGAGTGCCATGAATGTAGCAAAACCCATTGTCGCAACAAGGATAACTGTAAATGCAATTTTTTTAGCGAGCATACACAGACCTTTTTTGGAATATTAATAAATCTTATGAAAGTAGACTACATGTATTGCAAAGGCTTAAAAGTCGATTTTTAGTGCTTGTATCATGGCAGAACCAAAAAATATCATACTCAAAAAAAGCGAAGACGTAGTCGGCACTGTCGTGAAAGGGTATGATTTTAACGAGGGTGTAGATTACTCCAACATCTTAGCAAGTTATGCTACTACCGGTTTTCAAGCAAGTCATATGGCTCGCGCGACAGATATCATACAGGAAATGCGCAAGGAAAACGCTTCTATCTTTTTAGGGTACACTTCAAATATGATAAGTTCAGGTTTGCGAGAAATCTTTCGGTGGTTGGTAGAGCACAAGCACGTCACCTACGTTGTTACTTCGGGTGGCGGGGTTGAAGAAGATATCATTAAGTGCCTTGGGGATTGTGTTATTGGCGACTTTCGCGCTCCAGGTAAGGAATTACGTGAAAAAGGGATTAATCGCATAGGTAACTTGTATGCTCCAAATAATAACTACATCAAATTCGAGGAGTTCATAATGCCTCTTTTAGCTGAAATGCTAGCTGAGCAGAAGGAGACAGGGCATATTCATACGCCATCAGAACTTATCTGGAAGCTCGGAGAGAAGATAGGTAATCCTGCGAGTGTGTACTATTGGGCGTATAAGAACAAAATCAAGGTGTTCTCACCAAGTGTTTTGGATGGTAGTCTAGGGGACATGGTCTACTTCTTTATGAGCAAGCATCCTGAGTTTAAGTTAGATATAGCGCGGGAAACACAAGAGCTCAATAATGCAACAACCGGCCTAACAAAGTCAGGCGTAATAATTTTAGGGGCTGGAGTCGTAAAACATGCGATATTAAACGCGCACTTGTATCGTAATGGAGCAGACTATGCTGTGTATATCAATAACGCACAAGAATTTGACGGTTCAGACGCGGGAGCATTACCTGAAGAAGCTATTTCATGGGGTAAACTCAAGCCAGACATTCCATCAGTCAAAGTTCAGGGGGATGCAACCATTATCTTTCCGCTCATCGTAGCAGAAACGTTTGCGAAGAAATAGTTTTTATAATGTATTTGTCTTTTAGGTAGCATGAAACAAACGAGTGCGTGGGCGTTACCTGTCGGGGCAGTATCGGTATTTTTCTCATTTTATTTAGCACATGCGACTGTCAATACTATCAGTGCGCTCATTGCAATTTCGATAACCGGACAGGAAATATTCTTCTTAATCATGCTTTTACTGTATCTCTTCTTAGGGCTTGCACTCATTGTCTTAGGGGTTATACACTTGCCAAAGCGAAAGCTCTCGCATTTAACTCCTGGTCATCACAAAGCAGCTCATTGGCATCATGGGGACTGATAGTTGCAAACCCATGTCCTAAAATATAGGCAATTATTTAAACCAGCGACGATTTTCTAGCCCATCTACACATATCGGTGAAAGGAGGTATAATGAACAGAAAACTCAATGGTGCTTGATTTTGCAAAAGAGGCAATTCAAAACGTCGAAACGCACAGTATTAATTTTGACGACTTGCGCGCTGGAAAGGCTAATATTAAGGTATTTGGCTGTGGTGGAGCAGGTTGTAACACGATTACGTGGTTATTCAACAAAGGAATTAACGGCGCTACCGTGTACGGACTTAATACTGACGCACTACACCTGAGCATTACCAAAGCTGATGAGAAAGTTCTCATTGGTAAAGAGCTAACTCGAGGTCTTGGAGCGGGAGGATTCCCACAACGAGGTCGAGAAGCAGCTAAAGAAACACTTTCAGAGCTCAAGAAGACAACCAGCAATGCTGACATGGTCTTTATTTGTGCAGGAATGGGTGGTGGAACCGGAACCGGATCCGCACCAGTCGTAGCACAGCTCGCGAAAGAATCAGGAGCAGTAGTTATCGGTGTTGTGACAATGCCGTTTGAATGTGAAAAAGCACGAATCGATAAGGCAGAATTCGGACTGCAAGAACTACGAGAAGTTGTTGACACGTGTATCGTGGTTGACAATAACCGACTCGTTGATATCGCAGGTAACTTGCCAATGGAACAAGCGTTCGCTGTTGCTAACGAGCTAGTAAGTACAATGATCAAAGGAATCGTGGAGACAATTACCTTGCCATCATTGATTAACTTAGACTATGCTGACGTTTCAGCAATCATGCGTGGCGGTGACGTTGCAGTTATTGGCGTAGGTGAGGCGGACAGTAGTATGCGTGTTGAGGAAGCTGTACGTCAAGCGTTGACGCATCCACTATTGGATGTTGACTATCGCGGAGCGACGGGAGCTCTCATTCACATCACGTGTGGTCCTGACTTTAAGTTAGAAGAATTCTCCGGAATCGGACAATTAGTTACTGAAAACCTGAGTGCGGAAGCCCAAGTTATTATTGGAGCTCGTATTAACAAGGAATTCGGTAACAAAGTACGAGTCATTACTATTATGACAGGTGTTAAATCACCATACGTACTTGGTAAGGACGCAGAAGAATCACATGCTTCAGCACATCCAACAGAAATGTCCGATCTCGGCATCGAAGTCTTTCGATAAGTGCTAAACTTTTTTTTTATTTTTTTTATCTTTCTTCTTTTTATCGCTAAGGCGAATTTTAGAATTCACTTGGTTCTTTGACTATTGGGCCCCTGTGGTTTTTTCCCCATTCGCCCCAGAACGTGGCGTTTTCAAGACTTAATCGCTTAGCAGCAGGTGGCTTATCAAACGGTTTACCGACTGGAAGCACTGCTTCAATACTAATATGTTCGGGAATATGCAGGACTTGTTTGAGTAGTTCATCAGCGTACGCTCCAACCCAACAGGTTGCAAGGCCAAGTTCTGTGAGTCTAAGTGTAAAATTCTGTATTGCAGCACCAGCTTGTTGTGCAGAATATTTTTTACCTCGTTCATGATAGGAACGAGTAAGTTGCGATTCATCACTACAGACTACTACGATAATATTTGCGTCTGCAACCCAGTCTTGCTGGCATTGATACGCAATATCATTCTTTGTTTTTTCATCTTCAACAATAATAAATTTGAGATTGTTAATGTTACCTGCAAACGGTGCTTTGAGTGCAGCATCAACAGCTTCAAGCACTTTGTCCCATCGTACTTTGCCCTGAGCAAATTCTCTGCATGATCTCCTCGTTTCAATAGCACGTTCAACGTTCATGTATTCAGAAATTCTGCAAATTATAAAAAGGTATGTTTGAGAGTCTCAGGAAAACCTAATTTCGCCCCCACCAAGCATTTTTGTGCCTTTGTAAAAAATACAAGATTGGCCGTCGGCGAGCGCTTCAATCGGTTGTTTTGTCGTACACTTCCAGCGTGAACCTACTTTTGTGAGTGTTGCAGGAATGAGTGGTGCTAGATGGCGGTATCGAATCTTGATGTTCATTCTGTCTTGTTTGTCATGCTTACTTATGAAGTGTAGTTTGCGCACATAGAATTCTTTTGTAGTGAGGAGGGAGTGTGGTTTTGGGACGACAACTAACGTGTTGTTTTTAGGATTTTTACGAGCAATAAACAATTTTTGCTTTGCAGCATTGCGAAATTCTTTGAAGATTTCCATGTGTTTGTCGGAGGCACGTTCTCCAATGGTGAAATACATGACGCCATCATGCACGCCTATTTGTTTACCTCTGTCGTTAAGAATTTTGCCTTGTTTTGGTTTTATTCGTTGTTTGAGAAATTCTTTGAGGTCAACTTTACCAACAAAACAAATGCCGCGTGTTCCATGCTTGTCAAAGTTATGTAAATTATGTTTTTTTGCTATTGCTCGCACTTCGTCTTTTGTGTAGTCAGCAATTGGAAATAATGAATGTTTGATATCTGTTTGCGTTAATTCATAGAGAAAATAGGATTGGTCTTTGCCTGTGTCTTTTGGAATATGCAATTCATACTCGTTAGTTTTCTTGTTGTATGTTCGTTTGATATAGTGTCCTGTTGCAATATAGTCGCACCCTCGTTTTTGTGCTTCCTTCCATAATAGCGGGAATTTAATGATTTTATTACATAATGAGTCGGGATTCGGCGTTAATCCTTTCGCATAGTCGTCAAACATAGGGTCAATAACATACTTTTTGTATTCGTCTTCGAAGTCGAGTGTTATAAGTGGGATATTGAGTTTTGCCGCTACTTTTTGCGCGTCTTTTCTGTCCTCAACCCAGTTACAGTCACCTGTTAACTGGTTTTTTGTATCGGAGAAGTTTTTCATAAATGCGCCTATAACTTCATATCCTTCTTTTTGGAGGAGGTGCGCTGCTACTGCTGAATCAACACCGCCGGACAAACCAAGTAATACTTTTTTCGTCATACAACAACTCTTAGAAATCGGTATTTAAATGCGTGTGGTTCGATTACGTCCTTCACGCTTAGACGTATAGAGGGCTTTATCAGCGCGCTTAATCATTGTAGTAAGGGAGTCACGATCTCTATATTCAGTAACGCCAAGTGATAATGTTACATTATGTTTTTTGAGAAATGCATTTTGATGAATGTTCTTTCTAATTCGTTCAGCAACTTTATGCGCACGTGCTATAGGGGTGTTTGGAAGGAGAATAAAGAATTCTTCACCTCCAAATCGAGCGAGTGTATCATATTTACGCAGGAGTTTTTGCAATACCTTGCCGAGTTGTAATAATGCTTCGTCACCAGCAAGGTGTCCGTATGTGTCGTTGAGTTTTTTGAAAAAATCAATATCAATTGCTATCAATGAGAATTTCTGGCCTCGCTTTGCACGCTCAAGCTCCATTTCAAACACTGTTTTGAAAAAGCGATGATTGTATAATCCTGTTTTCTCGTCGCGAGTAGCTATTTCATAGAGTGCTTCAAGTGATCCTGCCACTTCATCTAATATTTTATCGAGGTTAGCTTTGAACGCTGGTTGCAGAACATCAATTTTTTTCTTTATTGTGTGAATTCTAGACTCTTTTTTTGGCATGCACTACTAATGTACTGCGTTCATTTAAGTCTTGCGCAGGGGACAATCTTTAAATAGCGTTTCTCGTTGAAACAAGCATGTCTTGGTAGCTCAGTAGGTAGAGCACACGGCTGTTAGGATCCACCACACGCTACAATGTGTGTTGATCCCTCTGGGATTTGGATCACAGTGACCGTGGGGTCGGAGGTTCGAGTCCTTCCCAAGACGTTTATTTTTTCTTACGTTCATACTTCTTTATTTGCACGTTTTATTTTCTCGTCGCTGATTGTAACTCCTAAATTGAAAGAAAAATTTCATTATTGAAAAAATACGTTAGTTTTAAATAAGCAAATGTGCTGTTGAAATCATAAAGAGGTGTTAATTTACAATGGCTGCAACACGAAGAAAAACCGCAACCAGAAGAAAAACAACACGTAGAACGGCAACGCGAAAAACAGCAACACGAAAGAAAGCAACGCGAAAAACAGCAACACGTCGCACACCTGCGACACGTACAGCTGCAGCACGAAAAGCTGCTACTGCACGAAAAGCTGCAACGCGAGCTAAAACTGTTGCACGACGCGAAACAGCTGAAGCACGTCGAGCACGAGCTGCTGCAAGTAAAGCAACCGCAACAGCACGAAAAGCTGCTACAACAGCGCGTAAAAAGACAGCTGAAGCACGTAAGGAAACGGCTGAAGCACGTCGAGCACGACTTGCTGCACAGCGAAAAGCTGCTGCTGCACGTAAAGCAACAACTGCTGCACGTAAAAAGACTGCAACGCGTAAACCTGCCACACGTCGCAAGGCAACAACGCGAAAAGCAACGCGCCGTACTACAACAGCACGACGCCGCCGATAAGGTTGGCTGGTAGCTGAAGTTTTGTTTTTACTTCTTTTTCCCTATTTTTTTGTTTTTTACCCCCCAAAAGAGGTGGTTTTTTATCACCATAATCTTTAAAATCCTTTAATCGTCGATAAAAGTACGATGACTCCCAGTATATTTATACATACGGCTGAAAGGAGGGATACATTGTAATGAGAAAATCATTCTTAGCTGGACTTGCAGCACTTACGCTTGCTGGAGCGCCAGGATGCGCTACATCAGGTAGTTCAGGAGTGCTCAATCAATCAGAACGTGTTGCTTCCGAGCAATTTTACACTGGAAATGATGAGCAATGGGGCAAGTACCGAATTGGTGTTACAACAGACCGAGAAGGAAACGTTGTTGACGCTAGCTTTACTTCAAACTACTTGATTGGAAAAGATTATGATGCTGGAAGTAAATCGTTTGACACTTTCCTTGTTGATGTAGACAGAGAAGGTGGTCTTGACAAAGTTTCAGGTGGAGAAGTAAGGAAATACAATACCTTATTTAACAGCTTATTTGATAGCACTGTTGGTTCGCCAAGTGCTTCAACTGAGCCCTCTGAATAAACCAACCTTTTATTTTTTATTTATCCTGTTTTTACTGGTGCACGGGATTCCCCTTTGCACCAGTGCATTTCTTAGATTGCCTATAAGGGCATTTTAAATATTATCAGTGCGGCATAATGCTATGCAATCAAGAAGGGGTTTAGCAGGCATTCTTATTATTGGAGTATTAGCCTTGATTTTAATCGGGATTATTGCTGCACTTGTTGTTGTCAATGAAGGGTTCAATAAAGAAAGTGATACTGAACAAGAACCTCCTACAAACGGAACACAGAATCAATCAGAAACCTCTGAACCACCAATAACAAATGCAAGCACTAATACAAGCGATGATTCTGAAAATCTTGAGGATCTCCCTGATACTCCGGATATAAATGAAAGCAATCAATCAACACCGTTGCCACCTCCTGTACTTACTCCTACTGAACTTAACGAATCACAAGTAACTACTGTCATACATACAAATGTATTTACAAGCTTTAATCCAGAACTTACGCAAACAAGCAGTAATCCAGTAACCTTTGAAGTATCGTGGGAGGCGTTTGAGAGTGCTACAATGTATCGAGTATTTCGTTGTTTTGCAAGTGGGAATTGTGATGCTGACTATCTTGGAGAAACGAGTGCTACTACCTTTACTGAAATGCCGCCTCTCACTGTATGGGGCGAGAGACGGTATCAAATAGTTGGCTATGACGCACAAGGTACTGTGCTTGGCGCTTCACCAATAATAAATGCGACAGCAATCTGGATAGTAGACCCTGAAGACCCTTTCCAACAGCATCGCTGGCCGCTTCTTGCAGGAGATAACGGAACACTCAAGACTGCACTAGTAATAGTAGATTTTGCAGAATTTACTGAAACCGGAGAGACGTATGATGCATCACACGTACTAACTGATGCAGGAGTTGCGACCATGCAACCAGGATTACAGGCAGATTTAGATTATTATTTCTATGATGCGTTTACATTAGAAGGGCTAAATGATCCAATTTCTGAGGTTGATGTCTTTCGAACTTCATTCACCATCGATAGCATTACTCCTGCAGGATGTCCTAATACGTACCCTGAACTTATGCAATTTGCTGATGATGCAATGATTGAAGAAAATGGTTTTAATCCTCGAGATACATATAATCGTGTAATATACTTTATCATCACTACACCTGTACTAATGGAAGATGGTAGTAAGTGCATTACTTCTTATACGTCATCAGCAACGCCTTCATGGATTTATTTCAAATTAGATCCTTCTTTTGAGACTGGATTTTGGGATTTTGATGGGGTAATTGCTCATGAATTTCTACATGTTATTTCAACAAATAGATTTGGTCCTTTCGCAAGTGGTTTTGGTGATACGCAAGCACATCCCTCAGCGCTCAAACACCCTGATTATTATTATTCTACTCCTGCATGTGGGCAATGTTATAATATGAATACATTAGGGGTAGGTGTGTGTCCAGAAGAAATGGCAACGTGTATAACTTCTCATTACCTATTTGGTTTGCGAGATACCATGCCAACATCTCAACAAATGGGGTATCGTATAGGGACCAAAGGAGATACAGGCGTTATTCCTAAAGATAGGGTTCTCGGTATTACTTCAGAAAACTTGGCAGCATCAGGGCCACAACTCATAACACTTGCACCACACGATACGGGAGAAATTCCTGCAGGAACAGATCCAATGGTCGTTTCACTCTATATTGATGGGCTACCAGAAGAGAAAAAAGGAAATTACTACCTCTTATCATATCGCACAGTCGACCTTGAAAACTCGCATGATGCTGATAATCGCTTACTTAATCAACACGTAGCGTATGACTTAGTAACTCCTGCATTTATTGATGTTACAATTCATCATATGAATCGTCATCAAAACTTACCTGAAGGGTCAGAAATTGGAAACTTGTTATTCCCTGACTTTATAAATGATAAATCACGCCAATTCATCTATTATCAAAGTATCGGTGTCGGTGACACATTCAAAGACACAGCAAATATTATTGGCCCATCAGGTAATGGGATATTCGTGAAAGCATGTTCTGACAATCAAATCGCTGTTGCGGGAACACAAGCAGAAGCTGACGCGACGTGTCTTTAGAATCTTGGCAGTTCCTTCTTGCGTTTCGTGTTAATGCGCTCTAAATATTTGTAGGAATTCTGTTGTTTGGTACCTTTGATAATATTGGTGATTGCTGTAACGACATATTGCATTTCTTCGGCGGGGGCAATGACTGCAACATCACTTCCTTTAATTCGTAGTTCACAATCAGCAATTTGTTCAATCGTGTTCTTAGTTTTGCCATGTGTGCCAATAAGGCGTCCTTTTACGAGTTCGAGATTTTTACGTCGTGTATGGTCTTTAATATGAATAATTTCAAAATCAGTATCTTCATCAACAATCATTGCTGCCGTACGGGCAGAAAACCCAAAACTCATCGCTTCAAGCACTCTGAGGGCTTCATATTCATCAACAGCTTCGCCAACAACTGTAATCATGTTTTTCTTAATGATAATTTTTACTTTCAGCGTACGCTCTAAAAAATCTTTTTCGCGCTTAAGTTCAGTGGTTTTTTGTAAGAAAAATTGTTCCATTTTGTGCCTTAGAACTCATCATCAAGTCCTTTGAGCATACCACGCTTTTTGAGCTGTGCCACTTCATTAGGCATATACTTGTAGATAATGTCGCCCTTGCCGTCATCAAGGTCCCATGGGATGATTAAGACATAATTCTTAGGTCTGAGCCAGAGTCTCCTACGGTATTTGCCAGGAACACGACAGTTGCGTGATTTACCATCAGTAGACTTAATTTCCATACGATTACCGCCAAACCGCGTTACGATAATCCCAATAACTTCCTTACCTCGCGGCAAACGAACACGCGACGGCATTTTAGGAGCTTCGCCTTGTTGCTCTTGTTGTTCATTCTTAACTTCTTCGAAATCGCCGAATTCACCGGCTTCATCATGGTCTGACATAATAGAATGTGCGCGAACGCGCTTTTTAAGTATTGGCTTTTAGAGCAAGACTAATGCAAAAGGAATATTCTCAACAGTGCCAACACCTTCTTTCGTAATAATTCCTGCTTCTTGCGCTGCAGCAACGGATTCTTTCCCAACAATGTTAAACGTTGCATCATCATATGATTGTGCTTTCATGACTTCAACGGCTTTGTCATGATCAACATGTTCTCCTTTATAGAACGATTCTCGAACGTCAAGCAGTCGCTCTCCTTCTTTGAATTTTTTACCGATTAAGTCATCATCGCAAATAGCAACGACTGTCCGGTATGATTTATGAATTTTAATATACATTTAGAAATGATAAACTTGAATAATAAAAAGATATGGGTTTATTTAACAATACCACCCATGCGACAAACAGTAGTGCTGCAATTAGGACATTTGCCTTTTGCAATCTTAGTACCCTTCTTAGTAGTGCTCTCTTTAGGGTCCTGAATTTCTACTTTTGCCTTGCATTTAACACAATAACCTTCTGTAGCCATGGAATAACCTCCCTTTTTCGTAGAAATACAAGTAGTTTGGGTGTTATAAGTGTTTATATCTTAGATTTAATAGGATATTTTGCTCCGCACGCAAGGCAATGCTTGAGTTTCACACCTTTTTCTGTGACAACTTCTGTATCTGGTTTTTTACATTCTTGACAAAGTACGAAGATTTTCACATATTGTTCAATTTTATCGTTGACTTTACTCGAGTTAAGACGTGCTTTAAGAATGAGTCTCTCTTTATCGAGTCGTCCAGGAGTAGCAAGTTCTCGTAGTAAATATTTGACTAGATGTTCAACTGGTCGTCGGATGTGGCCTGCGATAAGGCCAATATTAGTAATAATTGTGTTTTTACCTTGCACAAGCCCTTTCACTTTTGGAATGGTGAAACGCTCACCGCTACCCTCGACGGATTTAACGTTTTTGTATGCTGCATCAAGTAATTGCTCATAATCCATACTAAAAAGGTGCGGGAGTATGTTTTTAAAGCTGTTTGTTGTATACAATGTATGCAATTACTTACAACGCCAGACGTTCCAGGTAAGAAAATCAAGCAATCACTCGGTCTCGTGCGTGGTAGCACTATACGCACAAAACATATCGGTCGAGATGTTATGGCAGGACTAAAGACGCTCGTCGGTGGAGAGCTCAAGGGATATACTGAAATGCTCAATGAAGCGCGAGAACAAGCATTAAAGCGCATGGTAACACAAGCTCGCAAGTTAAAAGCAGATGCAATCGTAAACGTGCGATTTACTACGTCACAAGTAGCGCCTAACGCTGCTGAGATTTTAGTGTATGGAACGGCGGTGAAAGTATAATGACAACACGTAACTTTGTTATTGGACTTGGAATTGTAATTATTTACGGACTCGTTTTGGCAGCAGGGTTTGCAGCGTTTTATCCTGGGCCACAGTATGAAGACTATTGTGGTCGGAGTGAGTTTGCATCACGTCCATTTCCTAGTGGTGTTGAGTGCGCTCCCAATAGTGCATTAGATGAACAAGCACGTCAATGTTATGATGCAGGTGGTGATTTTCGCTATGAATATGATGCGAACGGATGTCCTGTAAGTGGAACGTGTGATACATGTTCTAAAGCATATGATGATGCTCGTGATGTATACTCACGAAACATCTTTATTATTTCAGTTATCATTGGGATACTCACCTTTGTAGTTGGATTTGCAATACTGAGTGTTGAACCTGTAGGAAGTGCACTCCTTGCATCAGGAATGTGGGCAGTTGTGTTTGGAACTATTTACAATTGGCGTAACTTTGGCAATATCACGCGATTCTTTTTACTGCTTATCGTGCTTGTGATATTGATTTTTGTAGCATACCGACTAAACACTCATGGTAGGATGTTTACAGGTAAGAAGAAAAAGTAAGTTAGGTTCTTTTTTCAACTCGTAGAATTGTTTTACCAGTTGCTTGCATTGTCGGCAGCACACGTTCCTCAAGGTCTTTAGCAGCATCAATAACAACGAAAATAGGATGTCGAGAGACTGATTTTTCAGTTTGATAGGCTCGTTTTTGAAGTAACTTTCTGACTGAGGGGAATCTAGTACGTCCATCGTTACCGATGCCTTTTGTCATTAATACAGGGCGTCTATTATTTGAAAGAAAATATCCTCGGACTTGCTCACTCTCAAATTTATTTCTGAGTAGCAATGAACCTTGCGTTGGGCCAACTTCGAAAAAGCTTTTTACAGTGTATTCATTAGGGGTGATGAACGGTGAGAGATTGCTATCCCATACGGCGTAGAGAATTGCGTCACTTGAGGGAAAGTCTTTAAACACTTCTGGAACTGTTGAGGTAAGTACGTATCCTTTATTTGTCTTACCATTAATAGTCCGCATTACAAACGGGGTTTCTAACGCGTCAATATCGCCACGGTATGCTAGTTGGAATTTGCCTCCCTTACTTGAATAGACGTATGGCTTGCCATTTTCTTGGTCAATTCTTGTAGCTAGTGTAATAGTATCTCGCGTTCTAGTCATCTCAATTGCGAAAAAAAAACGAGTTTATAAGGTTTAACCTAAGTAGCGAATCTTACCTGGTCGAGGCTCGTAGATAATGCCTTCTTCTAAGAGTTTTTTGATTTCAGTATTAATCGCTTCAGGAGATGACTTAAGTGCCATAATCATATCTTCAACTTCTGCACCACCGTCATCCTCTGACTTCTTCACTGTCTCTAGAATTTTATTCTTAAGATCAGATTGTTCTTCCTTCGGTAATTCTTTGGGTTGTTCTAGATCTAATTCATACTTTCTTACCAGTAAATATTGCGGTTCTTTCTTCTTAAGGATGTCAGGGGTGAGATAGACCTCATTATTCCAGGAACGCAAAAGTCCAATACACATAAGCGTATCGCCCTGTTCGAACGGTTCTAACAGTGCAATATCATCACCAAATACTTTGACTTTAATCTGGCCTGAAGCATCATCAAGGGTGATAGACCCAAATTTTCGCTCTCCATCTTGAACGAATTTTTCAATTACGTTCGCAACGAGATTAACACGAGCAACTTGTTTAGTGCCATGTTCAATACACTTGAATTTTTCTCCATCCATGATAACACGTCCTTCAAGAATATCTCCAATACGGATTTTGAAAGCAATATGTCGTTTGAATTGATCTTGTTCCATCTTTTGAATATCAGCACAGAGAAGAAGGGTTATTTAAGAATTGCCGTGGTAGATGTTCAAACCTTTTGTACATAGCCTTTCTTTGGTCTGAAAATGTCACCGTTCTTTGAGAGTTGGTCGATAGCTTCATCAAATTCTGATTCAGACATTCTATCGCCTACGGCTTCTTTTAAGTCTTCGATAGGAATGAGTTTTCCGACCCGATTTTCAAGTTGAGAAATCGTATCTTTCATTGTTAGAATTTTATTTCGCTTAGAGCTGGTAATGCCTGTTGTTACACGGTCAATATCAAATGTTTTTGTTTCCTCATCATACCCTACTTGCATGAGTGAGAATTTGAGCAAGTCAATCGCGCGTTTAGCATCATCAGTCGTTACCGTATCAGATAATCTAATTTTTGCACACGCTTCTGACACACGAACAATCGCTTCAAGCTGTCGTGCAGTAACCGGAATTGGTTTAATGCCTGAGTCTGACTCTTGTGTGGACTGATTACGTAGTGTAATGTAGAAGTCTTTAATTTCAGCTACTGCTTCATCAGTTAATCGTGGTTTCACACGCTTACGCGCGTACGAGATATACTTACGTAAAATTTGTGGGTCAATCACTTCACGCACAACATCTTGCTGGTGTTCTTCAAGCACATAACTCGCAATAGCTTCGTCCTGCGCTTTATTAGGTAGGTCACGTAACACGAAAATAATGTCAAAACGAGAGAGTAGTGCTGGTGAAATATCAATTTGTTGCGGGATAGGGGTGTAGGGGTCAAATCGTCCGAGCTTTGGGTTTCCTGCAGCGAGTACGGACGTTTGCGAACGGAGTGTTGCCTGAATATTTGCTTTTGAAATAGTCACTGACTGCTGCTCCATTGCCTCGTGCATCGTTGACCGGTCATGCTCACTCATTTTCTCAATCTCGTCCACACAGACAATACCTTTATTTGCTAAAACCATCGCACCAGCCTCGAGCGACCAGCCTTTGAGGAATTCATCTTTAACTACTGCAGCTGTTAAACCAGCCCCAGTCGTAGCACGACCAGAAACATATCTCCCTCGTGGGGCAATATTTGAGACGAACTTAAGTGTAACAGATTTAGCAACTCCCGGGTCACCAACAAGTAAGACATGCATGTCTCCACGCGTCATGCCTCCGTCAGACCTACTTTTCTGCACGCCAGAAAATAATTGGAGTAGCACTGCTTGCTTAACCTCTTCAAACCCATAGACACTCGGCGAAATGCTCCGTGTTAATTTTTCAAACACTTTCGGGTCTTCAGCAAGTTCGAGAATTTGACGTTCTTCCTCTTCAGAAATCATTAAGTCTTCAAATGATTCTTCAAGGGGAATTGCGTTATTTGCTTCAATAGCAATATCAAACCGCGTTGCGATAGAACCAGTTTGGAGCGGCACGGGAACTTCTTTAAGCGTCCCAATGATTCTGACACGGCTTCCAGGCGTTGTTCGCTCCTCCATTCGCGGTTCAACCAAGTCTTCCTTGAGAAAAACCGAAATTCTTCGTGGCTGTTCACCACCGTCTAAAGAGTCAGGGGCTTCCTCAATCATGAGGCGTTGCGCGTCAACCATTTCTTTCGATAATAATTTGAATAATCCTTTACGCCCGCACGAACATCTTGAAGGTTCACGGAACTTCTTTTCAATCTGTAACACTGAGAGAATCGCTCCACATGATGGGCATTCAAACCGCGCATTGACCACTTGCGGACGAACGTCAGACGCTTGACGCACAATTCCTTCGATCGTAATTAACTGGTCTAAGTGCTTCGCTCGAATCTTACGAATGGGAATATTCGTCGAATCAGGCATATCTGTAAATCTGATTCGTGGATTACGAATGAGGCCTGATTCTTCAAGAATTGTTTCCATAATGGCCAGGGTGTCTTCAGGTGTTTCAAGAATTCTTTCAGCAACTTGAGGTGAGAACTGCGTTAACGCTTTAAAACTCACCTTTGCAACATTATCATCTTCTCGCAATGAAGATCCAATATCTCGCTTGTGTGATTCAAAGAACCTTCGTGATTCAAACTCAATATCTTCTCGCTTTAGCTCCACCATATGAAAATGCAAGGCGTCCCGCAATTTATATTGTTTGTTGTCACGTTGTCACTACCCTAATGGTTAAAAAGCAAGGATTTTATTGCCTGAACATGAAGAACGTAGTGGTTATTGGTGGCGGTACTGGAACCTACACTGTTTTACGAGGCCTTAAGCGATTTGAAGACTTAGCATTAACTGCAGTCGTTTCTATGGCTGATGATGGAGGCTCAACAGGGAAATTGCGCGATGAATACGGAGTATTACCTCCCGGAGACGTGCGTCGGTGTATTATAGCACTGAGTAAGGATAGAGAAATGATGCGTAAACTTTTTGAACACCGTTTTGAAAATGGAACGCTCGGAGGACATTCATTTGGTAACCTTCTAATCACAGCCTTAAAAGACATAACGGGTGATGATGCCTCGGCAATCGCTGAAGCTTCAAAGCTCTTAAACATTCAAGGACGAGTCTTGCCTGTAACACTAGATAATGTTCGGCTCGTCGCAGAACTTGAAGATGGACAATTAATTGTTGGAGAAACAAACCTAGACATTCCCAAGCATGATGGGAATTTACGTATTAAGCGAGTGTTATTATCGCCCAAAGCAACAGTGAATCCTGCGGTTACAAAAGCGATAGCAGAAGCAGATGTAATTGTTATAGGTCCTGGTGATTTATATACGAGTGTTATTGCAAATTTTTTAGCTACTGGATTGCCTGAAGCACTTGCGGCCTCAAAAGCAAAAAAGGTATATGTGTGTAATTTAATGACTAAGCATGGTGAAACAAATGGGTTTGCAGTTACTGATTTTGTACGGGAAGTAGAAAACTATATTGGGCGTAATGCTCTTGATTATGTGTTATATACTGATGAATCTTTTTCTCCGAGCTTACTCGCAACATATGCGGAAGAACAAGCATTTCCTGTTCATGCTGATACAGATCGATTTTCAGACTTTAATGCAAAATTTGTGAATGCGCCAATGGTAACAGCACCGGTATTAATTCGCCATGATTGTGAAAAACTAGCTGAAGTTATTCGCTCGGTTTAATCATCACAGTACGGGTAGACATGGGCACTATCGAAAACAGGAGTGGTGATTTTAGGCTTTTTATTTTCGATCATAGAGCCTTCTGGTGATGCAATCCATTTAGGATCGATATCTTGTCCAACAATGTATGGTTCCCCCCTCGCCGTTTTTTTCTCAACAAAAGCGTATCTGTGAATATGCTCTGCTTTAGGGGCAATCACTTGAAACGTATGTCTTTTTGGCCGCCAAATACGTATTTTATCAAGCAATGATTTTTCTTCAATAATATCTTGTACTTTTCGAGCTCCAATAGGGTTTTTTAGAATTATACAATTGTATGCTGTACCCTCCCGATCTAGTGCTTCTGTTTCGTCATATGCTAATAATCGCTGATAGGGCAGTCGCATATATTTGGTCGTTCCAGCAGTCATTGTAATCGTCATAATACAAAAAATTTGCAGGAATCTGCTCAGAAAAAAGGGTGTTTTAAACGTTTGGGTAATCAATTTTTTATCGAAGACCTATTGTAATGCAAAACGTAAAATCGCGCCAACGCCGCCCGTAATATTCAGGAACTGCTCACCTTCTTCTGTTTCAGTAGAAATAATGTGGATCTCAGAACCAATGTTTTCGGCTTTCTTTTCTAAGTCAACCAGTTTCTCTTTTGCAACTTTACTTGAAATAAGCAGTACGTCAACTGACCCTCTTTCAAGCGCAAGATTAATATCTTCATCGCCATACGCTGCAAGTTCTCGATGCTTACCGAGAGTGTTAAAGAATCGCTCTAAGAGTTTCTTTTCTTTGATTATTTCTTGTTCAGCAATATTTTCTTGGGAAGCTTCAACTAAGAGTTCTAATCCATGTTCATCAACATATCCAATGTCCTGGACCGAAATAACCTTCTCTTTGAGCTTAGTGACTAAATGTCCTTCTTCTAGAAATTCTTCTTTCGTAGGGATAGGCCCTCCAACCATGATGCCTTTAAGACGTGGTAATTCAAAAAAAGAATCTTTCATTTCTTCAGCAACACGGCGGAAAAATTCTTTAGCAAGACCTTCAGTAATACGGTGAAATCGCTGAGCTGACTGACCACCGGCACGCACTTTACCTGGAACGCCAGACGAGAGCTTTTTGAGCACTTTAATACGCTTACCTTCTAGCAGTCCAATCGTAGCTTCTTGTCGGTCAATAACGAGCAGGCCGTACACTTCATCAACTAATAGGAATTCTTCAAGCGGTTCAGTCACAAACACCTGGTCACATCGATACATTCTCACTTTCAACGGTTTAGGGGGTTCAATCATCCAAATCTCAATTTGTAAGTCTCCTTCTTTATCTGACACGTTACCGGCAAATACTGCTAACCCATTCGGTGGAGTTTGGTCAACTCCTTTAAGCTCACGAATAATTTTTTCGAGTGATTCAGTAACTGCGGTACGTGTTTGCTTAGACTTAATATTTGAAGCCGTAGACTTTTCACCTTCAAGCTGGCGCACAACAGAATTCACATTATAGCCTGCAGGAATCATGACTGTCACGAGTTCCGTATGGCGTCCGCGAATTTGCTGTAATTCCTCAACAACTTCTTCCAAATGCTTTTTTTGTTTTTCGTCCATTATGTCGGGTAGCGAATAGGGGTATTAAAGGCTTGGGGTTTGTGCATCTTATACCTCAATGTTGTTTTGGGCTGCAACAATTGACGTATTAAAACCTTGAGGTTTCCACAATAATCCTTTTAAGCTCATAGTTCTACACGACTAGTATGATTACAGAACGTTATGTTCAAGGATTTCTCCATTATCAGAATTGGCAGTCGTTACCTGATCTTCAAGATCGAGTGCTGAAAGATTTACACCTTGATGAGCCCTCAGGGCATCCAGTACGTTATTTTGTTGATATGGTTCGAGGTATGCGTGCCCAAAAACAGGTGGCCGATCACTTAGTTCGTTTAGAAGAGGAAGGTCGAGCAGAATCACAACCTGGGGATGTAATTTATAACTTTTTTCGACCTCGGCAACCTCCAATAGTAGTCTATCGTACGGATACTGTAGAATTTCGACGCTCAACCGACCCTGGAGACATTCAATTATATTTTCCAGAAACGAGCAATAATGCGCCAGGCTTAGAGTGTGTTGCTTAATCATCAAAATCAACAAATTCAATATAAGGCATTGCCTCTTCAAGCGCTGAAGGTATTGTTCCATAAATGGTTCGTTCAATAGCATCTGGATCATAGTATTCTTCACCTTCAAAATCGATTATTGAACCAGCATAAAAAATAGCTTGGGGCAAATGAATTGTTTCTAGTCGTTCAGGTGTTTCAGTACCCAGAATTTTCTTTTCAAGGTCTGTCGCTTGAAAACATAATCGATATTTTGGTTTTGGATAAAACATGCCAAACTCATCTTTTTGGTATTGGTGCAATCCTTTAACTTCCCAAACAGAAGCTCCGATGAGTAGGATGGTGTCTCTGGTAGCGTGTTTCATAGTGCTAAAATTGTATGTTTAGAATGCTTTCATAATTGTTAAATATGTCTATTAATTAAATGCTCCATGTGTGGTATTATTGGTTATATTGGTTCTGAAGAATGTTCTCCTCTATTACTGGGTGGGCTTTCACGGCTTGAATACAGGGGGTATGATAGTGCAGGTGTTTGCATTGCTCATAATCAATCTTTAACTTGTATTAAGGAAGTTGGGCGTGTCGCAGACTTACGTGAGCGATTACGAAACCGTGAACTTGCAGGAACACAGGGAATTGCACATACTCGTTGGGCAACTCATGGTGCTCCAACCGAAAAAAATGCACATCCTCACATGAATGCAAACGGTGATATTGCAATAGTACATAATGGGATCATTGAAAATTTTGCAGAACTCAAGGAACTAGTAGAACAAGAAGGGTATGTCTTACGAAGTGAGACAGATTCAGAAGTGTTAGCACACCTAATTGATCGGTTCTATACGGGTAATTTGCAAGATGCAGTACGTGCAACTATGGCTTGTGTTACTGGAACGCTTGGTCTTGTTGTCTTGCACGCACGTCATTTTGAACTTATTGCTGTTCGACGAGGTTCTCCGCTTGTACTTGGTATTGGGAAAAGTGGGATGTTTGTCGCATCAGATGTTACAGCGTTACTTGAACATACTCGTTCAGTGGTCTATTTGGATGATGATGAATTAGCAATGCTTACTGCACAAGAACATCGGATAGTGAAAATGAATGGTGATGCAATCGCAAAACCGGTTGAGTCTATTAAATGGACACTAGCAAACGTTGCAAAACAAGGGTACGCTCATTTTACATTAAAAGAAATTTATGAACAACCTGAAAGTGTAGCAAATACTTTACGAGGCAGAATCGTTCACAACAGTATAAAACTTTCAATTAGCGATGTTGATTCTATATCGCGCATACACATCATAGGATGCGGTACAAGTTATCATGCAGGGCTCATTGGCAAACATCTCTTAGAATCAGTAACTGATATTCCTGTGAGTGTTTCGTATGCTTCAGAGTTTAGGTATTCGCCACCTCCTATGGGCTCACACGATCTTGTTATTTGTATTTCTCAATCGGGAGAAACTGCTGATACGCTCGGAGCACTTCGAACTGCTAAAGAACAGGGAGCACGTACGATGGGGCTAGTTAATGTTGTAGGTTCAAGTATCGCTCGGGCTGTAGATTCGGGAATATATTTGCATGCAGGGCCTGAAATTGGAGTGGCAAGTACAAAAGCATTTACAAGTCAAGTGGCTGCGCTAAGCGTATTTGCGTTTTGGATTGCTTACAAACGACATGGTGTGGTTGATGCAACACGTGTGCGTGAACTATCTCGCATACCTGATGTAATAGCACGAATATTAGAAACAGCACCTGCAATTCGTACTGTTGCACAGGCTATTGCTGAAGCTCGCAGTTGTCTATTTATTGGTAGGGGGGTAAATTATCCTGTAGCATTAGAAGGTGCTTTGAAACTAAAAGAAGTATCTTACATTCATGCTGAAGGATATCCTGCAGGTGAGCTTAAACACGGTCCAATAGCGCTCATTGACGAACATATGCCAGTCGTTGCAATACTTACTCGTGATGCGCAATTTGATAAAATGATGAGTGCTTTGCAAGAAGTAAAGGCTCGAGGAGGAACAATTATTGTAGTAACTGACAGTCCTGCTAGTGTTCGTGAAATCGCAGATTATACCTTGTCCATACCTCAAACTATTCCTCTTATTACTCCACTAGCAAGCGTTATTCCGTTGCAGCTACTTGCTTATTATGTTGCTGATGCAAAAGGCTTTGATGTTGATAAGCCACGTAATCTAGCAAAGAGCGTGACTGTAGAATAATTATTTGAAGTTAACACCAAACGTTCCTTCAGTAATGGTTGTAGCTCCCGTAACATTTTGCACATCGTCAATAACTGCTTGAAGCTGTTTGTGTGTTTTATTTGGAATTGTCAGTTCAATCTCTGTTTTCATTGATTTCTTCGCTTCAGACTTAGCTTGCCGAACCTTGCTAATAACGTCTAGTAGCACATTCCAATTTTCATGATCTTCGTCGTGTTCTTCAATAGGGAGTGGCTGTGGCCACTTTGTGATATGGATAGAATCTGCTTTTTCATATTCCTTGAAGTGATTTTGATAGACTTCTTCAGTAGCATATGGGGTAATTGGGGCAAAGAGTTTGCAGAGTGTTAATAGTGCATGATATAATGAGTATGACGCAGAAGCTTTTTCTTTAGGCGTTCCTTCATATATTCGTTTCTTAATAATTTCAAGATAATTATCAGCGAAGACTTGGAAGAAAAACTTCTCAGTTTCAAGCTTCGCACGAGCATAGTTGTATGACTCAAACGCATCAGTCGCTGTTGCAATTAATTTGTTGAGTTGCGCCATAAACATTCTATCAGTTGCAAGCAGTTCAGGCTTTGTTTTCTGATATTCGAGGTTCATAAAGACGAAGTTTGTTGCATTCATAAGTTTAGTAATAAATTTCTTACCAGTTACAACATCTTTTTCGTGATATTCTAAGTCTTCACCGAGTTTTGAAGAAGCAGCCCAGTACCTGAGTGCATCAGCTCCAAAACTTTGCATCTTCTCTTGCGGTCGAATAACGTTTCCCTTTGACTTAGACATTTTTTCACCTTTGAGCTTAACATTACCTGTTACTGCAATTGTTTCCCAAGGGATCTCATTTTTGTGTAATATAGATTTTACAATTGTATAAAATGCCCAGGTTCTAATGATGTCATGTCCTTGTGGTCGAAGGGAGTAGGGTCCGGTAATCTCTGCTCCCATACGTTCTGCAGCGATTGTAGGAGTTAGTGAAGAAGTAGCCCATGTATCAAGTACTTTTGTTTCTGGACGAGCATCTTTGCCTGATTTCGGATCTTTCTTCTTCGTTTTAGTAGGGTCAACCGGAAGTTCAGATTCCTCAGCAAGAATAACTGATCCTTCTTCATCATACCAGACAGGGATTGGAATGCCAAAATGACGTTCTCGAGAAATTGACCAATCCCATTCAAGTCCTTCAACCCAGTTATGGTATCGTTTGAACATGTACTCAGGTAACCACTGCACCTTTTTACCTTCTGCAATGAGTTGCTTTTTCATTTCAAGAACATTAACAAACCACTGTTCAGTTGGAATGAATTCAATCTCTTCACCTGACTTTTCAAATACGTTTACAGTATGTTTAATTTTTTTCTGATCAATAATAAGTTTTTTATCTTCTAAATCTGCTAAAATTTTCTTTCTAGCCTCTTTTATTGGCATGTCTTTGTACGGATCAATTGTTAGTTTGCCATCTTGAGAGATAATAACACGAGGCGTTAAATTATGTTTCTCAATTGCTTGTACGTCATACTTATCACCGTATGAACAGACCATTAGTATTCCAGTACCTTTTTTTGGGTCAGCTGATTCATCAGCAATAATTGGAACTTCATTTTCAAACAATGGAACTGTTGCTTTTTTACCAATCCATTGGTTATATTGTTCATTTTCAGGATGAATAAAGACTGCAACGCATGCACCTAAGAGTTCGGGACGTGTTGTTGCAATTGGAAGTGGTGTGTCTTCTACCCTGAAATTAATTGTTGAGAAGAACGTATCTTTTTCTTTATCTTCAAGTTCTGCTTGTGCAACAGGGGTTTGAAATCGTACGTCCCATATAGTTGGAAATGCCTTTTTTGTAATAAACCCTTTTTTGTATAGCTCAATAAATGATTGTTGTGAAATTTTACGTGATTGCTCATCAATGGTTGAATATGTCTTTTTGTAATCACAGGATATACCTAAGTCTTTCCAGTCTTGTGCAAATGTGGGCAAGATGTCTTTGAGTGTGTCAAGGCAGAGCGCAATAAATTCTTCGCGACTCATTTTAGTGCTTTTTACCTGTTTTGTTTTTTCAATTAATTTTTCAGTTGGCAGTCCATTATCGTCAGTTCCAAAGGGATAGAATACATTGTATCCTGCCATTCTACGATATCGTGCGATAAAGTCCATTTGCGAATACATGAATGCGTGTCCCATGTGCATCTCTCCAGAAACGGTTGGTGGAGGGGTATCAATAGAGTATAGTTTTTTCTTTGTATCTGGGTTGAACGTGTAGATATCCTTGTCTTCCCAGTACTGTTGCCATTTCTTTTCGATAGCTGCAATGTCGACTGGTGGCATACTGAGGCGAGGGGGAAAGGGGTTTTAAAGATTAAGGTCTAGTAATGGTTATGGAACTTGCAGAACGCCGAAAGCATTTTCTAGCGATTTTTCGTAAAGTTAGAAAGAAATACGGTGAGGATACGTATCGCTTAGCAGGGGAAGGATGGAAGCATCCCTGGCAGACACTCATTGTAACAATTATGAGCGCGCAATCACGTGATGAAACAACCATTCCAATCGGAGAGGTATTATTTAGAAACTATCCGACATTACCAAAACTTGCCAATGCACACTATGAGGAGGTGTTGCTGATATTCAAAAGCTTGAATTATAATCGGACAAAAGCAAAACATGTTATTGCTGCTGCGGCATATATTCTCGAACATTTTAAGGGTAAACTACCGTTAACTATGGATGAGCTAACACAAATACCTGGTGTCGGTCGAAAGACAGCAAACCTCGTACTTTGGGAAGTTGGCAGAATACAGGGGATTTGTGTTGACACGCATGTACACCGTATTAGCAACGTATTTGGCTTTGTAAAAACAAAAACTGCTGATCAAACAGAGCAAGAACTCATGAAGGTAGTACCTAAAAAGTATTGGGGCCTTGTTAATAGAATGTTTGTGCTCTGGGGCAAAGACGTGCCGGGATACGACAAAGAACGCTTTTTAGCGAGGTTAGAAACATGAGGTCTGATTGGAAATATGAAACAGCACGAGATTTAGTTGCGCTTGGGAGCATTCCATTCATACTGTTAGTTGCAGCACGAGTCTATATAGCAGATAATTATCAAACACTTGCACAACTTGGCCTTGCTCTTGGACTGCTCTTTATCATTTCTCTCATGTATAAAGGTACGCGATATGTTGTAGCACGTATTGTTGTAGCAGCGATTTTTCTATCTCTCTTCTATAATGAGATGGAATTTACCCTGATGTCTGCTAGCGTGGTCATTGCAAGTATTACTGGAGCCCACATATATGTTCGTCATCCTCGCGTATTGCTCTCTGCATTTTTAGGTATTCTTGCATCAGGCATTTCGTGGTATGTTATTTCACTCTTGCCAATCATGAATTATTAAGAAATTACTCAGAACTTTGCTGAACAGCTTTTTTACTGCCCCTGTTTGTTCGGAATGCGATTCCAGGAACTACTTTAGCGTACCATGGTGCGTCCTTTCGAATGTTTAAGGCTCCAATTTGTAAGCCTTTTGCATCACTACCTGCATAGTTTATTGCTCCTGTCTGGATGCCTCGTAGTTTTGTAGCTTTATTGATTGCTCCTGCTTGCAAGCCAGTAGCTTCAGTATCATAGTTCACTGCTCCAGCTCGGATTCCTGTAGCGTTACCTGCGTAGTTTACAACTCCTGCTTCGAGGCCTGTTGCTTTACCTGATGTTCGGTTGAGTCCACCAATGCGAATTGCTTTTGTGTTTCCTGAATGGTTGATTACTCCTGCTTCAAGTCCTTTTGTGTCGCCTGATGTTCGGTTCATGCCTGCAGCTCGGATTCCTGTAGCGTTACCTGCGTAGTTTACAACTCCTGCTTCGAGGCCTGTTGCTTTACCTGATGTTCGGTTGAGTCCACCAATGCGAATTGCTTTTGTGTTTCCTGAATAGTTGATTACTCCTGCTTCAAGTCCTTTTGTGTCGCCTGATGTTCGATTTACTCCACCAAGGCGGACTGCTCGTGCATTACCACTTCTGTTGAATGCGCTTACTTGAGCTCCGTTAATGGATTGTGCTGAGCTGTACACTCCTGCTTGAATAGTTGATTTTGCATCTCCTGCTTGGTTGATTGCTCCTGCTTGTAATCCTCGGCTTCTTCCTTTAGTACGGTTGATTGCTCCTGCTTGAATTCCTCGAGCATCTCCTGCTTGGTTGATTGCTCCTGCTTGAATGGTTGCTTTTGCATCTGAAGCACTATTTGCTACTCCTGCTTGAATGCCTCGAGTAGCGCCTGTACTTCTGTTAAAAGCACTTACTTGCGCACCATTCATTGAACTTGCTGAGTTGTATACGCCTGCTTGTACGGCTGCTTTCGCGTCGCCACCAAGATTTGCCACTCCTACTTGGGCTCCTCGTGTCTTTCCGCTTCTGTTGAATGCGCTTACTTGAGCTCCGTTAATGGATTGTGCAGAATTATAAGCTCCTGTTTGAATAGCTGCTTTAGCAGTACCGGCTCTATTAGCTACTCCTGCTTGAGCACCATAAATGCTAGTGTTTGCATTATTACCGAGCGCTACTTGTAATCCTCGAACATTATCAGTTCGAGTAAGTACTGCTCCTTCCAAGCCATCAAGCTTGTCTCGTTTTTTTGCGATTGCAATTGTTGCTTCCATACCTTTTCTGAATATCAAGAGTATTTAAATCTTTCTATTTTGGTACTACTTTAATGTAGTAAATAACTTTTTTCTTAATCATTTTTAGATAAATCGGTATCTTTTTATACCAATAACTAATGTTTAGACTATGGCTAAAGAAAGTCAACAAATGCAGATGCCTGGAGTCTTTGGAGGGCTCATGCGATATGATGCAGAGTATGAGAGTAATTTTATGCTTTCTCCGACGGGAGTAGTTGTGTTTATCATAGCAGTAATCCTTTTTGTTGTAGCACTCAAAATTTTCTTTCCTGTAGCGCAGTTTCTATATGCGCCTTTGACAGCTGGAATACTCTTGCTGCGATTTAGGACTGGAGGAAAACGCTAGATGATGCCTGGAATGGGTGGAATGAACCCAAAAAAGATGGCTTCTATGATGAAGCAACTGGGGATTAATCAGGAAGAGATAGAAGCAACAAGAGTTATAATCGAGCGAGAAGATGGCAACCTTGTGATTGAAGAACCTCAGGTTGCAAAAGTAACTATGCAGGGACAAGTTACATGGCAAATCGTTGGTGATGTACAAGAAGAAGAGCAAGAAGAAGGAACTACTGAAGAAGATGTGAAGATGGTCATGCAGCAAGCAGAAGCTGATGAAGCAATGGCTCGAGCAGCGCTTGAAGAAACAGACGGTGATATTGCTGAAGCCATTATGAAGCTAAAGAGTTAAATCGCTCCATCAACCATTCAAATTCTATTCATCCCGAATTTGAAAGTATTGCTGAAGCCATTATGAAGCTAAAGAGTTAAATCGCTCCATTAGATGTTCAAATGCGAGGCTTACTTTTTTGCTAGCGTCACTCTGGCATACTGACAGTAGAAAGGTATTTATACTTAGTAATACTCATCTCATTTACTCCTCGCTTATGGATTTTTGGCTGTAGGGGGCCCTATTGCTCATGGATGACGTCATTAAGGAAAAAATTAGCGCTGACCACTTGTTCTATGTTAGTTTGAAGTACACGAAAACATGCGATGTAATCGTTAATCTGCTCTTGCGGTGGAAAATAATGATTGATCGATCAATGGATATACTCGTTGATAAGGCTAAAAAGAAGCGAAAATGGAAGCCAACCAGTGATGCTCCCCTCGCAAAATTTGTTCAATTACGTAAGATATTTGCTGAAGAACCAGTAGTAATGGATGCGCTCAACCTATACGGGCTCTTTCGAGACATAGAAAAGCTTGATAAAATACGTGAACATGAATTTCGAAAAGGAGTAAATCTAAAAGTAACCTATAAGGGAGAGACAATTGATATTAATCTTGAACAGTTAAAAGAGTATTCTGACATACTAGAAAGGTTTATAAGTTACTTGAAATAAGTTTTGCTACTAACATAGTGTCACAATATCGAGGTTACAATGAAACTTATTACCATCATTTCTGGAAAAGGTGGTGTTGGAAAAACAACAACCGCCATAAATTTGGGAGCTGCCTTAAACAGCTTTGGCAAGGAAGTAATTGTTTTAGATGCTAATCTCACAACGCCAAATGTTGGAGTGCATTTAGGCGCTCCAATAGTCCCCGTTAATTTAAACCATGTCTTATCTGGAAAAGCAAATATTACAGAGGCAATTTATGAACACGAATCAGGAACTAAAATTGTTCCAAGCTCGTTATCTGTTAAAGAACTTAAAAATCTTAATCATAAAAAACTAGTTGATGTAGGTAAAAAACTACGAAAACTAGCTGATTATGTTATTTATGACTCAGCAGCAGGCCTTGGTGAAGAAGCACTCGGTTCAATGGAGGCGGCCGATGAACTTATTATTGTAACAAATCCTGAGATTCCAGCAGTGACTGATGCTTTAAAG
>JAYONY010000001.1:92974-108424 GCA_038121585.1 archaeon | reverse complement strand
GCTTTAAAGACGGTAAAACTAGCTGAAGAAATGGGTAAGGAAGTACGAGGTGTTATTGTAACACGAGCGCAAGGAACAAAAGAAGAAATGCTTATATCAAATATTAAAGAAATGCTTGACTTACCAATACTAGGGGTGGTACCAGAAGATAAATTAGTGCGCCATTCAGTACAGGGTAAGGATGCTTTACTACACTTATATCCAAATGCACGAGCAGCACGAGCATACAAGCGACTCGCGGCACGTTTAGCTGGAATCGAGTACGATGAACCAGGATTCTTAGCACGACTCTTTGGTGGTCGACGATAAATATTTTTTTAGAAAAATTTTAGAAAATTAGCGGACTTTATCGCCAGCTTCAATTTTCTCAGCGTCTTGGGGTAAAATAATACATCCTTCTGAATCGTCATGGTTTACTGCAGCTAAAATCATACCTTCACTCTCAACACCACGTAACTTGGTAGGTTTCATATTCACTACAAAAATGGCATATTCTCCTTCAATGTGTTCTTTACCGCAGAACTTCTTTAGGCCAGCGACAATCGTTCGTTGGCCAACATCAGCGCCAAAATCAACAGTTAAAACATATAGCTTGTCAGCGTTCGGGTGATCTTCGACTTTAATGATCTTACCGACTCGAAGATCCATTTCTTTAAATTGATCAAACTCTATCATGTTCATAGTTTCTTAAACAAAGGCTCAGGCTTTTTAACTTCTTGTACACTGAGTGGTTTGTTGAGATCTTCAAGTGTCAGCTTGAACTTGAATGTTTCAGCTATCTTTTCTGCAGTTTCAGGAATGAATGGGCTCAAGAGTATTGTAGCATTCTTAATCGCGTCAGCAAGTTCGAATAAGACCTTGCTGTCTTTCGTTTCCCATGGTTTTGTATCTTGAATATACTCATTACATTTGTCAATATATGCAAAGATTTCGTTGAGAGCTTTATCAGGCTCGTATTTTTCCATGTGGGCAGCTACTTTTTCATATGTTGCTGTAACGTCAAGTGATTGTTTTGTAACTTCCAAACCATATTTTTCAGCGAGCGCGCATACGCGAGAGACTAGATTGCCTAGTTTGTCAGCTAGTTCACCATTGTGACGTGCAACGATAGACTCTTCATTAAAATCGCCATCGTCCCCGCTTGCAAATGGGAATTGTCGTAGTGCAAGATACCTTACTGTGTCAGCACCGTACTTTTCAACAAACTCAGTTACAGCACCTGAATTGCCAAGTGACTTAGATATTTTCTTACCATTAACTGTAAGAAAACCATGGTTGAACGTTGTGGTTGGCAGATCAATCCCTGCAGACTTGAGCATGGCAGGCCAGTATACTGTGTGGAACCAGGTATTATCTTTTCCAAGCAAGTGAAGATTAGCAGGCCAGAACTTGTTTAGATTTTCTTCTTTGCGCGTTGCTGAATAGTAATTGATAAGTGCATCAAACCACACGTACGTGACATGGCCCTCTTCTAATGGAAATGGAATGCCCCAATCAAACGATGTTCTTGTAATGCTTAAGTCTTTGAGACCTTCTTTTACACGATTAGTAATTTCATTACGGCGAGAGGTTGGTTGGACAAACTCTGGATGTTTTTCGTACAGGTCAAGTAAGAAATCCTGATACTTTGATAATCTGAAAAAGTATGATTCTTCCTTAATCGTCTCAAGCGGTTTTTCATGAATCGGACACACAAGATCTGGTACATCTTTCTCAGTGTAATATGCCTCACAGCCAATACAATACAGTCCTTCATACTTATCTTTGTAAATGTCGCCATTAGCTTCGCATTTCTTGATAAACTCATGTACGATTGCGTGATGGTCTTCATCAGTTGTTCTGATAAAACGATCATACTGAATATTCAATAATTTCCACGCGTGCTTAAACTTCTCAGACATTTCATCGACTAATTCTTTTGGTTTTTTACCTGCTTTTTCTGCTGTTTGTGCAAGTTTCTTACCATATTCATCAGTTCCCGTTAAGAAAAATACTTCTTTTCCCAGTAGTGTGTGCCAGCGTGCTAGCGCATCAGCTACAATTTTTTGGTATGCGTGGCCAATGTGAGGTTCAGCGTTGACATAATCAATCGCTGTTGTGATGTAAAATGGTTCTTTGCTCATAGCAGGAGAAGACGAAAAGTGGTATAAAAACGTTTAGTCCTACCAGGAATAGTCGACAATCTTCGGATCACGTCCAGCTTGCCAAAACATTGTTTCATCATGTCCAAGATGACCTATTAGTTTTCCAAGGAGTACTGAGCGTTCAGCAAGATGCAACTTACGATAATCTGGATTTTTGAGTGTTGGGTCATAAATAAGCACGTTATTTTGGAGTAAGGTGTCAAACTGTGCTGCTAGCTGTGAAGGTTTAGCAAACACATTATTGTCCCATGGCACTGTATTCTCGTTATTTTTTAGGTAGTGTCGTGCAATGCCAAGCGCTAGAGCACCGTCTTTATCATCCAGAATTATACGTCTACTTGCTGAAGGAGCACTCATAAATTCAAATCCAAATGTATAGGTTTTGTGTTCTGGAACACGAGCCCCTTCAGTTTTAAACCCCCAACAAATCGCGTGCTGGTCAGGGGTATCATGCGTTGGAATCGGAAATGCAGCCATGGTGTAACGCTCTTTACCTTTCTCTTTAGAAGGGACTGAACCGATAACTACAGCACCTTCATGTTCAACGCGCATGGAATCTCCATAGGGTTGTACTTCAATACCCTTTTCAGTTTGATTTTCTGCATAGGAAAATAGTCTCGCACTATCAAGGATGCGCGCAAAAGGAATTCTTCGAGGGACGGTGTCTCTGCCAGAAATAGGATGAAATTCATATCCTACATAGTCTAACTCTCTTTGAGGAATAGTATGTAGCTTGTCAAAATCTCTGCGTCGAACATCATGCGGATGTTCTTTTGCATGAACTGCTGCTTCAATAGATTTTGGTTGTGAAAGTTTGAGATATGGTCCGTGCTTGAGTGCTTTACGAGAGGCTTCAGCATTAGTCCTATTTCCCCTTCGATGCTTGCCCGCAAGAATAGGGAATCTAAGCAACACAGCGTTTTCAGCAGGATTAGTATCAAGTAATGTCTCAACAAGGTTTTTCTGAGTATTCATTACTGTTGGCTCAAGCGCTCGAATTTTTGCAGGCGTTCTCGTCTTGAAAAATGTCTTCTGAGTCATCGTTTATCCGAGGAGAAAACGTTATTAAACATTGCTTTTGTGTAGAATCAATGAAAAACCATCTTCATTTGCCTTTGCGGTGTAGCTCTCAGTATACTTGCGAGCTTACTTGCTGCGGCAAATAAAGAGAGCGCCGATAGTCTAGTGGTTATGATTCCAGCTTCCCAAGCTGGCGGTCCGGGTTCGACTCCCGGTCGGCGCATCTTTGCCTTCCGTAGGATTTTTGTCCACAGCGTAAGCGAGGAACAAAAAGACAAGAGAAGGTCAAAGAGAATTAGGTCTACGCGCTACACTCTAACAATCCTTAAATAAATCTTATTCTAGTAACTTACATGCGAAGAAGAGTAAAAAAGTTAGATACTTATTTTGGGGTGATAGAATCGTGCTATCAGCATTTATCGCCTGAAAGCGTAGCGCGAATTGATTCTGAACTTGATCGAATGGTACGACGCGTTGTAAGTGAACATGAAGAAGATTTTGATCCTGATGTTGCACGTGAGTTACGTATCTCTTCAGGCATTGGTGGAATTCAAGATTTAGCGAAAGAAGTGGGGATTAGTTTTGATCTTGCACTAGAATATGAGAATGGAAATAAATCTCCTTTAGAACCTGAAGATGGTGAAGTTTCAGAAGCACAGCGATATTTGCGGTGGTATAAAATGCAAGGCTGGAATCCTGGTAACGTGTAGTAAGATATATTTATATAGAATAATTCGTTTTTTTACGTATGGAATTACTCTTCATCTTGATACTTGTCATTGTTGGAATTTTTCTCCTTTCCGGACTTCGTGTTGTTAAAGAATATGAACGGGGCGTTAAGTTTACGTTAGGAAAATTTACGAGTATGATGAATCCAGGACTTAAACTTGTCATTCCAGTACTGCAAACCTGGCAACGAGTTGATATTCGGACTAAAGCGATTGACGTTCCAGACCAAGATGCAATTACTCGTGATAATGTTTCGTTAAAAGTAAATGCGGTATTGTACTATAAAGTTACGAATGCAAAAAATTCAGTTATCGAAGTAGAAGACTTTGGGTATGCAACATCACAATTGGCGCAAACAACAATGCGTGATGTTGTCGGGGAAGTATCTTTAGATGAGCTTTTGAGTAAGCGAGATTCTATATCAAAGCGAATTCGAGAAATAGTTGATAAAGCAACTGACCCCTGGGGAATCAAGGTTGAATCTGTAGAGCTTAAACATGTAGAATTACCAGAACTTATGAAACGAACAATCGGAAAGGAAGCTGAAGCTGAACGAGAAAAACGTTCTGTGATTATTAAGGCTGAAGGTGAAGTAGTTGCTTCAAAGAATATGGCTATAGCAGCAAAGACATTGTCCCAAGCTCCTGGAGCTTTGCATTTGCGAACGCTCCAAACATTAAACGATTTAAGCTCTGACAAGAGTAATACTATCGTTCTCGGTGTTCCGTTAGAACTTTTACGTTCTTTTGAAAAAACAAAAGGAAAATAGATTAGAATATCTCAACTGGAATATTTCTGCTGCATTCATACACTACTTGTTCGCCCTGGCTTGTCTCTCCAAGCAGTGATGGGCTAAAAATAATCGTTTGACCCTCAACAAGCGTTACTCCAATGTCTGCTAGTGGTATCGCAGTACTTTTTCCAGGGCCAAGTTCGGCAACAAAAGAATGTGTTGTCGTTGTTCCAAGAGTGTTAACTTTTAGTGTTCCGCCATGAAGGGGTATATTTCCTTTATTGTAAATATCTAGTTCATCACCAAAAACACCTACTTCAAGCTCTAACTGGGGGCAGAGTAGTTCAACTGGATCTCCTGAAAGTAACACTTGTCGCGGGATTAGTTCAGCTCCCCAGGTAAATACAAATGCCCCGATGGCTGTAGCAAGTCCAATAAGAATTACGGCCCCAATAATCGGTGAAATGCCTCGTTTACCCTGTATACGCCTCATACGTACTCTAACATGCGAATGTTTAAAAGGATTGGGATACATGATGCAATATGTTCCGTAAAAAGTCTTCTTGCAATCGTTGTAATAGTAAGGTAGCTGATAGTTATGACTTCTGCCCTCATTGCGGTAAAGATATGCGAAACCCTCAAAAAGATCAGGAAGATTTTGGCATGCTCGGAAAAAATGAGGTAAATGCTCATCCTTTAGCTGGAGGAATGGGTGGTTTTGGAATTACTGATAAGATGATTAATTCTTTAATGCGAAACCTTATGCGTTCTTTAGATAAGCAATTTAAGGGTATTGGAGAGCCAGGAATGAGTAATAACACTGAGATAAAGAATCTGCCAAATGGTATTAAGATTCGTGTAGATATGCCTAAACGCTCACCTGTACATGCTGAGCCGCAAGAGAGTGCTGATGAAGAATTAGCGCCTTCCCATGATTTGATTACTGATGAACAGATTCAACGAATGACGGGTAAACCACGCGCTGAAGCTAAGACAAATGTTCGTAGGTTAAGTGATAAGGTATTATATGAGCTTACTATGCCTGGAGTAGACTCTGCAGATGATGTGTTTATCTCTAAACTAGAGAGCGGGTATGAAGTTAAGGCTATAGGTAAAAAGAAAGTGTATGTTAATAGTCTACCTGTAAATCTTCCTCTTAAGTCGTATGAGGTTGATGAAAAAGGGCTTATTGTAGAATTTAGTTTGCAATAATTATTCTAATCCTAAGGTTTATAAAACCAGTTTCGTTTTCCAAATCACAATCATATAGTTTAGTCCTTAGTTAGGCTCTAAGGAGAATGCATGCTTTGTGGCATGAGGGTATATGATGCAGTACTAAGATCGTGTAGCTCAGCCTGGTTAGAGCGCCGTGCTGATAACGCGGAGGTCCTCGGTTCAAATCCGGGCACGATCATTTTCTTGGGTAGTGCTCGCCCAGATTTGAACATCCAAAGATCAATAATCTTTGTCCCTTCAACTCATTCGAGTTGCAGGAACCCGGGCACGATTATTTCTAGCTCGAATATGAACCTGCAAAGATGATATTTTCTAAAACTAGGGTATTCACTCCTGCTAGAATAGTATTCTATAAGAATAAAAATAGGTAAATAAAAAAATAAAAATAATTTACTGTACAGTATCTCGCACATCACCAGTTGCTACTTGTGATAAACTACTTCCAGATTCGAGATATGTAACCTCGATGTTACCTGCAAAGCTGTCACCTGATGCGAATTCATTTGCTGAACCACAATCAACTTCTACTAGTGTTCTGTTACCTGATACCCACCAGGTACCAATGCCTACACCAACTCCGTCACATGTAATTCCTGAGCTAGGACCTGTTCCAGTGATAACAATACCTGAAACGTTCAATGATTGTCCTGAGCTTTGTGTAACTTCAAGATTAACAACATCAAATCCAGAGGTTGCTCCATCATCAATCACATTATAAGCATCTAAGTAGAATGGTGCTCGTATTTGTCCTTGGCTTCCTGCTACTTGAGAAGGATTAAAGACTCCGAAGTACGCTAATACACCAATAGCGATAATTGCTGCGAGAATAGCCCAACCATAGGTCATTAAGAATTCCATGGCTGCTTGCCCTTTTCGTTGCTTCATAGTCACCTCCTTTGCCATTTTAATAGCCTAATAATTGATACAATTTATGCTTGGTTCTTTATAAAGTTTCCCTTATTAAACAGGAGTGTATAAACTTGTATGGCTTGGGTCAATAATGAAATAAGTAGGCATTCCACTAATCTGCGAGCCGCTCGTTCCACTGAAATATTCATGATCTACAATTGATCTTCCGCTAATTGAAGCAAGTTTTGGTACTGTTAAAGATTCAATACCATACTGGCTAGTGGCACTGAGATCCCCTTCTAGGCGTTGGAGGTAATTTGGAGCATCAGTGTTATTGGTGTAATATGTTTGCGAAGCATGTGTTACTAAATTAGCACTGCTCGTTGGGAATGTAAAAGGTGACTGTGTTATTTGACTAACAGTGCCTGCAGTTTCAACAATGTAGAGAGGGTCTTGAAAACCTTCAATTGGTACCTCTGCACTAATAGACCAGGTTCGATTCCATGATGCTAAGTTACTTTTGTCATTCATGAAAAAATCAGTATCTAATTGGATCGTGATAGACCAAGGATCGAGTTGTTGTATTGTTATTGTTGGATTAGTCATTGAGAGATTTACATTAATCTTATTGGCATTTGTCTGTATTTTAGAAACAATGTCGCTAAATGTAGCGTCACTCATTAGCAACGTAGTGTCATTATCAGCTACTCCGTACAACGTACCATTAAAGAACGCCTCATCAAAAAGTGATTGTGCATCAGTGATGTATTCTCCTTCTTCAACAATATGTTTTTGCATGAGGAAGAAAATTCTAAATCCTGAGATGTACAGCTGTCGTGGAACGTCCTCCTCTAATGATGTTAAAAAGTTATTCATCGTTTCAACACGTTTTTGTGTGCTTGCTCTACTATCGACAAGTGTGTATGCAGTGTATGAAAGGAGCAGTAATGTAGCAATCGCTAAAACTATTGAAGTGAAAAAAATACCTTTTTTATTCATCATCCCCAAACCCTCACTTGTACTTCTGTCGACCATGCAAATGGAATGCCAGTGATTTGAGTTGTATCGATTTGTAAATCTTGGGAGGAAAATGATACGTCAGCAAGACCATTACTGTCAAAGTCAATTTCTCGTAAGAGGTTTAAAACAGCAACCTGTAATGCATCATCATTATCTGCAATTGATCCTGCAGGAGAAGCAAGATTATATGTACACGTGCTAGAGCCTGAATAATTGCCTGGTACTGTAACACTTACATTTGAAAGATCTTCAAATTGAATTGTCCAAGCACATCCGTTAGCACTTCCAAGAATTGGTGAAAAAGAATTTGCTTCTTTAAGAATCGTGTACACTATCTTGTTATATTCTGAACCGCTGAAGTTAGCGCCTGGGCCAGTACTTGTTGTGATGTTAATAACATGCGTCGAACCATTCTGAACATCGGTGTTTGGAATATTAACTGCGTAGGGGTCTCCAATAAGAATGTATTGTGATGAATAATCATCAATATCATAAATGGGGGTATTGTCAATAAACACGCGCTGTGTCCAGCGAGGACCTGAATAAGAAATAGCAGTTGTCTCAACAACTTCTGCGTCTGAGGGAATGGTGAATGATCCAATTTCATTCGTTGTAAATTGATTTTCGAGTGTTAGGACAAGACCAAAAGGTAATGTAGGTTGAGCAGTTTCAAACTCAATATAAGAATCTCCAAACAACTCAGTGTACTTTGGTGTTCCTTCAAGGAGTATTGTTTGCTCAAAAAATGTTGCGTTAAGAATGTCTTCAGCAACTTGTTCAAACACTTCGATAATATCATCAATAGTACTAAAATAAAAGACTCCATTACCACAAGCAGCAATTTCTTGCATCGTTGCAATATCACTGAAATTACCAAATGCTACGGCATACGTTGTAATGTTATAGTTTTGATAAGCGTCACACGCGGCATAAATTGCTTGATCACCAAAGTCGTCAACATCCCCATTAAAATTAAGATCTCCAACAGAAGGCAATTCATTACATCCCTTTGTAGCTTCGCCAACACCCATTACGACGATGTAATCATCGCTCTCATCACTTGTATTTGCAATAAGTTCATCACGAGCGTCAGTAATAGCACGACACGTCCAAGCTCCAGCGGACGTGTCCCAATCATCTACTTGGTTGATTAATGATTGATTATCATCTGATAAGGCATGATAGCCAGCGTTATACGTTGCTGAATGAAATGCACGAAGCCCAATTTGATTATCATTATATGCTGAAGGTTCAAGTAGAATATTGATTAGCGCTTTATGGGCATCTTTTGACTCTTCAAACGGCCCTTGCCAAACGCCACCGCATGATTCACAATTACCTTGGTTGTTGAGACATGAGTCTGGAGTGGCGATTGTACATTGCAGGTATCGTGATGTTTCAGAAGCCGTAATAACATCAACACTAATAGTCTCATTTAATACAAATGTTGCATTCACAAGCCCTAGCCGAATGGGTATTGTTTCCTGAATAAGGGAGTCATAATCTAGTAGTGAGCTTAACGTAGCGTTATCAATAATTATTGTTTCTTCATCATTTGTTTTACCGCTAAAAACTGTGGTATCTCCAATATTAAGAAAAGCATCAAACTCAGTACTATTAATGTGAAGTGAAATCGTAAGTTCTTCAATAGCATCAGGAATATAGATTCCATCATACACATTAATGAGCCCTTGCACGCCAGGGAAATAATATCTCTTTGGTAATTCATACACTACGTCTGCATCGTAATCAACTCGTAAAAATCCGCCTGCAATGTGGAGATTATCGCCTTTAAATTCAATAGTATTCACCGCACCTCCAACAAAATCATCAATTGGCAAATCGTAGCTTACAGGGGTAAATTCGTCCGGGGAAGCATTATAGATTCCAAGGCTATTGTCATTAATGAGAATTTCTGCATCATCGCTGAGGGCTATTTCAAGTGTTGCAGAAGTAATATTGCCATCATACTCAATCCGCGCTGAGAGGTTACCATCGCCAACATAGCCTCCAAAATACGTATATTTTTGAAGTTCATTACTCGAAAGAAATGATCGTGCTGAAACGCCAGTTACACTCGTGTTCGAACTATTGCCGCTGATACCGCTAATAAGTTGTCTTGCAACATCGACATATGTTGCATTTTCAAATGAAGTAGTGTTTTTAGAGGCAAGCAGCAATCCATCATACCAAATACCTATATTTTCAGTCGTGTCAATAGTTTGAAGTAAATCATACGCGATACTTTTTGCAGCAGTAGGGTTTGTTATTGCAAGCTCTCCAAGTTGTTGTAAAACCGAACCATCAGGGTTAGTGATCTCTCCAGAAGCAATTAAGCTTTGAATTTCAGGGGTGTTTAATTCTGCCATTGTTAACGTAGATAACACTGAAATAACATCTCTTGGAAGCTCTGATTCTTGACGTTCTGCTTTGATAAGTGGGTATGCAAGAAAAATAATAACAAAAATGAGTAGCAGTGCTAGTAAAGCATCTAAGCTAAAGAAAATTCCTCTTTTTTTTATGGTTGCCATGATAAAATTGAAATGGTGACTGGTTGGTCGTTATAGATAGCAAGTCTTGAATACCGAATAATATTTGATGCGCTAGAAGGCTGATTTCCAATCCCTTCAACTGGGTTTCCCTCAATAAACATTTGTGTTGAAAAGTTAAAAAAGTATTCATTATGGGTATTAAATAGTGATCTAGTAGCGGAGTATCCCGAAGGGGCAGTTGTTATATTATAGAGTCTATCAAGTTTTGTTTGGTTAATTTTACCGTTATCAGTAATGCCTATTTGTACTACAGTAGCACTAGTCCAATCTGTTGGAAACCCTGGCGTCACAAGATTACTTCCTATCAGCTGTGCTTCATAACGAAGCTCGTCTAATGTTTCAGTACCTTGTGATGGGCTATTAAGTGAAAAAAGATAGAAGAGTACAATTCCAGATATGAAAATAACTAGTGCAATCATTAAATCAAAACCCCATGCCTGCCCCTTTTTGTTACCCATCTGACTAGTACTAACTAGTTAAATATCGTATATAAATCTAGCTTGCTAAGAGGCAATAGGGGTTGGTTTTTGTTGTACAATCACTCCAGTAGTTTCAAGTGAGAATTTGTGAATTCCACGGGAATGATTTGTACCTCTCATTTTAAGAATTTCTAAATATCGTTGCCGAGTGCTTCTTTCACGAATAAAATAGAGTAAGACGATACCATCTGATTCAAATTCTATAGTTCGAGAAGCAACCGTGCCTCTTTGTGCTGGCTTGCCTTCAAGAGTTAGCAAAGAAGTACAATTCCATTTAGCAATCATGTTAAATAATGAGAGTGCTGCTTCACGTTTTTCAAGCTCGTTATCAAAAAGTAATTCAAAAGAGGTAATGCTGTCTATAACCATTCTTGAAACTTTTTGAGTGAGTAAGATGCTTTCAATAGCCCCTCCTCCCTCTTCAAGCATTGTTTTAACTTTTCCAGGAGTGTACTCGAGAAAGATGAATTTTCCTTTTCTTTCATACTCTGCTAAATTCCATCCAAATTGTGCCATGTGCTGATATACTTTGTCTTTTTTCTCTTCAAATGTAACATAGAGGCATTTTTCCCCTTTACGTAAGCCTTCTACTAAGAATTGCATTGCAAAAATTGACTTTCCACTCCCTGAACTACCTACCACTATATTTGTTGAGTTTTGTTCAAACCCTCCATTAATGAGTCCATCAAGATTTTCAATTCCTGTTGGCACTCTCCCTAGTTTTTTTGGTTTTTTCTTTTTAGAAGGGACTTTAATAATGGAACTTTTAATCAGTTTTTTCTTGATAACTTTCTTTTTCTTAGTAGTTTTTTTAGTTAGTACTTTTTTCTTACTGCTTTTTTTTCTTACTGCTTTTTTAGGGACTACTTTTTTCTTTGTACTCTTTTTTGCTCTAGTAGTCATCGCAGTTTTTTTCACAGTGCGTTTTCTTGTTACTGATTTCTTTTTTGAATTAGTTTTTTTAACTGGTTTATCAGGAGTCATACCTGGCATAGTCATCGCATTTTTAGAACGGGAAGTACTCTTTTTTGCCATTATGTACTGAATGCCTAGGCGCTATATAAACATTCTCAATTAAAGAAATTTTCTCCAAAATACGTTGTAAGTACTATTCGCACAATGAAGAAAATTATGAGGCTCACAACAATGAGTGGGATGATATATCGCAATCCGTCTTTTTCTTCTCCTTTATGTACAAGCCCGAGAATGAGTGAGCCAAGAATATCAATTGTTATTAGAAAGACTATTGAAAAGCCAGTTATGAACTCATTAGAAACTCCAATATTTGTTAATGTAAATGGGACGTTTGCACTGGCATCAATTTCAGGGAGTGTTGCAAGTAACCCTGATAAAATTTCAACAAGCACTGCTGAAAGACTGAATAAAAGAGGTGCTCCAGCAGCAGTAGCGAAAAAGATGAATATTGTATACATTAACGTATTAGAAGCAGCTTTTTTCTCAACAAATTCTCGCTCTTTCATATTTCGCGCAGTTTCTTCAAGGATAATTGCAAGATTTCCACCTGACTTAATCCCTGACCGAATGACATTAACGACTTTCTCAATTTTTTCAGACTTGACTCGCCTGGCTAAATCATGTAATGCTTCTTCAATGTCTGAACCTGTAACAATATCCTTGCCAACTTTAAGAATTTCTTCATCAAGTGGGGCAAATTCTTTACGAGAACTGAGTAGAATTGCGCGATCAACAGTCATACCCGCACGCAAATTACTGGCCATGAGTTGCAAAAGATCTGGAAATGACTTCTCAATCTTTTTGACACGAGCAGATCTATCAAGGCTTTTTTTACCAACAACAAAAAAAGTTAGCAGAAAGAAAATAGTTCCTGTCGCAACAAGAGAAACAACAATGTTTTTTGTTACAAAATAGCCGAGTGGACCAAGTGCGAGAGCAATAATAAGATTAATGGTGAGTATTTTTTTGTTAGCTTCCGCTTCTTTACGTTCTTCACGTGTTAACGTCTTTTTTTTCTTGTGTTTTTTCATTAGAGCAAGCTTGGCCTCGCAGATTTAATTACTCCCAAAAACATTACCTGTATCAGGACAATGAAAACAAACAGTCCAATATACATCCCAATAGTAGTATTAGAAGGAAGATTAACCATTGAAGCAATAATAGTAAGGAACGTGATTGCTAGCGCTGGCATAATGATTGAAACAAGCATATAAAACATAATAAGTGGGTTTAGCTTGTTACCGTAGTTTTGAATCTGAATAATTTGTTCTTCACCAAGTGTTCCAATACTATATCTGATAACAACTGAGATATCGCTACCGGCCTTAAGACCATTGCTAATTTGCCAGAGTGTGCGTCTAAAGAACAAAGAAGAACTTTTTTCACCTGCTTCTTCAATAACATCAATTTGTGGTAGTCCAGCGTTAATTTTTCGAATAATCTTCTTAAATTCTTCACTTAATTCTCCGTAATCTGCTACTGAAAGGTTAACCATGATATTAAACAGAGGAATTCCAGAATTAAGCTGTACAAGCATATCTTCTAAGGCGGGAATAAGGTTTTTCTCAATATTTCTATCTCTACGAACAGAGTAAATGCGGGGATATGCGAGTTGGCTGAATAGTACAAAACCACCAAACATTACCGCAGTACCAAATCCTGCTAACCATGGCTTGTTAATGCGCATAACTGAAAGAATTGTTGTAGCAATAACAAAAATAGTCATGAAGGCTCCTGAAGCGCTTCTAAAACAAATATTGAGATATTCTTCTCTATTAAGCCCTACGCGCGCAGTCGTAAGATATTGCTTAAGTTTAGTATCTTCTTTAGTAGGCTTAATGAATCGTTTAAACGTTTTGGGCTTCCGCTTGAGCTTTTCAATGCTTGAAAACGTAAATGGTATGTGAAACTTCATTGATCATGTTTATTTTTTAGTATTTTTCTTACTGCTTGCTTTTTTCTTTGTCGTTTTCTTTTTTCGGGTTACTTTTTTCTTAGCTACCTTTCTTTTCGTAGTTTTCTTTTTAGGGGATTTCTTTTTACTAGTCTTTTTTTTCGTGGTTTTCTTCTTTACATGCTTCTTTTTTTTACTCGTTTTTTTCTTAGTTGTTTTTTTCTTAATTTTTTTAATTGCGTGATGAGCTCCTTTGAATAAGATTTTTGGATCGTCTTTCTTCATGGCTCCTCGTAAAAGTTCTTGATTTCGGTAATAATAATTCATAATTGTTCCAAAACTTTTCAGGTCTCGAATTTTATGTTTAATAAGCCAGCTAAGGACTCTTTGTTTTTCATCAAGATTTTCTTGAATTGCAGCACTTGATAGTCCAGTGTGTCGTGCTATATCTTCAAAAAATCGGGAGCTTTCACTATGTCTGATAATTTTATCTTCTTCAGGAAGCCAACGATACATGATATTTGCTTTTGCAGCGTTACCATCTGCATCAAATTCTGCAACTTGCAATACTCTTCGTAAACCTCTTCTTCTATCACGAAACATGATTACATTGAGATTAACTGCTTTGAGCAAATTAGGTGGAACGCTTAATGGGGGATTCACTAAACGGGAAACAGTTTCAGCACCGGACTCTGCGTGTACAGTAGCATAGACTGAGTGCCCGGTATGCATCGCTTCGAACAGAACCATTGCTTCTTCGTGTCGACGCATTTCACCTAGTACAATACGGTCAGGTCTCATACGTAGTGAGTTAACGAGGAGATGCAACATACTCACTTCACCCTTGCCTTCAGGATTAGGGGTTCTAGTTACTAGCGGGTCCCAATAGAGAAATTCAGGCAACATAAGCTCTCGAGTATCTTCAATAGACAACACTTTTTGATTTGGAGGGATGAAAGGCATGCAGGCATTTAGAAAAACAGTCTTACCAGACGCGGTACCTCCAGAAATAATAACATTCATTTCATATTCAATAGCGAGCCAGATAAGTGATGCGATATCTAACGTACATGTTTTAGAGTTTATCAAATCTATAATCGTATAGGGATCACGGGCGAATTTACGAATTGTGATGTTATTTCCTTTCGTACTAATAGGGTATAGTACTGCGTTAATACGGTCGCCTGAAACAAGATGTGCGTCTAGAAGAGGTGATAAAACGTTAATTTGACGTCCAACACGACGAGCAATAATATTTGCGTAGTTAATGATATCTTCTTCACGTTCAATACGTAAGTTAGAAGAAAGCCAACCGTGAGATTTTGAATAGACACGAACGTTTTCTTTAGAAGACTGAATAACAATTTCTTCCAAAGTAGGATCGTTAATTAAGTACTCTATTTTTCCAAGTCCCAACATATCTTGAATTAATTGTCCGATGAGAAACGTTTCAGTTTCATTCTGAATATGAGGTAATTTTTCTTTCACAACTTCTTTAGCTTTATCAGTAAACTTTTCTTTAATCTTACTAAATGACTTAGGGTCAGTTAGCTCTTTCATGCTAATATTTGTCAAAGTAATCAGCTCATTACGTACTTCAGTGAGAAGCATTGCTGTTGGTCGTTTAATGGCAGGTAGTAGTAGATTATATGAAATTCCGAGTGGCTCTTTAATGATCTTGACTTTTATTTTTGCACCATTTGATTCAACATCGTATGATTCAAGAAGTTCTCCTTTGGGAATTTTTCTAATTGAAGAAAGCATTCTTTCTTGTTCGGTAACCATCTTCTTGAATTCCCGTTTCTGTGCTGACTCTTGC
>JAYONY010000001.1:84997-92964 GCA_038121585.1 archaeon | reverse complement strand
AAAGCCTCTATGTTCTTTTTTTTCATCTTTCTTCTTAGCTTCCTCTTCTTTTTTAGTTGCTTTCTCAGCTAATTTTTCTGAAAGTTTCTTTTTTGGCTCTTCATGTTTTTTCTTTTCAGTAGTTGTCTCAGTGTGTTTTTCTTTCGTACTCTCATGGTTAGGATGTTTAGTTATTGTTTGCTTTACAACCTTATTGGTTTGAATAGGGCTTAAAGGGATTTTTTTGATAGGTTCTTCATTACGTATTTTTGTAGTTGCTTCATGCGCACTCTTTTTGAGAGGCTTAGCGTGCACTCGTTGAGTTTTTTCAATTTCTTTTTTAAGTTTAACCGGCACCTCTGTAGTGCTCATAGAGCTAAGTAATTGAGTGCTTTTTGCAATATGGTCTGATAATTTTGTTATAGTGGCAGGATTTTTTTGAAAGGAGCGTACAGCATCAACTGTTTCATCACGCATGCTATCAAGTTTTTTTAGATTTTTTTTATTATTCTTAATTTGTTCATCACGATATACTTCCTGAAAATAGATTTGTAAATCTTGGTACGCTTTCACTACGTCTTGTGCGCTTACTTTAGATTTTGATTGCACGAATTTATGGGATTTACTTTGCTTTTGGTTTTTCAACATTGTTCTCTTTTGGTTCATTTAGGATTATTTTAGGGTCTCCAACCGTGGGGTAATGAATTTCTGCTAGGTCGCATGATTCAAGAATACGGCACCATTCAAGCGCGGTCTTGGTATTCACTCCAAAGATTTTGCCAATTGCCCCTAGGCGGATTGACTTATCTTTTTGTAACATTTCATAGAGAACATCAATATCTGTTTCTGGTTTTTCTTTATGGAATTTACTTCTTCCTTTAATATCAACTTTTTTTAGTTCTTTATTAAGGCGCATACGCCCACGAATAAGTGAAAAAAGAGCGATAAAAATAACAAGCATCCATTCAGCTGCAAGAATCATTTTTGTCTGAGGAGACATAGTGCTATATTGGTCTTGCACCCATCCTAATCTTCCAGTGGCAAGGCCTGAAAGCGCACTTGGACTTTCTCCAGGAACGCTAGGGGCATTTACAATGAGGTACACCGTATGAAGTGCAACAAATGCTACTACAAGGGCCATGATTGCAGTCGAAACTTTAGTTTCAAGTAATTGCTTATCCACCTTTTCTTTTTTCATTGGTATCACTCAGTGTAGTAAGGTGCTCTTGTGAAGCACTTGCTAATGTTTATATATTTACACGCAGACCTAGGAGGGACTGGTAGCTTATAAACGTTACTTGCTACTGAGGTGTTTTGTTATGCGAAGAGGGCAGATAAGTGTAGAATATTTGATTGTTGTTAGTTTTATTATTTTTATGGTCTTATCATTTTTAGGTGTTGCAGTATATTATACGGCGGGAATACGAGATGAATTACGTGTAAATCATGTAGAAACCTATGCCAATAAAATAATCTCTAATGCTGAATCAGTCTTTTTTGCGGGCTCACCTTCAAAATTAACGGTAAGTGCGTATTTACCCGAAGGGGTTACTGCAGTTACTATTAATGATGCCACAGATCAAATTGTGATTACACTAGAAACTAATTCTGGAACAAACATTAGGGCATTTAGCAGTGATGTTCCTATACAAGGTACTCTCACTTCTACCGAAGGGTTACGCTCAATAGAAATACGGGCGGAGGATGCGTATGTCGTTATCACGGGAAGTTAGGGGGCAGTCAGCAATTGAATTACTTATTTTAGTAACAGCAGTTGTTTTTTTTGTAGCACTTTTTTTATTAGGTGTTCGCGTAAATATAGATGATCGAGTTCGAGAACAAACAGATATTGTCTTATTAGATGTTGCTTCAACAGTACGTGATGAAATAGCGTTAGCAGCAGGTTCAACAGATGGTTACTTTCGAGAATTTGAACTTCCCCTCACTATTTTGGGCAAGGAGTATGAAATCAATATAACGGGGAGCTTTGTGTATGCGCGCACGGTTGATGGTCAGCATGCGCTATCATTGCCTGTTGCAAGTGCTACTGGAGACGTGGTTATTGGGACGAACGTAATTCAAAACGTTGGCGGGGAAGTGATACTGAACCCTTAGCTTTGATAGCAACCTTTAAACCTGGCGAATGTGGGGTGTGACATTCGCGTGTCTAAACGTACCAAATTGAGGGGGCATTCAATTTCGAGGTGTAACGGCTCCTACGGGTAATCGGAACGTTTAAAAACCGCTTCTCACCGTACATTCCATGGTAAAAGGTATGTATTCTTACATTAAACAGGCGTGGAAGAAGCCAGATACACTCACTTTACGTGAGCGAATGATAGCTTGGCGTCGTTCTAATGCATTTGAAGTAGTTGACAAGCCTCTTCGTCTAGATCGAGCTCGAGCGTTAGGGTATAAGGCAAAGAAAGGCTTTGTTGTTGTACGAGTACGTATTGGTCGCGGAGGACGAACACGACCACGACACGCTGTTAAGGGTCGTAAAACACGAAAGCAAACTATTCGAAAAACACTCAAGATGAACTATAAATGGGTTGCACAAGTACGAGCAGCTCGAAAATACAAGAATCTAGAAGTTCTCAACTCATACTGGATTGGTCGAGATGGTAAACACTACTTCTATGAAGTAATTATGGTTGACCCATCAAAACCAGAAATCAAAAGTGATCGGACAATGAAATGGGTTGTTGACAAAGCAAATTCTAAGCGAGCAGAACGAGGACTTACCTCTGCAGCAAAGCAATCACGAGGACTGCGAAATCGTGCTCCAACAACAAAAGCACGCCCAAGCTTACGGTCAAACAATCGACAAGGTAAGTAGTCATGCGTCTCAATCCTATCGAACCGATAGCTCGCACCCAAGCTGTTCGAGCATATACTTCTCACGTAGATAGAACTAATTCATATGTTGCACCTGTATCTTCAGGCGCGCATCAGCGTGTACATCAAGACACAGCGTATGTTGGAGGACGAGAAATTCGAGGCATGCCTTATCTTGTAACTCCAGACCATCGCAATGAACGCGATTCGTTTACACCAGGGTATGGTCCGCGAAAACCAGGTGAGTATCATTCGAATAGTGGAGAGGGCGGACCAGCACTTAGTTTTCAATCATTCTCAACAGACTCTATGGGTGCATTGTTTTCTTCATAATAGGCGATAACTCTTAAATACGTGTAATTGATTATTGCATTGGGTGTTATATGCGAAAAAAGGGTGTCAAATACGTAGGATTCCTAATTTTAATAGTCTCAATTATTATTCTTGCTGTTGGATCAACTGTTCAAGATTTACGAAATAACGCTGCATTAGCTCCTATTGGCACGTTTTCAGTAGGTGCTCCTGATTATGCAACTGCCTCCTATGGTGATTTGCCAATAAGTACGCAAGTAAATACTCTCGACTTAGGAAATGGCAATTCGTTTCATCAAGTTAACGCATTCACTGGGGTTGGTTCAGAAGGGGGAATTATTGCTGAAGAAGATTTAGTGAGTCGATCAAATTATATTGTACAGCTAGAAACTGAACCAACGATAGCAATAACAAACGTGTTTGATGCAGAAATAGCTCAAAAAATGAAAGTACAATCTGATATTCCTCTTGCTCCAGGGCAAGGTGCTGCAATACAAAATGAAATTGCGATACTTAAAACTCAAAAAGCAAATGCGATTACAACCCGAAAAGAAGCAATTAGAGTAGAGTCTGAAGAGATACGACAAAAGCTTACAAAAAGTATTTCTACAATCAAAGGAAAAACACAAACTCCTGAAAATCTCTTTGGAACTAATGGAAAACCAATACGGGAATATTCAACACTTATTTCTGGATTTGTAGTGCAGGATCTTACAGAGCAAGAAGCAAAGGATCTCCAAGCAGAACAGTTAGGGCTTGGTGATGCACATCCAGATTATAAAGAACATAAGAAAAAACAAAAATCATCATCAAAAAAACATCATATGAAAAAGTCAAAGAAAAAGATTCATGAAGTTAATGAAGACTAGCTATTGATTATGTTGTTTCGTTTTCCAGTGGGGATCGAATGGAAATTCCCATGGTCGTTTGCCTTTACGTAAAGCCATTAGAATTGGCAATCCTTCATCATTTACTTTGTCAGTTTTTTTGATTACTGCATTTGGAGGTAAACTATACGTTGCAGTACATTCAGGATACTGGTCACATGCTACAAAACTTCTTCGTGTTTTCTTAGAATATTTAATGCAGAGCGTTCCTTTTTTACACACTGGGCAATCCATTACTTTATTTTGTTCAAATTGCTGTTCACGTGTCTTGTTTGTTCCCGCTAAGAGTTGTTTGCCAATCTCAAGTTCGTGTGATTTGAATTCTTTTGTGATATCTGTAATAAGTCGTTCAACTTTTTGGATTGTTTCTTGTTCCATGTCCGTATGTTTCTCTTTGGCAACAAGTATTGCTTCCATTTTTTCTTCTAGGTCACGTGTTAGGTTTTCATCAATGATTATTGGAGAATATTTTTCAAGCGCTTCAATAAGTTTTACACCGAGTGGTGTTGCTTGAATGCTTTTGCCATCAAGGTAGCCACGGTCAAATAAAGTATCTACAATTGATGAACGCGTTGCTTTTGTACCTAAATTCTTTCGTTCAAGAATTGAAACGAGTGACGCAGCAGTAAATCGTTTTGGTGGTTGCGTTTCTTTCTGTGGAGTTTCAATTTTTTCAACTGGCACTGTTCCTTCCATGTCTGGAATTTCTTTTTCTTCTAAACTAGCAGGATAGGTATTTGTCCAACCTTTTTCAAGAACGGTTAAGCCTTTCGCAACAAACTTTTTGCCTTTAGCATCAAGCTCAACTTTTTTTGTAGCTGTTTTTGCATCAGGTGAAAAACATGCAATAAATCGTTTTGCTATAAGGTCATAAATCATTGCTTTATCCCCATCAAGTTTTTTGAAATCGCCCGTAGGGTAGATAGAAGGGTGAGCAGGGTCTGATTTTTTACCTTCAACAGGATAGCCTCGTGTTGCTTGTTTAGCTGTAGGGAAGTGTTTTTCTAATTTTCTCAGTATTTCTTTTGGCTTAATTTCTTTAGGAATCTTTTGAGAGGATGTTCGTGGGTATGATATTACTCCGTCAAGATAGAGTGCTTGTGCTGCTTTGAGTGTATTTGAAGGGCTAATGCGATGATATCTATGAGCTTCTCGTTGCAATGTAGTTAAATCAAATGGGTGGGGTGGCATCAGTGATTCTTCTTTCTTTGTAGTTGTTGCTTCTGCTTGCGTTATTCCTATGAATGGTTCTAATTCATTTTTATCAAAAATATCTTTTGGGTGTTTGAATGCTATATTATTTGCGTGAGCAAATACTTGCCAGTATGGTACGGGTTTGAACTTAGCAATCTCGCGATCACGGTCAACAATAATTTTGAGTGCTGGGCCTTGCACACGGCCTATCGAAAGAATGCGAAACGCATCAGTTTTTTTAATCGCGCTCATCAGCGCACGAGATAAATTAATACCATATAGCCAATCAATTTTATGTCGTGTTTCACCCGCATATGCTTGCCCCCAGTCAAGCGTACTCATTAAATTTTCATATGATGTGCGTAATTCATCTTTTGTTAACGTAGAATATTTCATTCGTTTAGCATCTGTTTCTTGCACAATAAACCGCAAAACATTCCACCCAATCACTTCACCTTCAATATCATAGTCAGTAGCTACAATAACTTCTTTTGATCGCTTTGCGAGTTTTTTGAGTGTATTGAAATATGCTTTTGTAAACGAAGCACCTTTTCGCGTATGTGATGGAACCCATTCAGTACGAAAAATAGGATAGCCTTTTTGTCCTTCTGCATACGTAAGATTGTAGAGATGACCGACTGCTGATGCAACAATAATTTTTTTATCATCACGCGTAAGTTCATAATATGAAACTTTATTATCTGTAAGCTTTCTTGGAGCCCCAAGTGCATCAGCAATTTTCTGAGCAGCTTGTGGTTTTTCAGTAATAATCAGTGTTGCATCACGTTTTGCTTTTGATATTTTTGGTTCTGCAGTTGCACGTTTGCGAGTGGTTGTTTTTTTTGTTGTACGTTTCTTTGGGGCAGTTTTTCTCTTTTTTGCGATTCTAGAAGCAGGCATTGGCCTACCTGGAGATTCAATCTTGGTTAATTGTTCGCGAGTTGGTTTTTCTCGCACCGCTTTTTCAATTGTATGTTTTGCCCCTCCTCCTGGGAGAAATGCTTCAACTGCCATGTAGAAAGTGCTGATGCGAAGTATATAGCTTTTCGTATTGCAGATGCTCTTATTTTAAGGACACTATAGTCTTTTTTTCAATAAAGCGTGACTTACTAAGGATGTTATAGCAAGAATAAGCCCGAAAAACAAGAATAAATGCTTAATATCATACCTAAGAATTATTACTCCTGAGATTATAAGTCCAATAACTCCTCCAATTTTCGCAAGTGATGTGAAGGTTCCAATAATTTCGCCTTCAATTTTTCGCTTCTCACCAATATTTGACATATATGTCCAAGCAGCAATATTCCAGATACTATCTCCTATGCCTGCAATAAACAATATTGCAATAAGAGAGTAATAATTTGAAGCAGTGTATAGTCCCATAATCGCAATGCCTGTGCTGAGGGCTCCTAGAATCACAAACAATCCAGCTCCTTTTTTGTCAATTGCTTTTCCCCAGACAAACTGAATTGCATGAGGAACATGAAACATGAAAAACGCAACTCCTACTAATGTAAATGATAATTGCAATTGGTCAACAATACGAAGCGGAAGAAAGACTGCAATAACTGCAATTGTAGCATGAAATGCCATGCCAAGAATTGCAATAGTAATCAGTTCTGGATGCGAAAAGAATTTTTTAAATTCATGTTTAAATGCAATATGCTTTTTTGAAATTTTTTTAGATTCTTTTCGAATTTGAAAATTAAAAATAATTACTACAAGGGCAAGTATGAATGGTGCTTTGATAAACAATGCATCTGCGATAACCCCTCCAATTACAGGCCCTACAATTTTTCCAATTGATAAAATGCTAAAACTTTTACCGCTTTGTTTACCGCGAGTTTTGTTTTTTGCTTTATCTTCAATTTTCGCAAGTGCAATAACGACAAATGTTGCGATAGCAACAGAATCAATAATCCTAGCAATAATTACAATAAATCCATTCGTTGCAAGAATATAGGTGCAGAGTGCACTAATTTCAAGTAAAAATGCTAGATTGAGTAATTTATTTCTTCCAATCTTATCAGAAATAACTCCTATGAATGGTGCCAGTAAGATAATTGCAACAGGTAGGATTGCAAAAATATAACCCAGTTCAGTATCTTTGAACCCCATACTTTTGATGTATGTGGGTAATATTGGAGTGATTAATGCAATTGCAAATATAAAAAAAGCATTTGATTGTGTAGAACTAATATATCGTGTAGTATGCATCTTGCCTCTTGTTTGGTGAGGTAGTTAGCATTGATTGGTATTTAGGTCTTAGCTTTCAAACGAACTTATTCACTCAAGCGTTTTCTAAAATTCATGCGAACATTCGCTTGAGCTTCTTTACGATTGCTTCGCTTAGGTGGAGGGCACTGGATAAGTCTTTTTGCATGCTTTTCTAGTGTTTTGAGTGTTGGGTTTCTTGGTTTTTTCCCACTGCCGCTTACAATGCCTTTGTTTATCATTTCAATAGGGTGTGTGTATTCAGTAGGATGTTTGCCCCACTCGCGCATGTATCTTCTACCTATACGTGTTGCTTCAATAGAGTTTTCTGCAATAATGTCAAGTGCTTTACTGGGTTCGTGTTCATATCTATCGCTAACAAATTCACCAGTACGTTGCACATAGTCAATAATTTGATCTTGAGAAAAAACTTCAGCATTTTCCATTGCATACGTCATATCATCAAGTGCTCTAAATGCATGATTGTATGATAATCCTGGAAATTTTTTAGATAAATCTTCTGAAGTTTGTATTGTTATGCGC
>JAYONY010000001.1:26950-84987 GCA_038121585.1 archaeon | reverse complement strand
GTTATGCGCTCAAGCGGAGTGTATTTGTCGTCGGTCATCGTAGTACTTTTTTCCAATATTGATTTTTAAATGTACCGGTGCAAACACATTAAAAGCATCATTTCGATAGTACAAAATGGGAAAAGCAGACAGTAATCCTCGAGCACGATCACGCTATGAAATGAAACCTTTATTTGAAGAACGAATGCGAATGCTCATGCCGAATGAAGAAGATTTTACAGCATTTTCTAAAATTGTACATACACGGCCACAGCGATTTATTCGTTGTAATACGTTGAAAATTTCTCCTGATGATTTATTTGAGCGACTGTCAAAAAAATGGGAAATTGAGCAACCGTACCCTGAGTATCCTGAAATAATGCTAGTTACTGGGCAATTAACTCCTGGCGAGCTTGGCAATGCAATAGAACATTTGCTCGGGTATTTTTACGTGCAAGAAATTTCATCAATGCTTCCACCACTTGCTCTGCAACCGCAACCCGGAGAATTTATTTTAGATATGTGTGCTTCTCCAGGAAGTAAAACGACACAAATGGCTGCAATGATGGAAAATACTGGAACAATAGTTGCAAATGATGTGAAGTTAGATCGTGTAAAAATATTAGTTGCTAATCTTGAACGCTGTGGAGTTATGAATACCGTTGTGACGCGAGAGGATGGAGTGCGAGTTGCTGAGCGACTCGGGAAGGAAGGGTACTTGTTTGACAAGATTTTACTCGATGCCCCCTGTTCTGGTGAAGGGACGCTTCGAAGCTCGCCTAAGACGTTTAAAATGTGGAATTATAAGGTAGTTCAGAAATTGTCGAGAGAGCAGAAAAAGCTGTTTAGAACGGCTCTAAAGGCACTTAAAGTAGGGGGCACTATAGTGTATTCTACATGTACACACGCCCCAGAAGAGAATGAGGCAGTTGTAAACTCAATTGTTGCACAATTTCCTGTCAAAGTCGAGTCAGTAACACTTCCACTACAATGTAGGCCAGGGCTTACGAGTTGGAAAGAAGACTCTTATAGTAAAGACCTTACCAAGTGCTGTCGCGTCTACCCGCAAGACAATAATAGTGAAGGGTTTTTCGTGAGTAAATTTACATTATTAGAAGAGGTTGTATAAATGATTCCTAAAATAGTCTTTCGATATTCGAGTGTTCATGATGGGTTTTGGAAAAACTATTTGGAATTGTATTATAACGTGCACAAAATGGAACGAACCAAAAAAATACTTGATGAATATCCAAATAGGGAACAAATTCTAGAATATATTGAAATTGTTAAACCAAAGTGGAAACAAGAAGAAACAAAAATACTCAACAAAATATCAGAACTTATGCAATTACAATGGAAAGATGAAGTGATTAAAGTGTATGTTGTTGGTGCAGGTATTCCGTATTCTGATCCATTAACAATAGTGCATTACAAAGAAGATTATGTTGCATTTATTGATGTGCTTACGCATGAACTAATTCATCAGCTACAATCTCAAAATTCTACAATTTATAGTAAATGGATAACTCATTTAGGAAAAACATATCCTGAAGAAAAACGAAAAACGAAAAGTCATATTTTACTTCACGCAGTTCACAAGTTGCTGTATCTTGAATTATTTACGCAGGAACGACTTGAAAAAAATATTCAGAAGTCAGCAAAAAAGCCAGCGTACAAACGAGCGTGGGATATCGTTGAAGAAGAGGGCGCAGAGAATATACTTAAAAAGTTCCATGAGGTGATTGGTGCATGAAAAAGATTGAGATTAAAGCAGTCATTTTTGATGTTGGAGGAGTGCTCGCACTTGGAAAATATTCATTACCAAAGTTTAAACGAAAACCTTTAGGTAAAAGCTTTCATGAATATATGGTGCGTAAATTACAAGTTGATATGGATTTTTGGTTTGACTCGTTTGCAACAATTCACAATGAAGCAAATGAGGGTAAGTATACAAAACATCAAGCAATAGCAAAGATAGCTAAAAATTTGAACGTAAACCCTATTAAGCTTGAATCATATTTTAAAAAATCGTACAAGGCGTGTTTTGTAGAAAATAAAAAACTCATGCGGTACGCATTGCAATTAAAGAAAAAAGGGTATCGAATAGCAATATTGTCTGACCAATGGCCAGTTGCAGCAGAATTATTTATTCCAAAACGATACTACCAGATTTTTGATCCTGTCATTGTTTCATGTGATGTAAACATGCGCAAGCCACATCCGGAAATTTACAAGTATACTTTGAAAAAATTAAAGCTTAAACCTGCAGAAACAGTTTTTATTGATAACCGTGATTATAATCTTGTACCAGCACAACGGTTAAAAATGAAGACTGTTCTCTTTGAAGATACTAAACAAGCAATCGCAGACCTTGCGAAGCTCGGAGTACACGCATGAGCCTCAATTTTTTAAGTCCAGCAGCAAAACGAAAATTAACATCGCAACTTGACGAGCAGTATGGCATTACACAAATCCCTTCAGTACTGCTCGAAACAGGCAAGCAAAAAATTCGTGCGTTTAGTGGGACCATGACGCGCCAAGAGCTTCATGAATTCTCTCGATTGCTTCGTATTGAATCAGTAGGATTGTATATTGTTAAGCGAGATACGACCGGGTTGCGATTAGGGCTTGATGGAACAACCATGCTTGGAAAATATGCAACGCAAAATGTGTTTGAAATGAACGAAGAACAAATGCAAACGTGGATGCGTGGAGAGAATATATTGACTAAACTTGAAAAAGGATTTTGGATTCTCAAACATAATACTGATTATTGTGGATGTGGGATCTCAAATGGGGTATCGCTCATAAATCATGTTCCTAAGGAACGGCGAATACGGGCTAGCACATAATGGATTCTGAGATTCTAGAAAAAATAACGAAGGCAGGAATAGTTCATCAACAACTCGTAGCGTATGCTAAGGAAATAGTCAAAAAAGACGTTCCTCTTATTGATATAGCAAATGCTATCGATGCAAAAATTGCAGAGCTCGGAGCAAAACCTGCTTTTCCGATTAATTTATCGATTAATGAGGTTGCAGCGCATGCAACTCCAGCGTTTAATGATACCACAAAAGCACATGGATTGCTCAAGGTAGATATTGGGGTACACATTGATGGCTTTGTAGCTGACGGAGCATTCACGTTAGACTTAGAAGGGACTGAAGAAAATACAAAACTAATAGCAGCAGCAGAATCAGGACTTGCTGCAGCTATTGATACAATCAAAGAAGGTGTTACTTTGCGGGAAATCGGAGCTGCTGTAAGTTCAGCAATAGAAGAACATGGTGCTGTAGCAGTGCGTAATTTGTCAGGGCATCAAATTGAACAATACCATTTGCATGCAGGGCTTATGATCCCTAACTATGACAATTCTCAAGAACATGTTGTACCACATGGTTTATATGCCATTGAGCCATTTGCAACAATGGGTAATGGAATTGTAAAGGATGGAAAGCCTTCAGGTATTTTTGTAATTAATAAAGAAGAAGGAATGGTTCGTGATACGTTTGCAAGACAAGTGCTCATGTTTATTGATGAAGAATATCAAGGATTGCCTTTTTGTTCACGGTGGATACACAAAGAATTTGGTACTCGTGGGCTTGTAGCATTACGGCAAATTGCACAAGCAGGCATAGTCCGAGAATATGAACAACTTGTTGAAGTATCGCGTAAAAACGTTGCACAAGCAGAACATACCGTACTTCTCAAGGATGACGGGACAAAACTAGTGACAACACGAGTATAGTCAATTTTTTAAATGAATTTTTATTCTGTTTTTGTGCAATGGATTTGACGACTATTGAAGAACGACTCCATACTATTTGCGGGCTTAAAACACGGGCGCGAGAGTTTCCGCACGATTTAACGGCTCATCAGCAGGAGCGTCTTGATTATATTACTACTGTAATAGGAAATCTTGATAGGGCTTATAGTGATTTACTTCGTGTACGGGAAGATTTTGAGGATAATATTTTTCCAGGAGCACGTGATAGGTACTTGCAACATGTTCGAAATCAAGAAATTGAACAAGTACGATTAGAAACTGAAATCTTAGAGAAAGTTGATAAGGGGTATCTTGAACCGCTGTATCCTTTGTCAGCAGGACTACGTAGCCGTGCACCAGCATTTTTTGCATATCATCAAATTGAATATGCTGATAAGCTCATTGATGCGCTTGAGCATGATTTGGATGGTTCTTCAGAATTCTAATCTTAACTCGTATACATTGGCCCGACTTCAAGTCCTCCGGCCTTTGCTTTCTTCAAATAAAACTCTTCAATCTTTTTGTAGCGCTTCGCAGTATCTTCAGAAACTGAAGGTTTCGCTTTAAGCAGTGCATTCTCAAAATCAGTCTTAGTAATCGCTTTAGCATTCATATCTTTTCGCAGTGCTAGCATTGCTGCTTCACGGCATAAGTTTTCAATATCTGCACCAACAAACCCTTCAGTTTTCTTTACAAGTTCAGGTAATGATACTGATTTATCAAGTGGCATGTTCTTCGTGTGAATCTTAAGAATTTTTTCACGGCTCTGCGTATTAGGTACATCAACGAGTAATACTCTATCAAAACGGCCAGGTCTAAGCAATGCTGCGTCAAGCATGTCGGGACGGTTAGTAGCACCAATCACAATAACATTTTTCAAATCTTCAATACCGTCCATTTCTGATAGCATTTGATTCAAAACTCGTTCAGTTACTTTCTGACCGTGTTCAGCACCTCGTTTACCTGCAAGTGCATCGACTTCATCAAAGAAAACAATACAAGGTGATACTTGTCGTGCTCGTTCAAACACTTTACGAATTCCTTCTTCAGATTTTCCAACCCACATCGATAAGAGAGATGGGCCTTTTACTTGAATAAAATTAGCTTCTGATTCTTTTGCAACTGCTTTAGCTAATAGTGTCTTACCTGTGCCTGGTGGACCATAGAGTAGGATTCCTCTTGGAGGTTTTATACCCATGCGCTCAAAACTCTTCGGATGTTTAAGTGGCCACTCAACAGCTTCTTTAAGTTCTTGCTTAATATCAGTTAATCCGCCAATGTCGTCCCAGTTTACATTTGGCGTTTCAACAAGGACTTCTCGCATCGCAGAAGGACGCACGACTTTAAGCGCTTCATCAAAATCTGCTTTCGTAATAATAATTTTTGCAAGTACTTCTTGTGGGATTTCAGCATCTTCGTCTAAGCTTAAGTCAGGTAAGATTTTTCGTAAAACATTCATTGCCGCTTCTTTCGCTAATGACTCGAGATCAGCACCGACAAATCCGTGCGTTTTATTAGCTATTTCTTTAAGTGTTACATCTTTTGCTAATGGCATACTTCGTGAATGGATTTTTAGAATATTGAGTCGTGCGTCTTTGTCAGGGACTGAAATTTCAAGCTCTCTATCAAATCGACCTGGTCGACGCAATGCAGGGTCGATAGAATTGATACGGTTTGTTGCACCAATAACAATGACTCGACCACGAGCGTTAAGACCGTCCATCATAGTAAGAAGTTGTGAAACGACTCGACGCTCAACTTCTCCTTGGACATCTTCACGTTTAGGTGCTATTGCGTCAATCTCATCAATAAAAATAATTGATGGAGCATTCTTTTCTGCTTCATCGAATAAGTCACGGATTTTCTTTTCAGATTCACCATAGAATTTACTCATGATTTCGGGACCGTTTAAGAGCATAAAGTTAGCTTCTGATTCATTCGCAACGGCTTTTGCTAAGAGAGTTTTACCGGTTCCTGGTGGACCATGTAATAATACTCCTTTTGGTGGGTCAATACCTAGCCTATCAAAAATTTCAGGGTGTTTTAATGGTAATTCAACCATTTCACGGATTTTTTTAATCTCTTCTTTGAGGCCCCCAATATCTTCATACGCCACTTCAGGGACTTCTTCATCAGTTGTTACAACTGCTTTATTATTGAGAATTACTTCTGTGTCTTCAGTAACCAGCACTGATTGTTTTGGTGCTGTTGAGACAACAATAAATCGCACATTTTGAAAACCTGGAAAACCAAATCCTTTTCCGATTGAATCTAAGATATTACCAAAGTCTTCTCCAAAGACATCATCCATTTCTGACATGAGATCACGACGTCGTTGTGTTCCACCTAGTGCAATTAAATCTCCTTTGGATAGTGCTCTTCCTAAAAGACCATTTTTGAACACTTCAGGGTCTCCTTGCACCATAATTCCTTGTTGTGCTGGAGCGATAGCAATTTTTTTAGCAGGTTTAATATTTGCTTTTTTAATCGCTACTTTTTCACCAATGCCTGCACGGGCGTTTTTACGTGTTAAGTTATCAATACGAATGATGCCTTCACCAATATCTGCAGGGTATGATCTATCAACAATCGCTACTGTTTCTCGCTCTCCACGAATTGAAACAACATCTCCGCGGCTCAGGCCTAATGCTCGCATAACTTCGGTGTCAATTCTAGCAACGCCTTTGTAGGCGTCATCTTGTAGTGCTTCAAGCACTTTCAAATTTACGTGATCAACTTGTTCTGGCATTGTCTTCACTCCTAAAATAGATGGTTACTTTATGCATATCCTCGAGGTGCATGCGTACCATCGTATCCATAACCCGCTCTTGCTCCTTAATAAAGCTAATTATCTCCTTTGGAATACTCACAGCATGGCTATTTCCTACCACGCGAAGTTTTACATTATAGGTTTTGTTTTTGAGTTGGTTATATTGTGCTAGATAGCTTTGATCTGCAGGATGCACTATTGTATCATTGCACGTAGGGCATTGTATTGCTCGTAAATGTGCTCCTTGCTTAACAACGTGTGTTTTGTGCATTGTAGTATCACACTGTTTGCATAGTATTGTCGTATCAAAAATATCTGTCATAGGTGTACACTTCTTTGTGTATACTCGAGAGTATACACGAGGTATTTAAGGTTTATGCAAGTTAAGTCATATTTAAATAGCCGAAATGTCACTAGGTGCTATGCAGCAAGCAATGGGTGGTTATCCTCAGGCGGGAATGCCGCAACAAAGAGGTGGAGGAATGCCACAAGGAGGCATGGGAATGCAGCGAGCAAAAGTGCCTATGATTGTTAAGATATTTGCAGTGCTCCTTATACTTGGTTCATTATTCTATATTTTTGTTGGTGGGTTAGTGGCGCTATTAGGAGGATTTTCTGATTCTACTACGAGCCCGTCTGAACCGACTATTATTGGAGGGGTTACTGTTCCAGCATTTTTAGAGAGTTTCATTAGTATACTCATATTACTTGTAGGTCTGGTAGGGTTAGTTGCTGCAATCATGTTATTTAAGGGGAAGAATTGGGCACGGTACTGTGTTATTTTAATTAGTTTATTTTGGATAGTGCTTGCAGGAATGAGTTTAATCGATGGTAATGGTGGGATTGGTACTATTGTTATGAATGTAGTGATAATTGCTTATTTCTTAGCTAGTAAGGGTGTTAAGGCATCATTCCATTAAGGCGCACATATCTTTTTATTCTAAGTAGTGGTGATTTGGACGATGAACGAGCCAGAAAATCTTGAAGAAGGAATTGAACGAAGAGTGGATGATCTCAAAGATTTTTTGTATGGGCATGTGCGGCATATTCAAGATATTGAACGGTTAGAACAGGAAATTGCAAGTAGAGATGCTCGAATATGTGCATTAGAACAGGAGCTTCAAAATTACACTGACCAATATACAGCGCTTCGCTCAAAACTTGATCATAAAGAGGCACATGATGTTGCTCGCTCACATGAATTCAGTAAGAAGGTACGAAACCCCTTAAGTGAACAAGTGCTGCTTACCGTTGACAGATTTGGTAAAATCGGGAGTGCTATTGGGCGGCGAGGGGTTCGTCACGCATTTGGTACAAAACCAGAAGAGCTAGCAGGAATTGATTTCCCTACTTTATTTTCTCCGAATACAGAAGGTTATCTTACGAAAGCATTAGAGGATGCTTTTGATGGTAAGCGAATTGTCGATTCATATCTTGCAGATAGTTTTAGATGTCCTGTTTTTGTGGAAGATGAAACTAAAACAAAGGCATATGCATTGCACGCAGATATTATTCGCAAAGATGAAGGGGTGCAAATTGAATTGTATGAAATGCAATTGCACCCTGTACGAGGGGATTATGCATTTGGGGATGTGCCAAATTCAAAACATGAGGATAATGGGCTCGTTCGTTGGTACTCAATTGACTCTACAATCGAGTAATTCTTCTGAAGTTTTAAATAGCGTGTATTGTACTTTTCGACATGAAGCTACCTGAATGGCTAACTACATTTTGGAAATTTTTAAAAGAAGACACTTGGCAGTCATGGGTTGTATCTCTCCTTTTAGCATTTATAATAATCAAATTTGTTTTCTTTCCTGGATTATCATTTGCAATGGGGACTAGTTTGCCCTTAGTTGTTGTCGAATCGTGCTCAATGTATCACCCAGACGATTTTGAATCGTGGTGGAGTAGAAATGGGCCATGGTATCAGCGAAAAGCCATTTCTGAAACTGCATTTGAAGATTTTCCGTTTCATAACGGACTTAACAAAGGGGATATCATCGTCGTAACCGGACGAGGAGGATATTCTATGGGGGACGTTATCATCTTTGATTCTGAATTTCGATACCCTCTCATTCATCGCGTAATTGATAAGGAGCCGTATGGCACAAAAGGAGACAAAAATCCCGGACAATTGACTCCTGAGAAATCAATTGCAGAAGAGCAAATCAGAGGAAAAGCCCTTATGAGAATACCTGCACTTGGTTGGTTTAAGCTCATCTTTTTTGAATGGGCAAAGCCACCAGAACAACGAGGATTCTGTTAGTGAACTGACGAAACATTAATATACTCAAAGGTCTACCCGTCCACAACAATCTAGGTGTTTTATGGGTTTAAAATTCAATCCTGATGGTAGTATTATGATGCCAGGACCTAAAAATAAGGTTAAGGCAGTTGAAAAGATAGAGAAAGCTCGAGAAGTACCTGTTGTTGATGAGAAGAAATCGACTACGTATCCTATTGTAAAAATGGAATGTAAGAAGTGTGCTCATGGTAAGTGTTACTTTTGGACACTTCAAACCCGTTCTTCTGATGAATCAGAAACCAAATTCTACAAGTGTGTTAAATGCGATCACACTTGGCGGGAATATCGATAGCGATATTGTCTGTTTTGTGCAAGAAGTTATCCCTCAGCTTCCACCACAGTACTCTTTACTCGATGCTTGCGGAGGTCACGGTCGATTTGTTGCAGGATTGGAACATGCAACAGTAACGCTCATTGATAGCTCGCAAAAAGCAATTACGTGCGTGCGAGAACGAATGCCTCATGTTCGAACCGTTTTAGGTGATATTTTAACACATGATTTTGAACACGTCCAATTTGAGGTAGTGCTACTTGTTGATGCACTACATTTATTTCCTCAAAAACAATTATTGCACGCATTTGAAACAATGCGGATGCGAATTCTACCCGGAGGGATTCTATTTATGACAGCACCTTTGCGAATTTTATCCGTAGAATCTATCAAAGAAATGCTCTTGCAAACAGGTTTTGAAGATGTAGTCGTACATGAAGCATATGCGACTGATCACTGGGTGCCGTTAACTGCACGTGCTAAGCTTTAAATAAGGTTTTTTTCTCAATCGAATATTCAAGTCTTTGTTTATACTTAAGCAGAAACTTTGAATGGCTCCGTAGCTCAGTCTGGTTAGAGCACTGGCCTTTTAAGCCAGGTGTCGAGGGTTCAAATCCCTTCGGGGCCATTTATTGCATCTGCTTTGCAGATGCATTGGGCCGAAGGTACTAAGAACTTGTTCTTTCAACCTTCGGGGCCATCTCTCTTCGTTCGATGTCCCCTGGACTTTTCATTCGCATATAGGCTCATGAAAGATTCGGGGCTATTCGCTAACGCTCGTGCAGTTCGAGGCAATTCACTCACTCTTCTGAGGTTCATGAAGGCTTTGTGACCATTTTATTCACCGCAGGATTTGAGTCCGCAGTGTCAGCGAGGAACTCAAAGATAAGAGTATGTCAGAATTGCTCGTTCATTTTAAAGCTTCATGAATCTGACATTTTTGCACCACATATATCTTTAAAACGCTTCTAACCGCTTTTTTCGACGATGCAACAGTCATTATCTATTGTTATGCCTGCAATGAATGAGGAGAAACGTATTGGCGAAACACTTGATTCGTACGGTCGTTATTTTAGCACGATACAACAAGAACAAAGCCTTCCTTGTGAGATTTTTGTCGTTATTAACAATACGACTGATGGGACTCGTGCTATCGTTGAGGAAAAACAGCTTGAGTATCCTTTTATTCGGTATATTGATATTCCTGCTAGAGGAAAAGGTAATGCTGTAACGCAGGGGTTGCGAGATGCTCTTGCAAAAGGATTCACCTACATAGGGTTTGTAGATGCAGATAATGCTACTCCTCCCGAGGCTATGTGGGATTTAGTACGGAGATTGCCAAATACTGATGGTGCGATAGCAAGTAGGTATGTTGCAGGGGCTGTTGTAAGTCCCAAACCAACATTCCAACGAATTATTGCTTCTCGAATATTTAATTTCTTAATTCGGGGGTTGCTATTCATGCCTTATCGAGATACGCAGTGTGGGGCAAAAGCGTTTCGTGCAGCCGCACTTCGCAAAGCACTCCCTCTTTCAACGTATTCACGATGGGCTTTTGATGTGGAGCTAATTTACAACCTTAGAAGGTTAGGGTGTGCTGTTGTTGAAGTACCGACTATTTGGGCTGATCGCGAATATTCAAAAATTAATTTTCTTACTGCAGGTCCTAAAATGGCGCTTGGCATTGTTCGTTTGCGATTGACACATTCTCCGTTAAAAGGGCTTGTTCGGCTCTATGATTACGTTATTCGCATGCAGCATTAAATCGCAATACTCTTATAGCCTCAATTCTCCTAAGTAGCATGGTAAAATTCAACCCTAAACTAAAACAAGATGTCGCAAAATTTGTTGATTATGTTATTCTAGTTGAAGGTAAGAAAGATGTTGCTTCTTTAGAAGCCTTAGGTTTTACAAAAGTATATGCTATTCATGAAACTGGAATTGGCTTACGTGAACGAGCAGAACAAATCCTGGCAGATATAGATCTTCGTAAAGATAAAATTTGTATCTTAACTGATTTTGATAAGAAGGGAAAACAGCTCTATTTACAACTTAAATCAATACTTGCAGAAAACGGTGCTAAACTCGATTCTTCACTGCGAGGTCTTCTGCTAAAAAGTGGGTTGTCACATATTGAAGGATTATATGAATTTATGAGCAGGGTAGATGCAATAGGATAGTTACAATAGATGTAACACAAACCCTATCGCGATAAGTGTCATGCCTACAACAGTCATTTTTTGCTCTCGCATAATAAGATGTATTACTGGAGCGTCAATTCGATGGTCCCTACCAACACGAGCATGTACTTTAAGCACTGCAAGTCCAATCATCATAGTTCCAATAAATTCAAGAATTGTTCCCCAATCACCAGTTTCTAACATGGGGATTCTTAATCAATAGTCTTCTTAATGTTTTCTATTGAGTTAGCAACTTCAGTTCCTTTCTCAGTCAGTTTGATAAGTTTAATACGTCCTTTCTTTTCAAACACTACGAGGTTGAGTTTCTCAAGTGTTTGCAAGATTTTAACAGCGTGTGAGTACGTACAATCAACTTCTTTAGCTAGAATGCTACCGTAACGCGCTCGTGATAATCGCTTCAACGCAACAAGCATAAGTGCTGGTTTTCTGCGAAAGAACACATCGAAATTATCTTTTGATTTTATAGTCATTGTATTCATCTTGTCTAACCTATATATTCCAATCAACATATCGCTTTTAAAGTTTTCGAGGGATTTGTCATCGACGATAGTAGTTAATTACCGTCACTGAAACAGAGGGTTAGATTTTATTGCAAACACTTAAAACACCTTATTTAGTGCTTAGAGAGAGTAGTAACCATGAAACTATTAGCAGCATCAGATCTACACGGCGATAGTGACGCCACAAAACGTTTAGCAGCGCGAGCAGTTAAGGAACAAGTAGACTTAGTCGTGCTTTGCGGTGACCTAACGGGATTTGTTGAAACAAACGATATCATCAAACCCTTTAAGGATAAGCAACAAAAAGTGCTTATTCTACCAGGTAATTGGGACAGTTTTGCAACCGCTGATTTTTTAGCGCAATTGTATGGGGTTCGTAACATTCATGGGCACAGTGCAGTCTATGAAAACGTAGGTTTTTTCGGTGCTGGAGGGGCTCGAGATGTTGGTATTAATCCTGTTAGTGAGCAAGAACTAGCAGATACTCTCAAAAAAGCACATGCCGGACTCAAAGGCATTGAGAAGAAAGTAATGTTAACTCATGAACACCCTGCAGAGAGTGCATCAGAGTTTTCGGGTGTTGCAGGAAGCGAAGCAATACGAAAAGCAATTGATACATTCAAGCCAGATGTGCTATTGCACGGGCATATTCATGAAGCAGCAGGCGCTGATGAAAAAATAGGTCAAACAAGAGTTGTCAATGTTGGTAAACGAGGCGTTATAATCGATATATAGTCATAACAGCACGTTTATAAGTTCTAAGATTCTCCTACTTGCTATAGAGGTGATTAGATGGTTCAACGAAGAAAAAATGCATATGAACGACATTTTGTAGATGAGCGTTTTTTCTTTCTAGCATTACTTTTAGCGGTAATCGTTGCAATCATTCTCACGGGTAATCTTTCTCCTCAATTAGGGCCAATTCCTCCAGGGGCAATTAATGTTACGCAATGTCAGAACTTGGACATTCCTAATACATATTACGTGCTTAATCAAACAGCTGTTAATGTTGGGCTCTCCCATTGTTTCAATATTACAGCTTCAAATATTACTTTTGATGGCCAGGGCAATACTGTCTTAGCGCTTCAATCACTTCAAAAAAACGGTATTATAATAAGTCCAACGGCAGACGATGTCATTCTTAAGGATTTTATTATAGAAGAATTTGCAACAGGGGTTATAGTGCAAGGTGGTACTAATCATTTACTTTCAGGTCTTGAAGTTCATAGTAATGCTGTCGCTGTAAATGTTTCGCAAGCAACTCAAGTTACAATAAATAATTCAGTAATATATGGAAATGGCAATAGTATCATCTTTGGAGCAACGCAAGGTATCATTTCAAACACGTTTATTCTTGATGGGGATTATGGTATTTATGTTAGGGGGGCTGATACGCTAATTGAAAATGTTACGCTATTAGCTCCTTTTATAGAAGGTATTTATTTTGCTAGCGAAGCTACAGGATTGACTGTGCGCAACACCTTTATGACGCTCACTCAGGTAAGCGGAATTCATATTTTAGGAGAAGGTCCAATTTTTCTCTTAAATAATTCTTTGCATTCAAACTTTGGCCCAAGTATCACTATTGAAGGAGGTGCGGGAAGTGTGATTTCTTTAGATAATGATTTCTTTAATAATAATGCTCCTGCATATCAATTCGAGTCAGGGGCTTCAAACGTGAGCATCATTAATGATGTAATCCTAGATACTTTAGCTGGAGATGCAATACTTTTTGCAGGAGCGCAAGGGGAGAATATAGCATTACTTAATGTGAGTGTTACGAACACTGTTGCTGGAGCAGATATTGCCTCTTCATTACAATCATTAGTGCCAGTTCAGATTTATGGGGGCTTAATTGACACGTATGACCTTGCAGGCTTGCCAATTACGTTTGGCTATTCTAATGCTTCAGGTACGTCAACTATAGAATATGGCTTCCCTCTAATCGGTACAGGCAGTGGGCTTACTGCAGCAGTGGATCTTGCGTATAATTTTGCTTCTGTAGACGGTGCTCATCCTCTCCTTAATCAGCCAGCAGATATTTCGTTCTCAGGTCTAGAGCCAGGGCTTGATAACTTAACAGTTATCCGAGATGGTGTGGTATGTTCGACCAGTATTTGTACTGGCGGCGTGATAGAAATTGCTCCTGGAAAGGTTGAATTTTTCGTATCTGGCTTTTCAAATTACACTGTTGTTGGACAAGACTTAAGTCCTCCGCTCATGGATATTGCAGTGCCTGAAAGTAGGCAATATGAGGCAGCAGAGTTCCCAATAATTGTTGATGTTACGCTTGACGAAGTTGGTAGTGTGTGGTACACACTTGATGATGGGGTGACAAATATCACTATGCAAACATCAAATAATATCACTTTTAGCCAAGCGCAAGGGCTTCTCAGTGATGGGGCCTATACAATGCATTTTTACGCAGTTGATGAAGTAGGAAATGTTAATGCTACAGAATCAGTTGACTTTACGGTAGCAACTATTGACTCAACTGCTCCAACCATAACAATACATTTCCCTGTTGACAATGCAGAATATAATGATACGCATATGCCTTTGGAATTTAATGTAAGTATTGATGAGCAAGGAATTGTTAGGTACTCTCTTGATGGAGGGATAACTAATGTGAGCATGGTTAGTGATGATAATCTTAGCTTTAGCGCATTAAACGATTCTCTCACTAATGGAACGTATACATTTACTGCTTATGCGCAGGATCTTGTAGGGAACAACCAGAGCGAATCAGTGCTGTTTGCATTTAATCAAAGTCTTACATTACCGCCGGACACTACTGCTCCGCTTGTTACGATAGTCTATCCTGAAAATCAAACGTATACTGACGCAGTAACACCTCCTTTGTACCAGGTTGTACTTAATGAGGCAGGGAGTGTTGAATACTCCTTTGATAATGGCGTAACAAATACTTCTATGGGCACAACTGATAACCTTACGTTTACTGCACCAAATACTGGATTGGGTGATGGTGCATATGAGTTTACTGTCTTTGCACTCGATGTAGCAAATAATACGAATTACACTGAACACGTATTCTTTGTAGTAAATACTTCACTACCCTTAGCAGTAACTATTGATTCCCCAATTTCTCAAACGTATGGTTCTTCTGATGTTCCGTTTGATATTGTAGTAACTCTAAGTGGGCAAGCTGAAAGTGCGTATTATTCAACAGACGCATTTGTTACTAATATTACGTTAAACACGACTGATAATGTTACCTTTACAGATGTGGACGTTACATTCTCAGATGGTGATTACTTGTTAGAGGTACTTGTTATAGAATTTGATGGTAACAGCACGTATGCAAATGTAACTTTTACTGTAGACACGACTATTACTACTGGAGATACTGGCGGTAATGATGGGGGAGATGATGATGGTAATGATGGTCCTACTGGTGGTAGTGGTCCTCCTCCACCTCCAAATGATCAGGATGAATGTAGTGATGAGCCGTGGGATTGTGGTGATTGGACTGCTTGTTCAGAAAGTGGAACGCAAACACGAGAATGTACGCTTGTTGACGAAGGGTGTACTGAGCCATCACCTTCAACACAACAGAGCTGTACTCCCCCAAGTCAGACGAATGTAAACTCTTCAACACAGAACAGTACGTCTAGTGGGTCAATAATTGATTCAGCAACTATGACTACTATACTCTTTTCACTCGTGATTGGAATAATAGCTCTTGCGTTATTGATAGTAATTATCTTGATTGTTAAAGCATCTAGAAAAAGTACGGGTATAAAAAATGCTACTGGGAACTATGTTCCTCCACGATCGCAAGGCGGGGGCCCCATGACTCGGCGTCGCGGACGAGGTGGCGTTTCATTTAGCGGTGCTTAAAATAATTTCATTTGCTTAGTTGTCGTAATAATCTCATCAAAGTCTTTTTCGAAGAAAAATAAGATTGTGTTAGCAATTGGTTTAATCTGCTTAGTGATATAATGGTTATAATCAAGTGAATGTTTGACTTGCTGAATTGGTTCAGGACCCTCTTTTGTCATAACATACTGAACAATTTTAGATTCTAATTTTTTGAGTTTTCGAGCAGCTTTCACGTGTGGGGGCGTTGTTTTAATATATTGGTCTAATGGTTTAGTAAGTGATTTTTGGTAGACTAATTTCTCATCAAGTTTGCCTTCATGAATGCTTTTTACATACTCTCGAATAAAGCCTACAAATTCTTTTTTATGAAAAATTTTATCTAAGAGTTGCACTTGAAACTCTTTCGCTGCATCAGTCCAATCACCGCGAATCGCTTCTAAGCCGACAATTTCAACTGATTCTTTACCCTCTTTTAGCACTAGCCCTGCGTATCGTTTTTTCGAAGCGCTTTCTTTCCCTCGAATGGGGGGCATCATAAATGCCTTGTATAATTTTTCAAATTCAAGCTCGAGACGAGAGGTTCGATGATGTTCGTTTTGAACGAATGCGTTGTAAAATGCATTAATTTCTTTCTCAAGTTTCGCTCCAGTAGCTAAAGCGTCTTTCTCAGATTCATCCGTTACAACAAACACTGAATCAGTGTCTGAGTAAATTACTCTGTAGCCTTGCTTTTCAATTTCTGCAGCAGTTTGCTTGATTAAAAATTGTCCGAAGTGCGTTATTGCATTACCCATAGCAAGCGAGAAGTATCTGCAATTAGGTGAGGCTAAGACGCCAAAGAATGAATTCATAATAATTTTTATTGCGTATGAGGAAAGCTCTCGTTTTTCTTTTTTAGCTTCCTCTCTTGCAGTATGTAGTTTTGTAATAATCTCTGGAAGTATTCCTTGTGTATTTTTGAACGCTGCACCGTTCGGGGCAACAATAACATTTTTACTCTTCTTTTTTTCACCAAGAAATGATGCCGGGTCAATATTGAATGTGGTGATAATAGAGGGATAGAGTGATTTGAAGTCAAGCACCACTACATTATGATAGAGATCGGGTTCTGATTGCATAACGTACCCGCCTTGAATATGCTCTGGTTTTGCAGTATATCTTGTAGTTGGAGAAACAAGACCTTTTTTTCGAGCTGCACGAATGTATAATGAATCTAAGGCTGCTATTGAAGCTGTTATTCTATTAAGGGGCATGCCTGTGAGTGACGCTCGCTCAATAGCGAGCTCAACCATTTTTGTTTTTGCAACAATGTCATACGCGAGTTCACAGTCTTTTAAGTTATATTCAACTAGTTTTTTTTGATCTTTTTTGAATAACGCTTCTATTTGCCTGTGCCTATCTTTTCCTTTGAGGAGTTTTCCTTCACCAAGAATTTGTTGTGAAACATTTTCTAGCGTTAATGAAGAGAATTTCTTTGTTTTTATTGAAGGGGCTTCTTTAATGAATGGGTCTTTGATTAAGTAGAGTGCGTCAAGCACTTGTCTGCCGGAGATGATTGCTGTAGATGGTTTGAAAAAGCCTGGTTCTACTCTGATTCGCGCATTTGAGTTATCACGTCCGATATCAAACGAGATATTATGTTCTGCACATTTGTCTCTGAGAAACGCTAGGTCAAAATCAATTACATGGTAGCCGGTTATTATATCGGGGTCAAACTTGGTTAGTTCTTCTTTCCAGAGTGTTAAAGCTTCATGTTCTGTTTTACAAATTACTGTGTCTGGAATTGTTTGTTCTTTTTTTGAGACAAGAAAACATTTGCGATAGTTTTTGCTTGACATGCCAATACAGAACAAGTCAGATCCTCGCTTATCTGATTCGATATCAAGCGAGATAATCTTGAGTTTTGGATTGTAATGTGTACTTTTAACTTCTGCATTGTGATAGACGCGATCAACTTTATCAGCAGTTTCATAGTGTTCTTTATCATTGAATTCGATACTTCCGTATAGGTCATTATCAATCATGAATCGCATAGTTGGCTTTAAGTCAGCTTCAAACGTATCAATCTCGTTTTCATGCAATGATTTCACGAGTTTGTTAAGTTCCGTTTGTGAGGCAAGTTCTATTTTACTCACTGGTTCTTCACTAAAATTTGTATTCGTTGAGTCAGTGAGTGTTGCGTTACCAAGCAGTTTTTGCGCTTTTTTAGCATCTGTTTTTTTAATAAAACAATACGGCGTTACTTTGTGTATTGAGCAGAATGATTGCTTATTTTCAAGCGTTCCAAATAAGTATACAAACGTGCTATCGTCTTGCACTTTATATGTTGAACTCACAATATAACCTTTCATAGTAGGTTGATTGAAAGGTGCTATTTAGGTTTATTCATGGTTTGGAACTTTTTATTGCAAAGCTTTAAAAGAGTAGTCTCGTATCGTTGCGAATGTCCGATTCAGATTTCAGAGCTGTTCAAAAAAGTGTGCCTTCTAAGTTACATAATAAGTCAGCAGAGCCTTTGCGCAGACTTGATCATACTACTTTTTTAGATGCTCGAGTAGATACTAGGAATGAGAGTGAACTGCGATCTGCACTTGTAGCGTATGATCCTGAGATGTATGGTGCCAAGGGTTCACAGCCAATCGAACGATATTATGGGGATCATTTGCGATTCATCTATGATGTGCGAACAAGAAATGCTAGAGGCGAGCTTTGAGAATCCCTTTATTTGTAACTATTACTTAGTAGTTATTAATAGAAAGCTTTAAATATACTTTTTCGTTCGTATTTGTATGAATAGACGATTATATGCTGAGACACGAGCACTGGAGAATAAGCGAATTGACGCGTTAGCAAATGGGGATAGTGAAACATATGCTCGATTGAATGCTCGATTGGGTTATTCAGAAAGCTCTATTGAAAATATAGAATTGCATGAACAAGGAGAAGCAGGACTTCAAAGACCGCGAAATGAGTATTTAGAGCGAATGCCACGCCCCCCAACTCGTCCATTACCTATTAGAATTCTAGATTAACAGTATTTTTATTAAGGGGAGGAACTATGCTAACACATGCATGGAATAGAGGATGATTTATTTTCTAGTGAGGGGATGATGCCTATGCCCTACTTTGTTAATCCGAATCAGGCAGCGTTGATAGTGCAAACGTTTGATACAAAAAAACGCAGTTATTTACAAGAACTTGTTGGAGAGGCAATAGATAGTTATGAGCTAGCTACACAAATGCCCTATGCTGAACTCGTTCGACACGGACTTAACGTACGGCGAATTGCAGAAGGGATAGTAGATAGGCAAGAGACTTCTCAAGAGCCTCCACATGCTACGAGTATTGAACAACTTGAACTCTTTTAGGCAAGATATATAATCTAGCGATTTTCTGCAGTTGTATGGGTTTGCAAATAGGAGACATAGTACCGCGACGAGCACTTGAATTCTCAGAACTCAAAGGTAAAACAATAGCGATAGACGCGTTTAACGCATTGTATCAATTTTTGAATTCTATACGGCAACCTGATGGGACGCCTTTAATGGATGATGCAGGGCAGATAACCTCACACTTATCCGGATTATTTTATCGTAACGTGGCACTCATTGCTGAAGGAATGAAACTTATCTATGTATTTGATGGGGAATATAATGAGCTCAAACGAGCGACGCAAGAAAAACGCCAAGAAGCACGTGACGCGCAAGAAGCAAAGTTTCAGACGGCTAAAGAAGCAGAAGATGTTGATGCAATGGCGAAATATGCACGTAGTTCACGGCTCGATTCTACAATGCTTACAGAAGCTAAAGAATTGTTAGAAGCGTTAGGGGTGGCAATCGTACAGGCACCGGGTGAAGGTGAAATGCAAGCAGCAGAACTTGTTAAGTCCGGACAAGCGTATGCAGTAGGAAGTCAGGATTATGATGCATTAGCCGTTGGAGGGACAAGGCTCGTGCAAAACTTGACACTAGCACGTCGTAGAAAAACAGGTAGCAGCTTTGTCTATATCTCACCGGAACTTATAGAATTCAAGGATACGCTCTTGCATTTAGGACTTGATCATGACCAACTCATTAGCTTAGCAATCTTGGTCGGAACCGACTTTAATCCTGGCGGGGTACGTGGCATAGGTCCTAAAAAAGCACTCGCATTAGTCAAAGATAAAAAATATCCTGTCGCAATATTTGACGCAGTACGGGAGCGTCATGGCGAGCTAGATTTTGATTGGAAAACAGTATTTGAACTCTTCAAAAAACCACACGTTCACAAAGATACCGTGATTTTTCCCAAACTCAATCCCGACAAAGTGATTGAAATACTCGTAGATCGTCATCAATTTAGTAAAGACCGTGTAGAAAAACAACTTGGTAAATTAACCAAAGCAAAACGTGATTCCGCACAGACAACGTTATTTTAGGATTACTTCTTTTTCTCGTGGTACATCAATCCCCAGAATACAATCATAAACCTGTAGAAGAACACTCTCAAGAGAATATACGCTGCTAACGCAATAACTGAGATATTCATTACAAACGCGACAACACTCGTAATTTTATCAAAGCCTAAAGCGACCATGCCCGCATAACTCGCGCGATAATAGTAACCAATGATAGTACCCATGACTAAGAAGAGTGGTAGGCGATAACTACGTAACCGAAAAGCAGTCGCTATTAAGATACTCCCCCACAGAAGAGGGCGGGTGATAAAATGAAGCACGTTTGTAATCGGGAAGAAAATCAAGTGATTAAGCACTAACGCGCCTGTAATTCGCGTGTTGTTTTTTGCGCGCAAATAATTAAATGCTTTCTTACTGAGAGACGTCGTACACCAATACACGTACTTTGTTTGGAGTGAGGTTGGAATTCGCTCAATAATCTTGTGTTTGATAAGATAATCAACAACATCACAATTAAACGACTGCGTACGAATAATCTTACGATGCAAGTCAACATTATCCTTATATTTTGTAGCTAAGATTTTCTTAAGGTCACTTGTTCGCAGTTGGTTCGCATCAAGGAACGCGAGAATTTCATTCAAACTCCTGCGGTGCACATTCTTGAGGAATTGTTCAATTTCTTTACGGCTCTTATTTCTAAACAAATTCTTAATTTCAGTAATGTTAAGCGAAGCAAATTCAAGTGCGAATAAGAATATGAAGTAAATGAGCAGTGACTCAACATTCCAAAACTCGAATTTTAGGCCTGCTAAAATAATGAGAATAGCAAGTAAATACCAGATGTACCTTGACGCCTTAATTTTCTCAGGTTTTAGGGCATTAATGATTCTAAATAAAGGATTTAAAAGATTAGAGATTGCACTGTCAATATCTCCCTCGTCTTCCCCATCACCACTATGCCTTTTCGATCGCATTGAAATAGAATGGATTAAAGGTTTTTAATATGTGATGTTAGAGTAAATAATCACCTGATAGTTTGTTTCTAGCAACAACCAAGAAGTGCAATAGTTATAGCAATTGCAAATAACACATTAATAAAAACGTATGCTAAAGAGAGATTAATCCATAGGTCCCGAAGTTTCTTTGCTTTAAATGCCATGAATAACATTACTGGATAAGAAAAAATTAACATGTAAAGAGAAACCCCTAGAGCAAGAATTGCTGTTTCTCCAAAACTTTCTAAAGCTTTAGACATAAGTAAATAAGCAACTGATGTTCCTCCAATAGTTCCAAGCAAGGGGGGTAAAATAATCCAAAACCACCCTTTTCTCTTTAATTCATTAAAGCTCATTTTCAAATATGGTTGAATTGCTATAAATAATCATCTAATTATTTATTTCTATAATCTCCTTGGGACACGATTTTCTCAAATAGGGGGGGTGGATTATTTACTCTGTTTTTTGTGATTCTCAGGCATCAATTTTTATACTTGGAACCATAAAAACTGATATGGCACCCTATGATGTTATTGGTAATATTGCTATTGTGAAATTTGATCATGATACGCCGAAAACTGCGCAGAAGAAATTTGCGAAGGAATTCATGAGCAAGCACAAAAGTGTGACGACTGTTTTGGCTAAAACAAAGAAGTTTTCGGGGCGTCTGCGGAGCCAAACAACAGAATATGTTGCAGGCGACAATACTAAAGAAGCATTGTGCAAGGAAAACGGGTGTGTTTTCAGATTTAATGTTGACACCTGTTATTTTTCACCGCGATTATCTGCTGAGCGCAAAGAAATTGCGCTAAAAACAAAGAAAGGTGAGAACGTGCTTGTTATGTGCGGTGGTGTTGCACCATTTGCAATTGTTATGGCAAAGTTATCTAAGGCTAAGCGAATCGTGAGTGTTGAACTTGGACGTGATTGTACGAAATACGCAAAACAAAATAGTAAGCGTAACAAAGTTGATGACCGCGTCGCTCCAATTGGTGGGAACGTACGTCTTATTGTGCCAATCTTAGACGAAAAGTTCGACCGTATTGTTATGGCGCGACCACAACTTCCTGACCCGTTCCTCGACGTTGCACTTCCAGCAATCAAAAAAGGTGGGACAATACATTACTATGGTTTTTGTCATGAAACAGAACTTGCTGACATGAAAAACATGATTAAAGCAGAAGCGAAAGCCGCGAAAAAAACAATTCGGATTCTTAAGGTCAAGAAAGCAGGTAATATTGCTGTTGGCAGATATCGCTACCGGATTGATATTAAAGTGAATTAACGATAGGTGTCGTAGAATGTTTTTGCTTCATCTTCAGCTATGCTGATGAGCTTTTTAGATTGAGGAATGCCTGCGAGTGTTGTTAAAAGGTTGTTACATAACTGCTTTGTAGTGCTTCTATTTTCTCCTTGCACGTGTGCTGCTTCATCAATAGCATACGCTCTACTCGCAGCTTCATACGCTCCTCTGTCTCTGGGAGTGAGTTTTTTTCTTGATTCAAAACCTTTGTATTCTTGGGTTTCCATTTCGTAGTCTCTCATCACGCTCATTTTTAGTATTACTCTCTAGTGACTATTTAAAACTTTTGTTCTGCTCGAACAGCCATAGGCGACTCTCCACCGTGCCAGGTGAATTTAGGTCGAATACGCATGGGGTAAATCCGTTCAGAATTATCATCTAGAATAATGGCTGAACCTTTCAAAGAAGGCAGCTCATCCATTGCTTTTTGAATATCATCAAGCACATAGGTCTGCATGATCTGATTTAAGGCTTGAACATCAGGTTTAGCAGTTACTCGGTGAGATAGTACAATATCTGATTGTGTCATAACGTCACCATGAATTTGTCCTGGTTGCTGTGTTGCTAGCACGAGCGAAATGCCTGGTTGCCGGCCTTCACGCAAAATCTGTACGAGCGCATCAGTTGCCGGTGTCTTACCTGTTTTCGGTAAAAACTCATGTGCTTCATCAATAAAAATCCAGACAAGTGGCATATCACGAATAAACTTCTTACTCGAATAATCCACACCGTAACGAACCGCAAGTACCTCTTCAGCCTTACGAGCATCCATTCGTTTCTTAAACAATGATCTTGAAATCAAGCTAATAACGAGCGCACGAACATTAAAAGAGCCAATAGCACTATATGCGCTAATATCAAGAACCGTAGATTTACCTGCCGAAATTAAATCTTCAACTTTAGTAGCCTCATGTTTTGGTTTTGCAAAAATGCCCCACGTATCAGCAACACGAAAAAGAGACTTAGCACTCAGGACGGCGCTTTTAGAACCTTCTTGCACCGCAACTTCATTTTGAATATCTGTTAATGAATAATATGAACTCCGTTTAGCAAGGCTCGTAATCGCAGATTGAATAATAACTGCTGTTTCAGACGTCATTTCCAAATTAAAGGTGAGGATCCAATCCTCGCCCGTTAATTCAGCAGCACTTAATGCAAACGTTTCATCAATCGGAACGCCTTTTTTCTTATATTCTTCCTTCTTACCAAATGGAACAAATACTTTAATGGGCAATTCACGCGGCTCAAGTTCCCACTCATCAAGGAGTGCTTTATCTTTTTCATTCTTATATTTCATAGTCCAAAAAATGCCCATTGTATCAAACATGAGTGACGCAATATTTTGAGCAGCATCAGGAGGGAGTTGTGTTAATTCCTCAGCCATAACTCCGAGTGTATAACTTTTACCGCCGCCACGTTTACCTGCAACGAGCACAACATGGCTTCGCGCAATATCCATTAAAATACGGTTAGAGAGAGAGGTATATTGTCCCATAGTCACAAACCCCTTTCCTAGATTAATGAGGCCATTCTTTCCAAACTTCTCTCTATCACTAGCATTACGTCCTAGAATAATATCATACCCCATACGACTAGCAATATGCCTCTGATTATATAGGTTATGCTCCTCTGAATGTATCATAAACCTTTTAAAATGCGAATTGCTCCTTGCCCCCATGGAAGTAAGTGACAAAACTAAAAAAAAGTCAGAAACAGAAAAATCTGACCCGCAATCAACACCTCAAAACCAAGATGTACTTACTCGATTTAGAAATAATCCTTGGATGCTTGCAAGTATAGTGCTTGGTATACTGCTTTTGGGATCACTTATTTTTACCACAAATGGTGTTCGAGTAGCTAGCGAAAGTGAAATAACAGAACGTGTGAGCAGTTTTCTCAATGCACAAGTAGATGATGGGGAAGTAACTATTGATTCAGTAACAAAAAAAGATTCTTTTTACACCTTAACTGTCAATTATAAGGGTGATCAAGTAACGCTCTACTCAAGTCTCGATGGTAATTATCTCTTTTCAGATGCCATACCCACAGGTGCAACTGGTATTGTAACTCCTCCTGCACGAGAATCTTCAGTATCGCAAGGTCAAGCACCACGAGTGGATGTGCGTACCTCTGATGCACCATCATTAGGAAGTGTTGAAGCACCAGTCGTAATGCTAGAATTTTCAGATTATCAATGTCCGTTTTGTAAGAAATTTTATGATGAAACACTTCCGCTTATCACACAAAATTATATTGAAACTGGAAAAGTAATGCTGGTTTATAGAGACTTTCCACTTGCTATTCACCCTGAAGCAGGAAAAGCAGCTGAGGCAGCCCGATGTTATTCAGAACAAACAGATGATTATTTTGCTTACCATGATGTATTGTTTGAAAACCAAGCTCGTTTAAGCGATACAAATTACAAACAATGGGCTCGTGAATTAGATGTGCCTGATGCCTCTGCATTTGATATTTGTTTAGCGAGTAGTACGTATGCTGATGCAGTCACAGCGGACTTTTTGTACGGTCAGGAATTAGGGGTGACTGGAACACCAACATTTTATATTAATGGTATCCCTGTAACGGGTGCTCAACCGTATTCTGTATTCGAACAATTAATTGAAGCAGAGCTACTTTGAACTTTCTAAATTTTTAAATAGTGTTTTACCCCCTTTGTATAATGAAAGAGAGAGGCGTTCGAATGCTTTGGGCTGGGATTGCAGTTACAGCATCGTTAGTGTTAGGGTTTGGTGTCTTGCAACTTACCGTTTCTGATAGTTCATTCCAGTTAGCTCCTCAATGGTTGCCTCCCCCACTTAGCCCTACTTATACTTGTCCGAGCGGGCCAAATGGGTATGGAATCCTTATAGAAGAGGAGGTACCCTATAATACCTATGAACGTATTTCTTATACAATTCAAGGACAGCCAATTAATGATGAACCTGGATGTGTACGTAATCCCTTAACGGCTTTACCTCCAGGGATGCAGGAATTCGCAAGCACTACTTTACGAACTGTAAAAACAGAATGTAATGAGCAACTAGCATCTACGAGTCCAGTGTGTCTAGATAGATGTAGTGTTTCATCGCATTCTCAAGATGGATGTTTTGGTTCTATTGGAAATTTGCGCTTTTTAGGGTATTCCAAAATAAAAATTGGAGATGTTGACCACTATGAATGTAACTATGCCTCTACTGTTGAAGCGTGGGGTCATGGTAGCTTTAATTGTTTTAGAGAAGGAACTGGTCCTGGATTTGGCGGCCCAACACGAGAATAAAGGGTATAACGAGCACTTTATAAATCTCTAAGCGTATTTTAGGGAATGAAAAAGAGGGATACTGATACGAGATGGTTAGTTTTTTCAATAGGTGCTGCAGTAGGATTGATAATCGCTCTTTTTTCAATTAATCTGTATTTAGAAGTTCAGAATTCGCACGCACCTCGTGATTATCCAATACAATTAGCAGGCACTGTCGGAATGCAAAGTTCTGTAACACAACACGGTATAACATTTACGTTTGATACTGATTACGAAGTTGGGCAATTTGTGAATGGGGACTGGTGGGTTATGCCTAACACTTCTGGTGGTGATGTAACAATTACTGCAATAACTCCTGATGTAACAACTGCTTCTGGAGCAACAGTACATGGGTTCATGGTGAATGTGCTTGAAAACGATCAGGCATTTGATTCACGAATCAATGGATTTGAATTAGCACTCATTCCCACATTTCCTCTTGCGGTAAGTGCAAATAATTCAGTGATAAAAGTAGAAAGTGTCCCAATTGTCAATGGTGATTTTAACAGTGATTGTGGTGGTGGAACACAGTGGAATAAGAATTGTATTCTCAATGCTGCAATACTTACGGTAGTAGATACTCCTTACAGTGATGTATTTCGGCCAACACCAACGGGTGGATCTGAAGATAAAGAATTTTTTGCAGCGAGTGATATTCAGACAGATTTGATTCCTTCCCTTACGCTTGATTCCTCAAACATTCCTTCACAAGCATCAATTGAAGAACGGATTGCAATGCCGCGACTTGACTGGACAGGTTCATCCGTTTCATACGGTAATGTCATGCCGTACAATGCAGTACGTCCCAATGGGCGAAGTTTGGGGGCCGAACTTGCACGCTCAAACGCTGAAGTTGCAATGTGGTTAGCACTTGATAATCCGTTCGAACAAAAAGAAACAGCACTCTATCACTTTTTACAACAAGGTATTGATATTTACGGTGCGCGCAAACATATTGATACGAAATTTGTGCATGGTGGGGGTGGTAATGGTGCAGGACGAATGATGCCGTTTGTATTTGCAGCAACACTTATTGATGACCAACGCTTACGTGATGAAGTCGCTTCAACAGTCTACAATCAGAGTGCGGGTAACGATTTTTGGGAAAGTGAAATGTTTCAGTTCACGCAAGATGGCTCAATGGTAGTGTGGGGACAAGACCAAAACGGTGATGATGAAGATAATTATTGGGCAGCACTCGTTGATGAAATGGAGGCCCGTACTGCACGTGATCCGTATAATTTCATTGATGGTATTCCAACCTATCAAGTGCTTGTAGCACTCCCTGTAAAATATACAGCAATGGTCTTTTACTTATATCCCGCAATGGATGTTATTTGGCCAGAACCAACAACAAAAATAATTCCGTACGCTGATAGATGGGTTGAGAATGGTCGGTATTATCAACCAGACCCGTGCGCACCACTCTCACAGGGAGGGGGTTCTGATGGGAACGGCTTTTGCGTACTTGATTCTGACCTCGAATATTTCAATTCACCAACAGACTTTGCGTGCACACCAGGAGCAGAATGCGGGCGAAAAGCAGATGATCATGGGAATAACCCTGATTCAGTAGGCATTACTGCAAATCGACGAAGTGATTTTGGCGATGATGTATGGGATGCGTTTCGGCCTTTGGTAGGAACTCCAAATTGTGGTGATGGAACGCTCCAACTCGGTGAAACATGTGATGATGAAAATACAAACTCTGGAGATGGGTGTAGTAATGTCTGTCTTGTAGAATCAGGATATCACTGTAGTGGACAACCAAGCGTTTGCCAAATACCTCCCCCAACAGTAACTATTCAAACACCTGCAGACGGTAGTACTATCGGCCTTTCTGAAGTTGAGGTTATGCTATCAACACTTAGTTGGACATCAGGTGGTGTTGGGGGAGCACATATTGCGATTACATTAGATAATGCTACTTTTGCTCACGAGTTGTACAATGATGGTACGGTGTTGTATAATGGTACTGTAGCGGTAAATGCAACAGGAAGTTCAGCTACAGCGATGCTATTTAACAATCTTGACGATGGGCAACACACTCTTGTTGCTCGGTTAGTAAATGAGAGTGGTTCGCTCACAAATCCTGAAGCAACAGATAGTGCTACTTTCAGTGTAGATACAACTTGTAGCATTAGTACAGCTTCATTTGAAAACACCGGTTTTGCAAGTCAGAGTGACGTGTTTGAATTTACGTATGAAGCAACAGCGCTCGCACCAGATCTAGATGGGCTACTTGCATTGTCAGAAGGGGCGCAATCAGCATTTGGAGACTATGCCGTGCTTGTGCGATTTAATCCAAGTGGAGCAATAGATGTTCGTGATGGGGCTGCATATAATGCAGATTCGATACTATCTTACTCTCCAAATGATCAGTTTAGTATTCGGATAGTAGTTGATGTAGCAAATCAAACATATGATGTGTTTGTAACGCCTTTAGGTGAATCTGAAGTGCAATTAGCTAGCGGGTACGAATTTAGAACTACCGTTACAACATTAGATAATTGGGGACTATGGTCAAATGATGAAGGTACCTTGCAAGTATGTAATGTTGGGGTTTCAACATTTATAACTACAGCAGGAAATACAACTAATGGCACATCCTCTGGTAATGACGGATCTTCGCCAGGAGGTACTTCAGGCAATAGTGGCTCTACAGGTAATGATGGATCTTCAACCGGAGGAACAACTAACCAAACAAATTCATCAACTAGTGGAACTACAAATACAACTGATACTTCAAATACAACCAATAGTTCATCAAGCAGCGAATCAGGATTGTTAGATGGCATTTTAGAGCCATTCGAAGGTGAAGATAGCGGGCTACACATAGCCTTTTTGATAACTGCACTCGTAATAATTATATTAGGGCTTGTTACATTCTTTTCCATTCGCAAAGCAATGCATATGAAACAGTATCGGAGTGAAACAATGCAATCAGTACGACAGACGCAACGAAGGTATTGATAAACAAAATCTTTATTAATCTCTTCTAATGGCTAGTAGTATGACTCACGAACTTCCCAAATTATCGTATGCTTATGACGCACTCGAACCACATTTTGATGCGCAAACAATGGAAATTCACCATACAAAGCATCACCAGACCTATGTTGACAAACTCAACGCTGCTTTGAAAGAGCACTCTGATTTGGCAGAAAAAAAGGTTGATGATTTAATTGCAGATATTGATACACTCCCAGAAAGTATTCGCACAGCAGTACGCAATCATGGTGGAGGGCATAGTAATCATTCATTATTTTGGACTATTTTATCAAAAGAAGGTGGGGGTGAACCTACTGGAGAACTTAGTGAAGCAATTACTGCAGCCTTTGGCGATTTTGAGAAATTTAAAGAGGCATTTTCTACGGCTGCAGGTGGCGTGTTTGGTTCAGGTTGGTGCTGGCTTGTTAAAGACGGTGACAAAGTCGCTATCATGACTACTAAAAATCAAGATTCACCGCTTATGCATGGCAAGACGCCGCTTTTGGGGCTTGATGTTTGGGAACATGCATATTATTTGAAGTATCAGAATAAGCGACCAGAGTATATTTCTGCATTTTGGAATGTTATTGATTGGAATGCGGTAAACGAGCGTTATACGAATAATTAAAAATCAATCTATGTTCTGAATGTAATGAGGGGCGATACAACAATCAGATTCTTGTATAGTGGAATTTTTTTAGTTGGTATAGGCATTCTAATTCTTGCGTATCAGACTTCTATTGATGATGTTGACTTACAGCCAACACAAAATAAAATACAAGAGGCAATAACTGAAACGAAAGGTAACGAGCTTCGCATGCAATTAGCAGTGAATGACGTACAATCAACATATACTAAAGTAACGAAAGATAATATTGATTCTATTTCAAAACAGTTCATTCAAGAATTTCACCCGACAATTGCCGAACAAGATATTGATGTTTTTTCTGTAAATGAAGTTCCGTATGGTGGAGGGGTTGTTCGAGTTGCAAATATTATTCAACGATATAAGGGAGTTCCTATTTACGGATCATTAACAAAAATAGTTGTTAAGGATGATACTACGATTATTGTACTACAGGATAATATTCAATCACTTACTACTGTATCTGTTCCTTCATTAATGCTTACTAGCGATGAAGCTATAGCGCGTGTGTATGAAGAACTAAAAGGCGTAGAAATACTTGTTCCCCGATATAGTTATGCACCTACTGGATTGGGAATTGAGAAAGGGAATTTTGTGTATTGGTTAACTGCACATGTTGATGAGGGATTGAGTTATGAAATTGTACTTGATGCTCAAACAGGCGAAGTTATTTCACTTGAAGATAGAACTGAATATGCAGGATCGATATCAGGCAATATAATCGGGCAATATCACCCTGATGATGGCGGTAATCCTGCAATAGATACTCCAATGAAAGATATGCGTGTTGAACTGCAGAGTCCTACTGGCACGCTCATAGATGCAACATACTCTGATGATCTTGGCAATTATAATTTTGCAAATGTAGCGCCTGGGACCTATAATGTAGTGTCAAGTTTCAAATCTTCAACATTTTACATCTTTAAAGATGATACACTCGTAAATACTATTGGACAACCTGATTCAGTATTTACTCAACAAGTAACTGTAGTAGATAATCAAAATAGTGATGTGAGCTGGGATTGGAGTAATCATGTTACCTCGCCTGATAATGGGTTGTTTCCAGAGTCAAATGTGTTCTATCACTTGCAAGATATCTTTCAAAAAATGATTGATGTAGGATTCACGCCTCTCATAGATGCTAATGAACCAGTTTTATTTAGGTATGAGCCACAATTAGGATGTGAAGATACGCTTCCAACAGCAAGCGATTTGCATTATACGCCTGAAACGACAAACATGGGAAGTACAGGATGTCAAGGAGTATTCAAGGAGTATATTATACGGCACGAAATGGTTCATTCTGCTTTGCGAATTAGTGATTTTGGGTATGTTCGTGGAAGCGATATTGATTGGAGTGTTAATTTTCCGTATCGGAATTGGCTCGATGCAGATATGACTGCTACAATGAATGAGGGTCTTGCTGATTATTATACGTATCAAACAACAAATTTGTTAGGGGCACCAACAACCTCAGCAACATTCTTAGATTATTATCATAATATTATTTATGAAGTGCACCAGCCTGGAAAAATACTATCAAGCTACGGAAATGTTCTTGGTAATTTATATGGGGATGATGTCATACTTCCTATTTATACACTGGCAACACTCATGAATCCGCCTACTTTTCAAGCATTTTTAGATTATCTCATTTTTTACGATAATCAACTGTATTCTGGAGCGCATGTTAACACCATTTGTGATTTCTATTATGATTCAGGATTTATATTTAACGAGGCTTGTTGGGATTCTATTAATGCTCCCTATTTGGAAGCGACACTAGCATTTGAAGATTATACGCATCCAACAAATATACAAATTGATCTTGATGGTAAAAATATCAATTCTTATGAAATTGCGTATGCTCCACTTAATTCAGCAATGTACACTGTTATTGCTACTGGTTCAAATAGCTTCCCAAATGCTCAAGAACAACATGTTGAAAATTTTGCTACAGGATCATTACCTGATGGCATTTATCGATTACGATTTACAGCAACGCGTACTGGTTTTGATGATTATGTCTTTTACAAACTTATTCATTTAACAGATGGTGAATCTCCTGGTTTTCCACACACTATGGAATCGCTATTCTATGGTCAACCCTACGGTGTAATGAATGTGGATACTGATGTAGATGATGAATTACTCTATATAAAACAAGGATATTTTGGGAGTGCTGATCCAATATTGAGAGCACGTGATTTTGAAACACTTTCCCCTGCAGGCTCTTTTGACTCAACAATTGCTATTTCAACATCTCTTAAACCAGGATTTATTTTTGCAGGTAATATAGATAGTGATTCAACAGGCGAAATTATTGTTGCACAAAATTCAAGAGTGCTAAAGTTTGATGCTGATGGAACAAATCATCAATGGGAAAATGGGGGTAATGGATTTGCACAAGGACTAACTGTTGAGGACTTAGATAATGATGGCAATCTTGAAGTAATAGTGAATTACGATATTAGTATTGGACGGTTTGTTATCTATGGGGCTCCTTCAGGAACTGAATTACTAGTAAAGAATCATGGCAGTAGGATTGGAAATGGAGGTATTGCTGTGGCAGATCTTGTTGGAGATGCTGCCAAAGAGCTTGTGTATGGAGATTCTCTTGGAAAAGTAACTGCCTTGGACCCTGCAGGCAATACTGTTTGGACGTATCCAGTAGGTTCTTCTACAGGAGTCATCAGATCTATGCCTGCTATCGGTGACATTAATAATGATGGGTTGCTTGAAGTTATAGTAAATAATGATGGACAACTACAAGTTCTTACTTCTGGTGGCTCACTTATTAATCAATTTGGATCTACAATTTCTCCTTACTCTTCTCCTGCACTTGCAGATATTGATGGAGATGGCGATTTGGAACTATTTGTTAATACTTTAACTGGTCTTGTGGGATATCATCATACTGGAACTTTAGTTGCTTCATTTGCAACAATTCCAGAACTACAATTTGATCATGGATTTAACAGAGATTGTACATACCAATATCAATCTCCTGTTATAGGCGACATTGATGGAGATGGGCAACAAGAAATAGTTTCAGCAGCAGATGACATGTGTCCCTATGTTGTTGCGTATGAATCAAACGGAGCATTTGTTTCAGGATGGCCCAAAATAGTAGATTATAACGAGAAGTTTGCTATGCGAACATCAATGCCTGAAACGTATTCTAATCCTATAATCGATGATATTGATGGTGATGGTCAATTAGAAGTCTTTATTGGGCGACAAAATAAATTACATATGTGGGAAATGAATGTTCCCTATAATTCTGCAGATCATGCCTGGCCGTACTTCGGGCACGACAGATATTCAACAGGTAACTATGATTTTGACCCTGCTTTGTATGATAGTGTCATAACTCCTATCCCACAAGGTTGTATTGATGATGATGGTGACGGTTATGGTGCTTTTGGCTCAGACTTTACAATGTGTACTGCTTCACAAACATTAGTTGATTGTGATGATGCTGACCCTGCAGTTAATCCAGTAGCAACAGAACTATGTGATGGAATAGACAATAATTGTGATGGGCAAACTGATGAGGGGTATGATGTAGGGCAAGTGTGTTCAAGCGGCCTTGGTGTGTGCTCGTATAATGGAATTGGAATCTGTGATGGTGCGCAAGCAACACAGTGTCTGCCAATCGGTAGTAGTCCGCAACAACCTTCTGCCGAAATTTGTGACGGTTTAGATAATGATTGTGATGGTGAAGTAGATGAAAATGTATGTGCTAGTGCGTGCGCATTAACTTCTATTTCTTGGGGGCCTCTTAGTTCTTCTGAAGGTGCAACTGTACAGTTGTTTGTAACAGGATCTGGATGTAATGCTGAATCTCTAAGCGTTGAACTGTATGATGAAGATGCAGTAAATGACGATCCTATTCGAACAATCAGTGCAGGAACTGCACTATCTACAACATTTAGCGGTGATTTAGCAACAATTTCTTGGGCTATAACTCAACAAGATCTTGTAGCAGCAGATGATGATACTTGTTTGCCAGGACTATGCGAATATGATAATGACGTAATGGAAGTGTATGCTTTAGCAATTTTAGATAGTGATACTAGTCAAATTCTTACTTCCTCTATACTTCCTGTTGGCCCAACAAATCAACCTCCCGTATTAGATCCAATAGGTAATCAACAAATTGATGAAGGCCAATCACGAATTATTCCACTAAGTTATTCAGATCCAGAAAACACTCCAATATTCTGTATGGCTTCTAATCTTCCAACTGGCGCTAGTTTTGATACTGGTACGTGCACGTTTATTTGGACACCCAATTTTGGAGATGCAGGCAATTATCCTGATGTATTGTTTAAGGTAACTGATTCAGGCTTCCCTCCTCGAAATGATTATGAATTTGTTACTATTACTGTTGGTGATGTGAATCAGCCTCCTGTTATGGATCCTATTGGTAATCAGCAGGTTGAGGAGGGTTCTTTGTTGAGTTTTGTTGTTTCGGGTAGTGATCCTGATGGTGATGGTGTTTCGTGTAGTGCTTCTAATCTTCCTTCTGGTGCTAGTTTTGATACTGGGACGTGTACGTTTAGTTGGACACCCAATTTTGATGCAGCTGGTAATTATCCGAATATAAAATTCATTTTACTTGATGATGGTGTTCCTGTAGCGCAAGATATTGAGTTTGTTACTATTACTGTTGGTGATGTGAATCAGCCTCCTGTTATGGATCCTATTGGTAATCAGCAGATTGATGAGGGGCAGCTTTTGAGTTTTGTAGTGTCTGGTAGTGATCCTGATGGTGATGCGCTCACGTGTAGTGTTTCTAATCTTCCAACTGGTGCTAGTTTTGATACTGGTACGTGTACGTTTACTTGGACTCCAGTGGTAGGAGACGCAGGAGTGTATTCTAATGTTCGATTTAATCTCATTGATGATGGTGTTCCTGTTGAACAAGATATTGAGTTTGTTACTATTACTGTTGGTGATGTGAATCAGCCGCCAGTACTTGACCCTATTGGCCCGCAAGTAGTACAAGAGGGCGAGCTACTTAGTTTCACGTTAGGGTATTCTGATCCTGATGGTGATGCTGTAGCATGTAGTGCTTCTAATCTTCCTACTGGTGCAACATTTGATGCTGTTCTTTGTAAATTTGGGTGGATTCCCGGGTTTGAATCTGCCGGGAATTATCCTGACGTGTTGTTTACGATTACTGATGATGGTGTTCCTGTTGAACAAGATAGTGAAGCGATAACGATTACTGTTGGTGATGTGAATCGTCCTCCTGTTATGGATCCTATTGGTAATCAGCAGATTGATGAGGGGCAGCTTTTGAGTTTTGTAGTGTCTGGTAGTGATCCTGATGGTGATGCGCTCACGTGTAGTGTTTCTAATCTTCCAACTGGTGCTAGTTTTGATACTGGTACGTGTACGTTTACTTGGACTCCAGTGGTAGGAGACGCAGGTAACTACCCTGATGTTGCATTCACTCTAGCTGATGATGGAACTCCTGCTGAGCAGGATAGTGAAGAGATTATTATTACTGTTGGTGATGTGAATCAGCCTCCAGTACTTGACCCTATTGGTAATAAAGAAGTAATTGCAGGCACAGAATTATCAATTATTATTACTGGCAGTGATCCTGAAGGAAATACAGTATCCTGTAGCGTAAATAATGCCCCTACAGGTGCTACTTTTGATGATGATGCTTGTGTATTTACGTGGACACCGTCAGTTGGTTCTGAAGGGGATTATACTGACATTGAGTTTATCATTAGTGATGGTGGCTTACCTCTCGAAACTGATAGTGAAACGATTACTATTACTGTGCTTCCAGCAGTTCCTGTACTAACAATCACTCAGCCTATTAATGGGGAAGTAATTACTGGAGAAACGGTTGATGTTACATTTACTAGTGAAAACTTTGCTATTGGAATGGTTGGAGAAACACATCTGCAAATACAAATTGATATCGGAGGCTTTATTGTAACTGATTTAATACAGTTCTATGCTAGTCAGAGCGAAGATACGAGTACCGTGTATGTGAATGGAGAGGAGTCTGACATAATTGAGGGTATAAGCAGTACTTCGTTTAGATTTACCGGAGTACAGCCTGGAACGTATACGCTAACACTTATTTTTGCTAATGAGACAAATGGAACTTTGTCAAATCCAGAAGCAGAACAAACAATTACGGTTACGGTTGAAGAAATAACAACACAAAACTCTGGTAGTTCATCAAGTAGTTCATCGGGCGAATCATCTAGTGGTGGATCATCAGGAGGTAGTTCTTTAGGAGGCTCTTCTAGTGGGGGTGCAACTTGTGGAGACGGAACATGCTCTTCTAGTGAGGATTGTACGAGCTGTAGTGCAGATTGTGGAGTGTGTCAAAGTTCTTCTACTTGGCAAACTGTTATATCAGTTACTTCCGCTCAATTAACAGCAGGATTTTCAAGCACTGCAGGGGCTTCAACACAGTATCTTTTATCAATTAATGGTGCTCAAACGTATGTTGGTGTTACTCAGGTATTAGCTAATAGCGTACATTTTGAATTTTCTAATGCTGGAAGTGAAGAAGTGCTCAATATCGGAGAAACTACAACAATTGATTTTGATAGTGATGGTATGCCAGATATACAAATAGAACTAATTGGTATTAGCGGTCAAACTGCAAGTTTTTCATTACAAGCACTAAGTGATAGTGGTTCTGAAAATGAAACGCCAGATAGTTCCCAGGCTATAGATAGTATCATTGATTTTTTCACTAATGGTATTGTTCTTATTGTACTAGGAGTTGTGATTGTTGGTGTAATTATTCTTTTTGTAATCATGAAGTCCTTTTCTCAACCAAAATCAAGCACTATAGTGGCTACAGGCTTTGGTGAGTAGCCATACGAATAGTTAAAAAGGAGTTCTTCTTCGGTAGATTGTGATGAGGGGTGTCATTCAAAAGAGGATATTGTATATATCGCTGATTATAGCGGGGATTTTAGTGGTAGCATTGGCGTTGTCGCATTCTCAAGGTGATGTTAATTTACAGCCAAAAACAAGTAAGGCAAGTTTCTCAGAAGAAAAAATACGAACACCCGTATTAACAAAAGAAGAACTCAAACAACCAGTGCTCAAAGAGGGAGTTAAGATATCAGAATTTCAGGATGATGTAATAACTTTATCACGGGAAAATGTTGATGAGGTAACACGAGACCTAATCTTGAGTCAATATCCTCATTTAAGCGAATTTGATTTTGAGATTATTCAAACAAGCGAAGTATCAGTGAATGGAAAAACGTTGTATCATGCTGATGTAGTGCAGTATTATAATACATTGCCAGTGTTTGATTCAATTTCTAAAGCAGTGTATAAGAGTGATGAAAGTGATGCTGAACTAATACTTTTTAACAATAATTTCAAAGAACTACCTGTTCAAGTAAGTCCAACAATAATCAGTTATGAAGAAGCATTAGCAGTTATTGATGAGTATGTCGGTGAAAAAAATTATGTAGAATCACAATATCATTTTTCTTCTGATGGCTTTGGTATTATGAATGGTCGAGCGGTATATGCACTTCGAGCTGATGTTTTTGGAGCCGATGCATCTGAGACAATCTTATTTGTAATTGATGCACAAACAGGTGATGTGCTTAGTGAAGGTACCTTGGCATTACACCCTGCAGATGTATCAGGACAGATAACTGCAAAACATTATTCTGGAGGCGGTGGGCCAGGCTCATCAACAACCGATTATGATATGGCCGATTTAATCATAGAATTACAAAATAGTGCTGGAGAAACAATTGCTACCGCAACAACAGATTCACAAGGAAATTATGTGTTTGAAAATGTTGCAAATGGAAATTATGCCGTTGTATCAAAATATGCTTCAGAAAATTTTTACTTAATTCGAAGAGCACGTAATAGTGATAATCCTTTTCAAGTTGAAGATGCTGATTTACCAAATGCAGCATTTTCTCAATCAATAACTGTTGGTTCGCAACCTGTAAGTGTAAGTTGGGATATGGCTCCTGTTACGAGTTCAACAGTAACAAACGCATATCCTGAATCAAATGTATATTTTCACATGTGGGATTTAATGTATGAAATGAATGCTATGGGCTTTACCCCCACGCAAACAATGAACATTAAAGTTAGTTTAGTACATGAAGAGCCATCAGGATGTTCAGAACGCCCTCCAACAGGTGGTCGAAGTGTTTCAAATCTTGATTATAATCCAGGTACTGGAGGATATGGGGGGAATTATTGTCAATCAGTGTATAAAGAATATGTAATTCGTCATGAAGGAGTACACTCCGTAATTATGGCTAACGATTTCAAATCAAGTATTGGTGGTGGTCTTGCGTGGACTCTAAACTATCCGTATCAGAGCTGGGACTATATTGACATGTCAAAATATATGAATGAAGGGTTAGCAGATTATTATACAACAACTACCAGTGATACTGTTGATTTACATCTTCCCGCAGGAAATCTGATTAGTTATCTGTATACGCTTGAAACGGAACAACATGTTCCCGGAGGAATGATTTCAGATCATGCACTCAATTTAGAAAATAGCATCGGTCAGGAAACAGTACAAACACTTATCACACAAGCAACACTCATGAACCCCTTAAATTTTGAAGAATTCTTCTCATACATGACATTCTATGATTTACAATTGTATGATGGGGATCATTTAGGGTCGTTGTGTAGCACGTTTTATGATGAATCATTTATCTTCTCAGATGACTGCTGGGATCATATTAATGCACCTCATATGGAGGTTGAGCTTGAATATACACCATTTACACGCCCAGGGACCATTCCAATTAATATCGATGTAAAAAATGCGGGGCTCTACGAAATTTCTTACGCTCCAATCACACAAGGAAGCACATACACTGTTATTGAAACGGGAAGTACAAATCCTATTACGACACGGCAACAACCAACATTCACTTATGACGTTTCAGGACTGCCTGATGGAGCGTATCGGCTTAAATTTAGAGCAACGCGAAGCGGATATGATGACTATGTATTTTATCGAATGATTCATCTTGGTACTGAGGCAGAAAACTATCCGTTAGAAACTGAATCAATTTTCCATGGGCAACCTGTAACCTTTGGAGAAGTAGATGGTGATGGCGGTGTTGAGTTAGCGTATGTTAAACAAGGGTATACGCGAATCTTTGAAGAAGATAGTCCTGAATATGCATTGCATGTAGTGAATGCAGAAGATGGTACGCCGATAGAAGGATATCCTATTGTTTTAAGTGCTGCAAGCGGGCTACATTTCCCAGCAGCGACATTTATCGGAAATGTTGATTTTGATACTCAAGATGAGGTCATGATTGGATCATTTAATCGACTCATGAAGTTCAAACCAGATGTACAACCGCAGGTATGGGATCAAGGAGGTAATGGTAATGTATATGGTATGGTTGTTGAAGACTTAGATAATGATGGGTACTTTGATGTTATTGTCAATTATAAAACGTATAATTATGTTATTAGATTGCTCCAAGGTGGTGATGCAGTTGGAGAAGAAGCAATCGGTGATTTAGAATCGTATATACCTGAAGGAACTTCAGAAGTTGGTAGGCTTGTTGCGTATGAGGCGCCTAACGGCGATGAATCAGTGTATAAAACATTCTTTGATTACGGGATTTCTTTTTTTGGTATAGCAGTAGCAGACATTCTTGGAGATGATAATAAGGAAATCGTACTTGGCACCTCTGATGGGGGAGTGCTAGTGCTTGATCATGCTGGGACAGAGCTTTGGTATTCTGATGTTGGTGCAATTCGCGTTGAATCACGGCCTGCAATTGGAGATGTTGATAATGATGGAGAACCTGAAATTGTAGTAATTGCTGGTGAATCGATTAAGGTGCTTGATGCTGCAACTGGCAATCTTGAAGCAAGCTTTGGATCTGTATCACCACTTACTTCTGCAGCACTCGGTGATATTGATGGTGATGGGGATTTAGAGATATTTGCAAATGGGCAGTCGCGACTTAAGGGTTATCATCACACTGGTTCAGAGATGGCAACGTTTGCAAACGCACCATACTTACAACTTGATTTTGGGGAGGCTAGGCAATGTTTGATTGGTTTGCAGTCACCAATCGTTGGGGATGTTGATGGTGATGGGGTCCAAGAAATACTTTCGTCGGCTAATGATGAATGCCCGTACCTTCTGGCATGGGAGGCAACAGGAGGATTTGTTGTTGATTGGCCAAAGATTGTAGATTATAATAAGCAGTCATACATTCCTATCTATCCAACGTATTCAGCACCTTTTATTGCGGATATGGATGGTGATGGATATTCTGAAGTGATTTTGGCACGACATACTCGGATTCACATGTGGGATACACCAACCGTCGATAATCAACTAGCACATCACTGGCCATTTTTTGGACATGATCGGTTTGGCACCGGAAATTTTGATTTTGACCCAAGCACGTTAGAATATGAGCCAAATGATCTTGGTACGTGTATAGATAATGATAATGACGGATTTGGTTCACTCGGTTCAGACTTTGAAGCGTGTAGTGCTTCAACAGTGCTTATTGATTGTAATGATGCAAATCCTGATGTAAATCCTGGTTTACCTGAATATTGTGATGGTATTGATAATGATTGTGATGGAGTACCTGATGAAGGGTATGGGGTAGGTGATTATAGCGGTACTACAAATCAAAATACCGCAGCTACTGTCGCAGATGTATGTGTTGATGCTTCTGAAGGCCAAGTTGGTAGATGTATGCCTTCAGGTATATTTCGATGTTCTGATACAAATCCTCTTATTTCCGAGTGCCGTATTACGTCATCATCGCTCGGTCCAATGGATGAAATGTGTAATGGGGTAGATGATGATTGTGACGGGGAGATAGATGAAGGATTGTCTGATTGCATGAGGTGTCGTCTTACAAGTGCAGAATGGTCAACTACATCTGCAATTGAAGGTGAGCAAGTAATGCTCACAGTAACTGGAGAAAACTGTGATGGGGAACGGATATTCATTGTTGTTCAAGAAGATGACCTTACGTCTGGAACTGATAACCGGGATGATCGGGTAGTGGCATTACCTGGAGGAAATATGCAGAACGGTGTATTCACGCGATATTGGAACGTTGCATATCAACAAGATTGTAGCGGAGAGTGTAACCCTCCAGAATATTATTTTGATGCTGTACCTGAAAATCGTCGTGCAGCATTACGAGGAATACGAAGTAGTAATCAACTTACATTAGATGGTGAAGGAAGTGGTGCTGTAGCGAGCACGAGCTGTGGTAATGCTATCTGTAACTTCGGAGAGAATTGTTTAATGTGTAGTTCAGATTGTGGAACGTGTGAACCTTTATCCGAAACTACAACTACATGGAACACTATTGTTCCATTAGCAGAAACACAATTACTTGATGGGTTTACTGGAACTGCAGAACCACTAACTCAATTTACGTTTTCACTCGAAGGGCAGCCACGGTATGTAGGGGTAATGAGTGTTAGTGACTCAGACGCTGAATTTGAATTTCCAAATCCTTTACGGACAGAAACAATCGATGTTGGTGATGACTATGTAGTTGATCTTAATGGGGACGGAAATAATGATCTTGTAATTGAAGTCTTAAGTATAGGTGGCACGCAAGTTGAAGTATTCATACAATACCTTAGTGAGAGTTCTACCGGATCAGAAGAGCAACCGGGTAATCCGTTAGGAGGAGATTTTGTACAAGGGGTCATTGATAATCCAGCACCAACACTCTTGATAGTTGGTATTGTTGTACTCAGTATTGCACTCATATTTGTTATTCGAGCATTTATGGGTAGAAAATATGTCTGATGATTCTATTTCTCTAAGAAAGCAACTTCTTCATCAGTGAGTTTAAGTGTAGTATACATATCGGTATTATTCTTAAGAATGCCTTGAATCATCGGAAAGTCGCGCATCGCACGCTTTGTTGAACAGTGCACATGCTTAGCATATTTTTGTGCAATGGTCTTTTTCTTAGCTGTTTTTTGATTATGCAACCAAATTTTAAGAATTCGTTTTGGCCGTTCATACTTTGTAAATTTCTTTTGCGGAGTATCTTTAGCGTATGCAATGCCTGCAGATTGAAAAATAGTTTGATAGAGTAAAAATCGCCAGTGTTGTTGCCTGTAAATTCTACCCCGAAATTTATCAGCTTCAGCAAGTGATATGTACGCTCGTGCTAATGCTTCATCCTTATATTCTCGAGGGATATTTTCTTCAATCCATAACAAAATTTCATCAAGTGAAAGCTTAGTAGAATCAAATAAGTTACGGAAGTCTTGTCGTTCTTGAAATAATAATTTGAGTATGTTAAAAATTGATTCTTCACGTTCTCGTTTCTCTTCAAAATTAATGAGTTGCGTATTATCAGCAATATATGACTGTAAATCGTTAAGTGCAGCACGAACATCGCCTTGTGATTTCAGTGCTATTTGTTTTAAGAAATTCTCATTCTCTTGTTTTTCTTCCTTATTACAAACTTGTTTGAGGATTTCAAGCACGCCAGTAGTAGTTAGTGATTTCACTTCTACTAATTTACATTTAGCACGAAGGGCTGAAAATTTAGATTGCCAAATGTCGTTGCCAGTCATAATAACAGGATGTCCTGATTTTTGAATGATGCGAATAAGCTCAGCAACACCACCTCTATCTGAGCCTGTTACTCCATCGATTTCATCCATCAGTAGGATTTTGCCTTTTTTGAATAAACTTTGTTGCATCGATGCTGGCTTGAGAATTTCATCAAGTTTTAAGCGATTACGAAGGTCAGAGGCATTGAGTTCGAACACATCATGGTCAAATTCTCTCGCAATAGCCCAAGCAAGCGTTGTTTTGCCCGTGCCAGCAGGTCCATGAAGAAGTAATGCTTTTTTCTTAGGGTATTCCCTAAAGAATTGACGAATAGCTTCAACTGCTGCATCCTGACCTACAATTTCAGTGAAATTTTTAGGGCGATATTTCTCAATAAAGGGTAATTGGGATGATTGGGTTGATTGCATGAGTGTGACTTATTTGCCTGCGAGCACAAATGATGCAAGTAATGCTTGAAGCTGAACAAACTCGTCAGAACCTTCAACCATACGAAACTCTGTCTCACCAGTCTTTTCGGTTAATTTCATTTTAATCACTGGATCTGCATCGATATTCCAAATTTCTTTTTGAATAGCTTTAACAATGTCAGTACCTGAAATTGATTCTTTTAGCATTATATCCAGTAGTTTATCTCGTGCTTCAACAAAATTTCCTTGTAATGCAAAATCAATAACTGAACGAACATCAGCAGGTTTTGTTTTAGCAGCAATAATATTCACCATCTCACTTGTAATATCAGGTGAGATAGAGGCGGTAGCTTGGAGTAGATTAATAGCTCTACGACAATCTCCTTCACTTAATTCATATAATGTATCAACCGCATCATCAGCAATTTGGAGTTTTTCCTCAGTAACGATCCGCTTGATAACTGAGCTAACATCTTTTTTCTCTAAGAGTTTGAATCGAAACACAACACACCGAGATTGAATCGGGTCAATTAGTTTAGAAGAATAGTTACAAGACATAATAAAACGACAGGTATTCGTGTAATTCTCCATAGTTCTTCTGAGTGCTTGTTGTGCTTCACGCGTTAATGCGTCAGCCTCATCAAGAAAAATAACTTTGAATGGTACGGTACCTAACGCTTTTGTACGCGCGAAATCCTTTACTTTTTGACGAATAACATCTATTCCTCGTTCATCAGACGCGTTGAGTTCTAGATAATTATCACGCCAGGTCTCGCCAAACAATTCTTTTACAACAATTAACGCGAGAGTAGATTTACCGATTCCCGCAGGGCCAGCAAAGAGTAAATGAGGGATGTTCATAGCACCCACCAGTGATTTCACACGCTTGACAATCTCGTACTGGCCAACAACTTCATCGAAATTCTGTGGTCTATATCGTTCTGTCCAGATATCAGTTTGACTCATACAACTAGGTACACCCTTTTGATTATTAAGTATTACTGTAGCTCTTAAAGATTGTTGTTATGCAACCCTACTTACTACGTTCACGGTGGAGTCGTCGCTTACGCTTTTCTTTACGAAGGCGCTTTCGCTGCCATTTCCATCGCATTTGACCTTTCTTCTTCCAACGTCTTGATGATCGTTTCATAGTGTGAGAACTGAGTTTTGTGGGTTTAAAAGCTTATGGTTTAAGCTCGGAGAATCTTATTGTATATCCTGATTTGATTCTCTGGGTGCTCAAGAACCAAAGAGTAAGTGTTGTAGGTTCTTGACAAATTATTTATGGTGTTCTTCCCACTCCCACAGCTTTTTCTTATCATCTTCTACAAATGCAACTTTTTGTTCTGTTTGCTCCCAATCCCACATTTTTTTACCCTGGGCAGCATTTTTCTTATGGAATATATTGTGGAAAAATGATCCGAATGAGTGATGGCTTTGAGTAGTTTCTACTTGTGATGTTTTTTTGTGGTAGTATTTTCGTCCGATAACAAGGGTAAGTACAAAACCAAGAACGAGCACCCCTACGGCTCCAAAAATGTACCCTGATTTTTTGACAAATTCGAGTGAGTTAGAAAGTCGGTCAATCGCAGTGATAGCACCGCCGGTAATTGCAACACCCTGGGCTTTTTCTTGCGCTACTTCCGGCACGTTTTGTGCTGCTGCTTCAACAGCTGCCTCGGCAGTCTCGCTCGCTTCTTCAGGTAATGCTTCAACACATGTTCGCTTAGTTTCAGGGAGTGGATCAGTACAAGAATCATCTCGCTTCTCACAAATACGTCGTTGGTATCCGTCATCATCACATTCCTTCCAATCTTGACAGTACCACGCGAGTGTTGGTCCGCAGATTTTACTCGCTGCCGAACTACTACTTGAACTACTGCTGCTCGAACTGCTGTCATCATCTTCATCAGTATCTTCATCTTCTTCCTCTTCTACAACAACAATGGTACCAGTAAGCACTCGAACATACCATGAATCGCTCACACTATTATTAGCAGCATCGTGGGCAGTAACAGTCATTGAATAATTGTCAATACCCATAGCAGTAGTATTCGAAATGATACCACTACTTGAAATTGCGAAAACAATCGTGCCGTTTGTAAAGTTAGCCTCTGCAGAACCGTTAAATGAGTAGTTAGTAACTGCGATGTTATCTGTAGCGTTAACTTGATAGGCTACTGATTCATTAGTGAACACTGTTTGATTAACAAGAAATAGTTCAGGAGCAGTAGTATCTATAGGCACTAGACAACCGGTATTGCTTCCTCCATCAGACCAATTACCTGTTACACAGCTCACATTACCTTCAATGAAAGTGCTAGTAATAGAAAGGTTAGATCCTCCGCCAACACTGATTGGATCAGTGAAAGCGGTAATATTACAGTCAGTAATTGAAATATTTGTTAATGACCCTACAAACACAAACGCTACAGAACCTGTATCGTAATTACCAGAAATAGGGTTTGCTTGGCAATCAAACATCACGTCAGACGTATTAATTGTAATGGCATCGCCCGTAGCGCAAGCGAGCGAAGTGTTAAGTTCCCACGTTCCGGAAGATGCAATAGTGCTACCGCACCCATCAGAATAAATTGCAAAACCAGTAATTGAAGGATCGCTAATTGTCGTTACTCCAATAATTGCAAGCATGCCAATAGCAAATATGGCTCCTAGTAATTCTCTACTCCTCTTTTTCATTACTAACACAATGGTTAAGACATATTTAAACATTAGTAGGTAGGGTATAGGCGGTACGTTTATTAACGTTAATTTTGTGCAATACGCATAGCCCTGTAGTATAGTGGTCAAGTATGGTGGGTTCTGGGCCCGCAGACCCAGGTTCGAATCCTGGCAGGGCTATATTCAATCGAACTTGAGAGATTGAATTAGCACTGACAGTGCAAAAATCTCTGATTTTCAGACTTGCAGGGCTATCTAACTGAAATTTAGCGAGGAACCGCGTAACTTTGTGAGCAGATCCACACCCGGCTGAAGGAGGAAGCAAGTCCTTGCAGGGCACTACTAATAAATAATCACTTGATAGTTTATTTCTAGAATCTCTATGGGGCGCCAAGCGTTCAAGTAGGGGGTAGATTATTTATTGGGCTATAAACACAATTCTTTTAAACTGGGTAATGGTTGATGTGCAACTAGAGAGTTCAAAATCTCTCTGAAACTCTCCTTAACCAAGAGTTTCAGGTACTAAGAATGTTTACACATTCTTAGGACATCGAAGTCCAAACCAAACAAGGACTTCAATGCCTCCATAGTCTAGTGGCCAAGGATACCGCCCTCTCGAAACGCCTTGTACTAAGGTCGATACAAAGATTGTAAGTACATGTCTGCTCTCAGACGGGCAACTCATTATGATCACCTCGAATATTCTAAAAGAGGTGGTTGGAGAACGGCGGAGACCCGGGTTCGAGTCCCGGTGGGGGCATTATGCAACAACCGAAAACAATTGCAACACACAGTGGAAAATTCCACACGGATGACGTATTTGCTCTAGCAGTGCTTACAACATTGTACCCCGAAGTGAAAGTAGTTCGAACGCGAGATCCTAAAGAATTAGAGGGTGCTGACCTTCGTGTTGATGTTGGAGGAAAATACGATTCGAAAACAGGCGATTTTGACCATCATCAGCCAGATTTTATTAAGCGACATTCTAATGGGTTGCCTTATGCTTCAGCAGGTCTTGTTTGGGACGAATTCGGTAAGCAACTTGTAGCAAATGATGAGGCATTTGTGTATATCAAAAAAGTAATGGTGTATGGTATTGATGCTCGGGATAATGGTGTTGCACTCGCAGATTTTACGTCTGATGTTCGATTGTATGACTTAACTAATCTTACTGCTTCATTTTATCCTTCTTGGGAACAACGCCCGCGCGATTATGATGCGCAGTTTCTCAAAGCAGTAGCGTTTATGCAAGAACTACTTAAGCGAGAACTTGTGTTTGCAAATGGAATTGCAAAAGCACGTGAAAAAGTACTTGCGGCATTGAAGGAGTCAGCTGAAGAGTATGTAATTTTAGAGCCTCCAACACCGCCTTGGATGTATACATTAACTGAAGAATCGGACAAAATGTTTGTTGTGTATGAATACAGTGATGATGGGCGATGGGGCGTACAATGCATTCCAATGGAACATAATACTTTCAAGTATCGTAAACGCTTACCGCAACAATGGTCTGCTAAAAGCGGTAAGGAATTACAAGAAGAGACTGGTGTTTCCGACGCGATATTCTGTCATAAAGCCTGTTTCATGTGTGTAGCAGGTTCTAAGGAAGGAGCGCTTGCACTTGTTAAAAAAGCTATAGTGCATTAGTCACTTTTGTGAAGTGCATAAGTATTATAAAAAACGATTTTCTTCTTAATTGATGGTCAGCTGGGTAATTGTTGCGATAGTCATAGGTGCATTTTTGATTTATGCGAAAGCAACGAACTTTCGCTATAGCAAGGCAGTTTCATGGACGATAACTATTGTTCTTGGGTTCTTTACACTATCATTTATTTGGGTAGTTATGGCTGCTGGTCTTAGCGATAGTTTAGGGACTTATGATGGATTTATAGGTGGCATTCGTGTCTACGCTTTATGGTTGAGCACGCTCTTTTCAACGAGTGCAAGTATTACTGGACACGCAATTGAACAACTCGCTCAAAACGTGACGAATGTCACAGGACCGTAAAAATGAAAGTAGCAATGATTATTGTAATGCTCCTTATGCTTGGGGGAATGCTCATTATAAGTAACGAGGGTATTGCGTTACGGGAAGATGGGAATATGGAATTATTCGGGCGATATTATTTTGCATGGATTGGAAGTTTGTTTGATGGCTTAGGATCGATAACGGGATACGTTGTAAATGTTGATTGGTTGCCAGATACAAATAGTACTGGTAATTCTCCATAAGGAATACCTTTTTAAGAAGCGATTTTCATTAGTTTGCTATGCCTCCGTGGCTCAGGGGTAGAGCGCATCATTGGTAGGACATTGTTCCCAAAGATGATGAGGTCCCGAGTTCGATTCTCGGCGGAGGCTTATCGAACTCGTCCCGATCCTCGCAGATTTTCAATCTGCGGGACCCTTATTCGCGTAAAGCTCATTACGGGTTTCGATTCTCGGCGGAGGTTTCTGTACAAGGTCGAAGACCTTGTAGGCTCTGCTGGCTCAAAAATTCCTCAGAATTTTTATCTGTCGGCGGAGGCTTGTTTGACAGGCTGCAGGCCTGTGATAAATTATCATTATATTTTAACTATTAAGTAGTAACATTATAGAAAGATTTAAATACTCTTTTTTTACGATTGTAGTATGAAACACGATTATTATAACGGGTTGCCGGATGAGCGAATTCTTCGTCCAGGAACAGATGAATGGGTATTAAGTCATGTAGGTAGTCCTGAAATGATGAAAGATAGGCGGTTATATGCGGGGCCAACTTTTGAGCCGCGAGATCATCCAATCCCTCGAGAATGGGTTGAAGGATCAGAACTTGGTACTCGAGCACGTGATTTACGAAGGGAATTTATGAAGGATTGTAGGGATTATTATGGTCGAAAGAACGTTTCTAAGAAAGATATTGTTGAGTATGTGCCTGAGGCAGATGCGGGATTAATCGAAAATATACAGCGATTTTCAGCAATACCCTATGCAAACCTTGATTTTAGTCCAGCAGTGCTTGATGCAATACAACGTCGTTCAGTATAGTTTCTGATTGATTGCATCATATCTTGTATACTACCTATATCAATAAAAAGAAAATAGAATTTCGTAGACAATGGTTATACGAGCATTTTTAGGACAACGCATTGGTGAGGCACTCGGACTAGCCCGAGTTAATATTGATACGATTGAGAAAGGGCGTGCTATTATGAATGAGATGTTTGGTCAGGCGCGCGTGTCTGAAATGATGCTTGCGCATAAGGGGCAGGCCGAAAAACTCGATGCAATCATTCTGGGTATAACTATGGGCGAAACTGCAGTACCCCAATCAGAAGGATATAGTCATAAGCTGTTTTCAATGCGCAAACACTTTGTTGGTGAGAAATGGGATGATAAACTCGCACTAGCAAAATGGATTTCATTCATTGAAGGAGCGGCAATAACCCATTGGAAAGTGCTGCATAGTGTTGCGCAACAAGCAAATAACGCAGAACTCCAAACACTCGCGGAACGTTATATTGGCTTTCATCAAACAGTATTTGATCAAAACACAGCGTTTTTACAGCGATACGCAAGTGAACTGTAATTTTTCTTCGATACATCTAAATACTTACTTTTTAGAAAATTTTCGTGGATTCTACATACAATACGCACACGTTTGAGAATGGATTACAGGTAGCTTGGAAAAAAACACCGACAAATACTATTTTTGCTAATCTTCGAATCAATCATGGGGCATTACACGAGCAACCTGGTGAAGAAGGAACAGCGCATTTTCTAGAACACATGTTTATTGAAGGGGGAACGCGAACATATACTCCACAAGAGCAAGCAGCACTTAGAGAAGGGTTTGGGTATTCAAACGCGTTTACATCACGAGATAGAACGATGATTCCAAGTGGGATGAATCCTGAACAGCTCCCTCAATTTTTAGAGTTAGCTGCTGAGATGGCTTTTCATCCACGTTTAGATGAAGAAGTGCTAGCAAACCAAAAAGAAATTGTCAAACGAGAAATTGCTCGTAAACGAGGATCTCCCTCATTTAATGATTATCATTCCTTTTACTATCCCGAATTATTCCGGACTAAAGAACATACCTATTTTGTATTAGGCGATGAGGGAGTAATTGATGCACTTACTCCAGAAAAACTTGAAGTCTTTCGTGCTCGAGGCTATAATCCTAATACTATGGTGCTTATGCTTGCTGGCGACCTTCCAGATGATATCATTCCTCGTGTTGAAGCCATTTTTGGTAGCTATCCACAAGGGGCTGGCGAGAAGATAGAATATCCTACCGTTTCACCGCTCGAACAAAAAGCGATATTATATTCTCCAGCTCCGGAGTTACAGAACAAGCAAAATCCTGCTAACAGCAACTCTTCAATACAACTTGGATTTATAGTGCCTGATGAAAAACATGCTGACAGTGCAGCAATGCAACTTCTTGCTCGAATAGTAGGGGGAAGTAAAACTGAGGGCTTATACAAACGTATTCGTAGCGATGAGGGTTTAGCATATCAAATAGGGGCATGGTATGCAACAGGAAAAAATGCTGGTTCTATAGATGTAGGTGGTAAAATAAAACAAGGAAGTGAAGACAGAGTCTTAGATATTGTCTTTGAAGAATTTGCTCGAGCGCAGGATGAACCGTTCTCTCAAGATTTATTTGATAGAACAAAACAGAGATTACAGTATGTAGCATCAAGTTCTGTTCCTGGAGTTTTTAGCAATTTAGTTCGGGTTGACCCAATAAATGTGGCAACTATTGGCAAAATGGACAATGCATATTCAGATAAGTTCTCAGCAGAAGAAAGAATTGAAATGCTAGAAAAGGTTAGTCTTGCAGATGTGCAACGAGTAGCACAACAGTACTTGCCTCGAAGTCGTGATGAGGGAGCGTACGTTTTACTTGTTCGCGATCCTATGCGAACAGAGGCTTTAAGGGCTTAGCCTCGAAACGCTTAAATACTGTTTTTTTGACGATTTTGTATGGAAAAACGACGAGAACTTGATAGTTATCGACCGGAAGAGCGTGTGTACTTTTATGATACGAGTGCGGGCATGGCTTTTGAAGGCACGGTAGTTGAGAATAATTCTACTGAGAAGTACATTAAGTATACATTAAACCCGGAGCGTATGATTCATGGCTCTGATTCAGTGTTGGAAAACTTGCTTGACGTATCAAAGAACCGGCAGTATGAAGCAATGACTTCGTGGAATCTCACTGATAACGAACGTGACGTTCCGGGCATGCATGATTAAATCTTTGTTTCTTAGTTGTAACTATCACTAATATTTATATAGTCTTTTTACTAAAATACATAATGGAAAAGCGTATGCTTCATCCTGGTGGTCGATGGCATTTTAGAGTGCGGGGATATATTTTTACTTGTATACTCGGATTTTTTGGGGGGATGTACACTGTATTCCCAATACTTGGAGTTTTAGGGGGCATTGGAGGGGCTGCTTTTGGTAGCTCTTCAGGACCATTACTTGCTTTTCTATTTTTCATATTGATTGGGCTTCCGCTCTTTGTACTAATAGCAAGTGAAGTATTTGCTCGAATGTCATATAATCGATTTTTCTATGAGTTTAGAACTCATGAAGTACGAATTGAACGAGGAATAATTTGGAAACGATATAGCAATGTTTCTTATGATAGAATTCAAAATGTAGATATTCGTAGGGGGATTATTGCTCGAATGTTTAAATTTTCAAGTCTTGCAATTCAAACAGCAGGTTCATCAGCTGGACGTGTAGAAGGGTATTTACCTGCTGTCGGTGTTGGTGAAGCTGAACAATTACGAGACTTTCTATTGAAAAAAGCTCGTAGTAATCGTAGATTATAAATCCAATAGCTATTTAAACTACTTTTTGAGAGCTCTACAATGGAACTTGCAGATCTAAAAAAGCAGTATGAGCTCTTAGCCCAAAAGCATACTTTACCTGATTTTACTGAAATGAACGAACTCTTTGAAATAGATAGGATAGACCGAGAAACAGATACGTTGATTCGAGAAGTGCGCAAGGTCATGTTAGAAAAAATAATGAGTTACATACGCTTTTTAGAAATGATGATTCATCCGGCGAGTGCTCCTCCAATGTTCTTAGTATTTGTTAAGCAAATAACGCCTGAAGAAAGAAAAACAATGCAAGCAGTGTATAATGCATGTATTGAACTCGAACTAGCAGCTCTTAAGCTTGAGATAGAGTATGATGAACAAAAGGAAGCAGCATTAATTTTGGCAACACATACAATGTGGACTGCGCATACTGACAATATGCATAAAATCATTGGTATAATGGAGAAAAACTGGAAAGGAACAGCTCCAAAAAATGGTAAGAGTTATTTCGGCTAAAGTTTAGCGAATAGTGGTGCTAATTCAAATTCAATTAGGGCAACAGGCATCTTACAACCCCAGGCTTTTAGCGTATTAGGATGTACTTCTCCAAAATAGCCAATTTGTTTTTTATCAAGTACTATCGCACCGGTACGACCTTCAATACAGCCTTGTTGTTTTGTATCTTTAATTGTGTACGTACAATCAATAGATCTCATAAGCGCATCAAGTAATTGTTTTGCTTGTGTAACATTACTTGGAGAGAGTGCAATACAGCATCTCTGAGATTCAATCACGCCTGACTCAGAGCCTCCAGGGGTAAAAACAGTGCCAATTTCAAAAAGATGATGGGGGTATTCAGTATCTTTATTTTCTGCTAAAATACGAAGTGCAGGGATGCTCAGTGAGGGACGGAGCACTTTATATTCTGTTTTTGTTTCTTCAAGTTCAACACATTTTACTTTAGCACGCTTAGCTTCTTCAGGTTTTATCAAGTGAACCGTTGCAATTTCAGTACAACCAAGCCCAACAGCAACTTCAGCAATTTTTTGTGAAAGCACACTTTCACGAGCCTCTTGACCGGTCGTTGCAATATTTGGAACTTTTGGAATAAGTGTGTCATACCCGAGCGCTATTGCAACATCTTCTATAAGATCAACTTCATGCAATACATCAGTACGCCACGCTGGAATTGTCACTACACCTTTTTCATATGCAAGCCCCATTTTTGGAAGAAGTTTAGCTACATCCTTCTCAGTAAGTGTAGTGCCTAATAGTTTATTTGTATTTTCAAGAGAGAGCTTTCTTTTTTGAGGTGAGAGATTCGGAACAACGTGCTTACTTCCATCTTTTTGAATACATGTCAGTGCATGAATTGTTGCACCCATATCTGCTAATGTTGTTGCAATAATTGTTAATGCATTTTTGAGAGTGTGTTCTTCAGTACCTGTAGCTTCAACAAACACTTCAGTAGTTGACTCGTCAATCTTACCAACATCATGTGAATTAATGATCGGTGGCATAGACATTATTGTTGCATTATTATCAACAAACACTGGATAGGTGTTCCAGCCATCAAGTAATGAGGCATAGGTTCTGCCTGTAGGGTGGCCTCGCAAAATTTGAGGTGCTGTCATAGTACGGCTGCTTTCAAGCGGTCTAAATGAAATGTCTGTTGGTTTCATACCCTTAAACGTAATTGGAAACGAAATCTTTTCCAAGGGATAGAGGCCAATGCCCCCTTTCTTTCTTCGACGAAGCATGGTACTGCCAATTTTTTCTTGTACTTGAATTAAATCTTTAATTCTTGCATCATCAAGTTTGAGTCCTTTCGCAACAAACGCGAATGCAAACGGCCATTCATTCGGAGTTGATTTTTCAACTATGACCGTATCTTGTGGTTTCTCAACCTTGTATTCTTTAAGTCCCGGAGTTTTACCAGTAAATGCTAGGAATGCACGAATATATCCTTCCATGCTTAACAAATCAGGTCGGTCAGGTGTAATTTCAAGCTCAATCTCACTTGCAGAAACTGATTCTACAGTCGTGCCCATCATACTCATGAGGTGTTCTGTTTCATCAGTAATTTTTACGTGCTTCTCAAGTGCTTTACGGGAAAATACTACGTTTGCCATTTAGGTCCTCGTCCATGCTTTTTTAGTTCTAAGCTTTTTAATGTCATTTGCATACATTTCACGCAAATCTTTGATTTTGTAGTAATCCATGATAATTCTGTCAAACCCTTGTCCCCAAGCAAGCACTGGGACGAACTCACCTAGCAGTGGAACAACAACTTCAGGTCGGAAAATACCTGCTCCGCCAAGTTCTAACCAGACTTTTTTCTCAGGGTGCCAGACATCAACTTCAACTGAAGGTTCAGTGTAAGGAAAGTATGCTGGTCTGAATCTAATCGTATCAAAACCCATTTTCTTATAGAACTCTTGCAAATAACCAAGTAAATGTTGTAGTGTAGCGTCCTTATCAACAACAATCCCTTCAGTCTGATAAAATTCAAACCCATGACTCCAGTCAACTGTTTCGTTACGGAAACATTTACCAATAGCAAAATATTTCGCTGGCAAGTCTTTCTTACAATCAAGTTTTGCGAGTGTTTGAATAGAGAGAGGGGTCGTATGTGTTCTGAGCACAACACTCCTGGCGTCATCTTTGTTCCAATCATATTGCCAACCAATACTTTCATCAACACCTTCTTCATGAGCTTTCTTTACTGCAGTAACTAGTTTTTCACCGGGGAGGGCTGCAGTCGTTCCTTTCACGTAAAATGTATCTTGCAATTCTCTTGTAGGGTGGTCTTGGGCACTAAATAACGCATCAAAATTCCAAAAGCTAGATTGTACCATTGAACCGTGCATTTCAGTAAACCCTAAATCTGTCCAGATACGTTTAGCATATGTAATCGCTTGATTTACAAAATGGCGTTTTGCAGGGTGCTGCAGAGGGGCGGTAGATGTTAAGTCGTATGCACGAAACTGCTTGTTTTTTACCCCTCCCTTAATCATAGCAGGAGTTACTTCCTCAAGTAAGTCCATCATTACCTTTTTACCGGCAATTTTCTTACCAATCGCAGAGAGCTTAAAAGAAACAACTTTTTTCTCATCGATTAAGACAATATCTTTACGTTTGAGAAGTCCTTGAAGGGCAAGTTTTTCCTGAGGCTCAAGGTCATTCTCTGCTTTAGGCAGTGCATCAAGTAACTGTTCTTCAAGCGTTTTCTTGGTAAGTTCTTCTTTAGTTGCATTTAGCACTAGTTTACCTTCTTTAAGTTCAATAAGCGCTTTTCGCTTGAGCACTCCTAGTGAAACTTTAAACTCATTATCTGAAAGTTTAGCTGCTTTTTTAGCATCTGCCAATGGGAGATAATTCTTTTGTTCAAGTGCGAGTAATAATCTTCGCTCTGGCAAGTGGTTTTTTTTGTAAAAAGCCCCGTTAGCACCTATTTCAACAACTTTTTTAGTATCACTAGCTAGGGTGAGAACGCCTTTATTCTCAAGAAACTGTAATGCTCGCATAACTGACGTTCTATCAAGTTTTGTCTTCTCAATAATCTCCTCAATTGACTCGTTGAGGTATGGGACCACTTTTTGTTCTAGCGGAGAGAGTGATTGTAGTAGTTTCTTCATAGGTGCAGGACGGTTAGTAGTGTTAAAAAAGTATTGCCTTACTAGCTTGACTCGTAGATGCTCCTAAGCTCAGGAGAAAATGATTTACCACACGTTTATCACGTGTCCCCGTAAGTGCTAGTTTGGTATTCGTCTTTTTACATACGGTGATAATCGCCTGTATTTTAGCTAGCCGCTCACCCTTTTCTTTAGGGGGTAATTGTGCAATTGCTCGTACGTCAAACCCAATCGCAACACTCTGCTGGGCTGCTATTTTGCTCATGACGTGATTTATACCGCAATCAATTTTTTTTAAGGTATTTTTTCGCTTACCAGCTTCTGGAGAAAGTAATATCTGGAATTTACCGTATTCTAACATTTTACGATTAAATACGTCATCTTGAGCGAGCACAATAATAGGGGGTTCACACTGCATAATTTGTTTGCGTGCCAAATTAATATTAGTAGTTGCTATCATCCTGCAATTGTTGTCCCTATAAACTGTTTTTTAGTAAGTAAATTTTCAAGATTGGTGGTTGAAGGGCCAATAATGTACGTTGTAATTTTATGTTTGCAAATTCTGGCAGCAGCTTTTTGATCAAGCACGAAATGCTGTCCAGGTTTATACTTGATTTTTTGTGCTATAGTCTCAAAATCCTCCCATTCCATATTTGCAATTAATTTTGCTTTCTTGTTATTTTTAGGGTTTGCATCGTATAAGCCATTAACATTCGTAATGTTTATGAGTTTCGTGTCAAAATAATGCGCGAGTTTAGCTGCAGTTCCATCAGTCGTTTCATCAGGAGCATAACGCAATGCACCGCAAAAAACAACTTTATTCTTCTTAATGTCATCTTTAACTTCCTTCATTGTTTTAGGAAGTTTAGCATTCGCTTCTTTACCAAACATTTGCATTAAGAGCTCGGCGTTCATGCGAGTCGCACGAATACCTGCTATTGATAAATTCTTTTTAGTCATAGAATGCATCTTTTTCAAAATTGCAATATACTGCCGTGCAATTGTTCCTCCGCCACATACAACTACAAACTTGTGTGTTTTGTAGAATTTTTTAAGTACTCGCTTAAAACGATGTAAAAACATCAAATCAACTTTATCCGGAATAATGACACTTCCTCCAAGGCTAATAACCACTATCTTTTTCATGTGTTAGAAAGTAGTTCTTTTTATTTAAGGGTTTTTAGCACTATATTTTTATAGACGGCGAGGTACTCTCAATTATGAGTCATCGAAGTCAGAAAGTTATGTACTGGGTAATGCTCGGGTTCTTTGTCGTACTTGGTACGTATTTGTTCATGGCAGAACAAGGCATGATGACTGGGCTTGCAACTGCTCCTCCAGAGGAAGAACGGCCCTCTTTAGAACCATTTGAAGATCCTGCCCCAGAAGCACCTACTCAAGATGAAGAAGGTCCAACACTCAGTCCAGCACCAACAGAAGAAGAGGAAGTAGTAGCGAAGGAATATGAAGATTTTTTAGATAGTGGGTCAAAACCTCCTTCAACAACACGAATTAGCGAGGATGAAAAAGGGGCGCTACTAGCTCGATACGGGGTTGATTTATCAGAGGAAGATCAAGCAGCAGTATATCTTGCACCAGTCGTAGTAAATGCGAAATCACTTGAAGTATCAGACTTTTGCCAGGAAAATAAAGCACTCTTTTATGATGCAACAACATCGGTTCGAAGCGCTTGCTTTTATTCAGATGCACGTTCTATCTTAACAGATGATGCAGCAACCATGGTCACACGGCCCCAACGAGAAGTACTCTATGTTAAGCGAGCAGATGCTCCTGAGCAAGCAGCAGAATGCCCTGATTATTTCCGAGAACGAACAGCTTGTCAGGCAGCATCAGTTGATGTGGTGTCAGCACGAACTCCCCAACTCGCTCCAGATGGAACATTCATAGAAGTAGTAGAATCACAGTTACTACAGGAAAATGCAGAGCTTGCAGCACTAATATCCACATTCTATGAAGATGGGCGACTCGTACGAACAGACATAGTCTTTGAAAACGCTGCTTAATAGTGTCTTAAGTTTTTAGCTTTCTTTTGTAAGATAAATCTACTCCCGCTATATTGCGAGACAATCGCTGTAACCATAACATTCTCAAACGCTGCTTTAAGCATACCTCCAACAATAGGAATACGTGTGTTTTTGGAGAACTCGTCAACTAACTGATTAATTTGTTGATTGTTAAGGGTTGTAGTTGTGGGTTTAATGCGGCCACCTGTATGAATAAGGAGCTGTTTGCCAGGGCCACGGCACTCAATCGCTTGCACGTGCGGATCATTAAGCAGTGGTCTTAACATGCTAATGCTTCCTTGTCCCTGCATTGGTTTGCTCTCAATAGTTGCAGGATTAATTCTTGTACTTGCTTGACCTGGAGGCTTACCACCAGGAATTTCTCGCGTGTGCGGTCGGATAGGCTGATGGTGGGTTGTCCGATGAGGTACTGGAGGGGTTATTCGTTGAATTGTCTGATTAATCGCAGGCTTTTGAATAACATTAACAAGTGGAGTAGCAGGAGTTGCTTGTTGTACTTGATGGTGCTCACCCGCTAATGCATGCTCGAAGAAATTAAAGTCCTGATCAACCTCTCTAAGCGGAACCGCATTAATAAGTTCATAGAGAAACGAACCTAAAAATTCAACACGAGCACGCTGAGGTGATTCTACTAATGCTGATTGATCTTGCTCTTTTTGTTCTTCCATCGCTAGAATTCAGGCATGTTACGAGGAGGGCCTTGACGGTTTTGATTAGTCATAGGGCCGTAAATCTTCTCGCGCATCTTGGACTCAACCAATGTTAGGCCTTTCGCAATAACTTTATTCTGTTCAAGAAGTCGGTCAATCTTCTCAAGGAATTCCTTATCCCTATCAGCAACACGATTGCCAGGATGTTTCGCAAAACTCCTAGCAGCAGATTCAAAGAGTGCGAGTAAACTAGACATTTGATCAGCTAACCTATCGAACTTTTCAGCCATATCAGTATTTGCTTTTTGGAGTAATACTAAGTTTTCAATCACACGCTCTTCAAGCATGTCGCTCGTGCTTTTCCTCACCACTTTTTTAGGCATGCTGAATTAAACGTTACATTCTTTATAAAGTTTCGTGGGGTTGCGACGGGGGGGCTAGTGTAACTAATTTGCACGAGCATGCGTTAATTGCATGACTCCGGCAAATCCGGGCCGATAAGAAACATTTTTATGTATCTGTTCCCAATGAGAAATAATGAAACGTGGTTTTTCGATACTCTTAACTGGATTGGTTGGTCTAGTAGGGTGTAGTGCTGAACCAAAACGACCACTTTTTGAAGAGCATCCTCCTGCATTTTCCGAACGGTATCGAATAGCTGAAATGCAGCCTCAACCGTATTATCAGTCGCAAAAATCCACTTATAAAGAGGGGCCGGCAGGAGAATACCGTCGACGAAATATCAGGGAACAAGAACGCGAAAAAGAGTAAGAATGTTCAAAACCTAAGGTTTAAATAGCATTTTTACCCTCGAATAGCATGCAAAAAACGTGGCATTTACCGGTTTTAGCACTTGTATTCTCGATTATATTAGTTGTTCCTGTTTTCGCGCAGAAAGGCGGGGACGCACAGCCTAGTTTGAGTG
>JAYONY010000001.1:0-26940 GCA_038121585.1 archaeon | reverse complement strand
TGCTGATTTGCAAGCGAAATATGATGTAAATCCGCGAAGTAAGGAATATGTTTTGATTAATGTAGGTCCTAATGCTGAAAACTTAGATGTTATCGTTAATGAACTCGGTAATAAAGTAGATGATTATTACTTGGGTTCTGATGCATTTCCGTATGGTGTTGTTGGAGCTTATTTGAATGAGCGAGAAGCTGAAGCGTTGATTGCAAAACATGCTAATAAGTTTGTAAATATTCAAGAAATGCCTTTGTTTGAAGCACAACTCGAAGAAGTTGTTGATATTACGAACGCAGAAGACGTCTGGCCAATGCAAGTCGACACAAGCGTCATTGACGGTAGCGGTAAAACAGTATGCGTAATTGACTCTGGCGTAGATTTCACCCACCCAGACCTTGCAGCAAAGAATATTGCAGGAAATAATTATGATTGTTATACACCTGGAGGTGTTCAAACATGTGTTGCTGACCCAACACCAAGCATTACTGATGCTCATGGTACTCGCATGGCTGGTATTGCAGGAGCGAACGGTGGGGCAATTGGTGTAGCACCAGGCGTGAACCTTATCAGTATGCAAGTTTTTGAGCCAAGTAATCCTTTAGCAGATTATGTGGATGTGCTTCGTGGCATGGGGTGGTGTGCAGATCCTGTTAATGTTGCAGCATATAATATTGAAGTTATATCTATGAGCCTTGGAACGCAAACTGAATACGCAAGTTCATGTAATGCTGATTTTCCGGGATATGAGATTCGTGTGGATGAAGCTACCGCAGCAGGAGTGCATGTAGTAGCGTCTACTGGAAATGGTTTTAATTATAGCGCTATTTCTGCTCCGGCATGTATTTCGGATATTATTGCAGTAAGTGCCACAATGGATGACGATACTCCTCGAGTGAGTGCAAATTATAATCAGGATACATTGTTATTTGCCCCTGGTGATAGTGTAACTTCTACTGAGCTTGGCGGAGGATATGCTACGACTGGTGGTACGTCTGCAGCAGCACCTGTCGTTGCTGCTGGAATTGCGATGCTTGAGCAAATTTCTGATGCGCAAGGCGTAACGCGTACATCATCAGACCTTGAATCACTCCTGTTCACTACTGGCGACCCAGTCGTTGGATTACCAACAACACAATACGCACGAGTGAATATCCTCGAAGCAGTACTGAGTCTTGAAGAACCGTTCATGCGAGGAGACGCCAACAATGACGGAGCACACGACATTTCAGACGCAGTACGCATCCTCCAATACCTCTTTAACCAACCAACCAATTTCGCAGCATCATGCCTTGACGCAAACGACGCAAACGACGATGGAACAGTAAACATCGCAGACGTCGTCTATACTTTAAGCTACTTGTTTGAGGGAGGTCCTGACTTCCCAGCACCATTCACCAACGTTGGTGGTGACGCGACAGACACTGACACGCTACGTTGCTTCTAAGTAACTTCTTTTATTGTAAAATGTACCTCTTCTCTAGAATGTAACGTTTTGTTCTGCTAGTGCTTGTTTGAGCTGGGTTGGATTTTGATAGACAATGCCCTGCATGCCGATACTCTGTGCTCCAACAATATTCTCGTGTCTATCATCAATAAAGATTGCTTGTGATGGCTTACATGCAAGTCGTTTGAGCGCTCGCTTGTAGATTGCAGAATCTGGTTTTACCACCTTCTCAACACATGAAAAAACAGGGTGTTCAAACAACTTGTACTCTGCTTGACTCTCAAAAACAGGTACTGCTGGTGGTTCAGTATTAGAAATGAACCCTATCCGATACTTTTTTTGCTTAAGCGTTTTCGCAATCGCAAACACGTCCTTATGAGGTCGTACATATTTTCTAAATGCTTGTTCATACATCCCTGCTTTGAGTTTCGTATTGCTTGGAAATGCTTTATCCCAGAACTCACGCTCTGATAGCGCGCCTAATGAGAACTGCGGCATGAGATGAGTGGTTGCAGCAATAAATTCCTCTTTGTCAATCCCTACTTGCTTAGCTATATCTGCAAACATATCATTAATAATAGATTCTACGAGGACACCGCCCCAATCAAACATTACTGTTGTAATCTTCATTTATTCAGTAAACTCAATGGTTTCTTCTTGAACTGCTGCTTCTTGTAAGTATGGATGATTGCCTGCAAGGTACGCTGCTTTTTTGCGACGCTTCAGCAAGTAATTCACAACTGCATACACCATTGCTCCAGCAAGCACTACAATAACTGCAAGGTAGGCAATACTATAGAACGGACTTGTTTGTACACCTGATTCATCAACATCAGCAGTATTGCCGCTTGTTACAGAATTTTGTACTTGATTCTCAATAGCATCTGGTGAGTTATCAGTCGCTCCTGATGAATCAAGAGAGACTGCGGTAATAAGTGCTTCATATTCATTTGTAATCGGGTTAAGGTCAAACCCTTCAAGGATAAGAGCTAAGTCCATAATCCCATCAAATGGTTCACTTAAGTCAAACGCGTTAATTTCCCCAACTGTTAATTCAAAATTTTGTGGTTCTGATTCAATAATTCCAACAGCGCGGTTTTCATTTGGAAAAACGTCAGTAACCGTAATAATATGGCCGTGTGCTTCAGTCTCACTACTTGAGCGTTTTGTAAAGTGGACTTCACGACCGCTCTTTACTCGCACATCAGCGTATTGGCCATCAAGGAAGACGTTACCTGGATTAATTACGATAGGAGCATTTGGTGATTGGCTTGGTCCACCGCCTGAAGAGCTTCCACTAGAAGAACCCCCACTACTAGAGCTACCAGTAGTATCCGGAATACATTCAGTATTAGCAGCATTAGGAACTTCTCCAGCAGGGCAGTTCAGCTCTATAGGAACAAAACACCCGTTAGGTTGGTTACCTTCGTCAAACGGACATTCATCACATACATCACCAATACCATCACTATCATAGTCTCTATGGTCAACTTCACATATTTGTCCTGGTTCAGGGCATGAAAAGCTGTTATCAGGTCCACACTCATCAAAATCATTTACTACAGCTTGGAAAGGAGGGGTTACAAACGTGTTATCACCGCCTGAAGGATTAGCAACACCTGCAACTTCAGTACATACTCCAGTACTTGGGCCGTTAGGTGTTTGTGGACAATTATCATCTACATCAAGAATTCCGTCAAAATCATAATCGTTATTGTAACACGCAGTTTCATCTTGGTTAGCATTTGGGGTGAGTGGGCAGTTATCATCTTCATTAAGAACGCCGTCACCATCTTTGTCAGGGTCGCACACGTCACCAATGAGGTCACCATCAAGATCTCCTTGACCTGTATTTCTAGCAAGCGGACAATTATCATTTACGTCAAGTACCTCATCATTATCATCATCATCGTCACACTCATCACCTAGGCCATCATTATCAGTATCAGTTTGTTGTGGGTTAGCATCATTTGGACAGTTGTCTTCATTATCTGGAATTCCGTCTTGATCTCCATCAGTAACCCCTCCCGTATCTTCTGGATCAGTTTCATCAGGGCCTTCCCAGTTATCAAGTGCATCGTGGAAAATCCCATCAATTAAGCAATTATTATCATTCTCATCTATATCTCCATCACCATCATTATCAATACCGTCAGAACATTGTGCATATTCACAGGTGTCAAGGCAACCTTCTTGTCCATCACATGCTTCATCACCTTCTATGATATCATTACCGCATACGGCACTGCCTGGGTTTGGTGCTAAAATTTCATTTTGACATGTTGCTGAACATCCATCACTACCGACTGTATTGCCATCATCACATTGTTCACCAGTTTCTACAATACCATTACCGCATACTGGTTTACTAGGCGGTGCAGCAACCTCAATCTCACATTTTGCAGAGCATCCATCGTCATTATTTGTGTTACCATCATCACATTCTTCCCCAGAATCAACTACGCCATCGCCGCATATTGGAGGTGATGGGCTCACTGGAGGGTCTGAACTACTATCTCCAAGAGAATCTGAAGTGCCAATTTCCTCACCTGATCCTGAACTACTACTACTACTGCTGCTTGACCCTGTAACATCAGTGCCAGAATCTCCGGTGGTCGTGCCTTCTTTAGTGGTAGTGGCTGATTCATAGCCACCAAGAATAGAACTTACTGTTTGAGTGATATCTTTGACAAGGCCTGTAAGTCCGCTGTCAGTCTTTGCCTCTTCTGTTGTGGTAGTTGTTTTAGTATCATCAGTAGCTCGCCCGACAATATCGTCGTGCATTGCAAGATCTATTTGAATAACAAGGACTGCAACAACCACGAGTGCTATCGTTAATGAAGTTATTTTTCTACGTACTACTGGATCCAAAATATCGCGCTCCACACTCTTTTTACGAGCCCTCTTTTTCATATCCGGATATACGATTATAATTATATAAATGTTGCCTCGGCTTATCGTCAGTAACGAGTGTGCTAAGACTTAAAAGGATGGAGGTGCAATGTTGATTATACATTTGATCCAGCTGTACTGCGGTGCTCCTCGCCATGGGCTGCGGGCATCCTCGTTGTGCTGGACAAATGGGTGCGTAGTTTAATCCAGAAAACCTTCGTGGTTTTCTGGCCCGTAAACTTCTTAAGCTACCAGAAGTTTCCGGTGGTACTCAGCATAAGGGTGCGTAGTTTAATGGTAAAATAACTGGCTCCAGACCAGTAGCCCGGGGTTCGATTCCCTGCGCGCCCATAGGTGAGGGAATCTCACGCTCAGAAAAAACATATTTTTTCTGGGGCCTAAAAAAATCTAAAGATTTTTTGGGACCCTCGAAATTCTTACAAGGAATTTCTCTGGCTTCAACTCGTTGAGAGTTGAACCATTCCCTGCGCGCCTATATAATCAGGGAATCTTCGATTGGTTTATCTTGGTTTTTAGGGAAGATGAAGCCTTCGAGAATCTTTGATTCTCGTTGCCCTGCGCGCCCATTTTGTTTGCCGACGTATTGAGGTCCGCACGCATAGTAAGAAAATTAATTATTAGTTGCTATCTTCACTGTGTTAGTTGCAAATTTAGCATTTAGTCGTGCGAGCAACTCGCGCTCTGTTCTTGAAAGTTCATTCAAGGGAATTTTTGCAATTGTAGCAGCTGTATAATCAACACTTTCAGGACCCTCTTGCACGTAGTAGTATTGTCCATTAAGTTCAAATAAATACCCTGTTGCTTGATCAGCATCTTGTGGTGCGAGTTGGGTATTTGGTTGAGAAGTAAGCTGATACGTAATACCTAAACCAATGATTGTTACTAGCACACTAATAACGACTATGAGTGACCATCTTTTAGTATCCATGGTTAGCAGAGGTCTTTTTCTTTTTTAAGTGTTTTTTTTTTTCTACGCATGTATACTAGTGTTAGAATTAGTAGGATGAGTGCTAGTCCCACAAACATTTTTGGTCCAAGAGAAGTGCTTTCTGGCTGCTCAGGGGTTTCTTCTTGCGGGGGAATTGTTGTTGTTTCGTTAGTTTGATTACTTATTGGTTCTACTAGTTCTTCATTATTGTTTGATCTCCCTCCTTGGCAAATTCCACAATCACTTGTGCAACTATTGCAACTTTCAGAAGGGTCACAAGCCTCATCCCCGCAAAAAGGTTCTTCTTCACTTTCAATAATTGTAAAGCTTATACTTGCTTGTCCCACGCGTCCAAAACTATCATTAGCAAATACATGTACTGTATGGGTACCAACGGGTAAAGATAATGTTGTTGAATCGGTAAGTGTTGTATTGGGTCCATCATTAATTGCGTACCATATGGAGTCAAGACTTGCTTCAACAATCGTATATGTGAGCGGAATGGCTTGTGATGTATAGGTGATTGCGCTCGGAGAAATAATAGTAATAAATGGGGCATCGGCATCGACTACTACTGAGACATTACTTCCTTCAGAAGGGCTAAAGATTTGAGCGGACGTCATTCCTAGCAATAAAAAACTGCTAATAATGAGAAGTACAATTCGCATTTTATTTTTTCCGCTTAAGAATAACTGTCCAGACAACTGCAATGATAAGAATGAGGAGCACTGTAATAATCATCCACGTTCCTCCAATAACTTCTTGGGCTGGAGATACTGGTTGTGGCACTTCTACTGATTCATCTTCTGTAACTATTTCAATCGGAAAATCTACTATGTAGCGTACACCCAGTTGTAATGCTGCTTCTTCATCAGTTGGGGCACTTTGGAGTGCTATAGCAACTGTTCTAATCGCTCCTATCTGCTCATCTTCAGGAATTGTAACTGCTAATAAGAGGTCAGTATTTGCAGTCCCGTACCCAACAGTATTTTCAGGATTTTGAATTGTTACGAGATTAGACCCTTCGATAACTTCTGCGAGAACTGTTACACTACCTAAATCACACGTTGGTGCGCGAGAAGGACAATTTTGGAGATTAATACTTACGATTTGTGATTGGCCAGGATGCATTTTTAAAGGAAAACCTTCCCAGTAAGGGGAACTCACTCCAAAAGCACTCGCTGTAGGAATGCATAACGCGATAGCGAGTAATACTAGATGCTTATTACCCATGCTTGCCCTCCTTGTGCTACATATGCTTGTGATGATAATCCTGCAGGAACCAGTGTTAGACAGTGAGCAATATCTTCAGTATTTCCTGTTGCTCCACGATTTAGAGTAATGCTTCCAATAGTTGTTGCAACATTTTCAACTAGTGGGGTTCCAGTTGAACATACTGTTGCTGCATCTACAGAACCAACAGACGTAAAGCTCGTAGCAGGAATGTTTTCTGTAGGGGTAACCTGCCCTGTTAAGTTGAAAGCTGTAATGGTAAGGTCTCCGTTAGAGGGAACCACAAAATTACCGTTATTTGTAACGGTAGTATTAACACTAGCAAGAATATCTGTTAATCCAGGGGCTACAGTTGGAAAGTTAATATTAGCAGGAGTGATTGTAATGTCTCTTAGTAATGCAACTGTAGCTGTTTGGGAATCATCAGAAGCATTTTGTGAAGCTGAATCTGCAACAGAAACATTCAGCGTCCAAACCCCACTTGCATCATAGTACTGTAATGTTACGGTGCAAATGTATGTTTTCTCAGCGCTCGTACTTGCTTCAACAATACATCCTCCGGAACGAGCAGGCTCACCAACTTGCGTTAATGTTGCAAGTGCTGATGCATCGTTTAAATCAGCAGCACCATTCGCATCAGAAGCAGTAAAGTTAACCGCTACATTCACTGTTGTTCCAGCAAGTAAATTAATTACTGGCAAAGCTTGTACTGCTGAAATAGTCGGAGGGGTATTGCCTACTTGAACGGTAACATCTGTAGTATCAGAAGGTGCAAGGTCTGGAAAAATCCAATCAAACCAGCCTGCGCTTGCAAGTGGGATAAGTACTAGTGTACCGATAATAAGAAAATAGCTACCTCTCATACTTGATTTTAGGGTTTTGCGTTTAAATATTTTTGTTTACCGTTGTACTCTATGACGTTTAATCGATCTAATAAGTGCGAGCCCTACAATCCCAATAAGTAGGCCAATCATAACTAGCGCTCCGTAAAAAATGGGCATTCCTCTTGATTGTGCAACTTCTAATGAGGGGTCAGGCTCAACGATAACATCAAAAGAGGATCCTATCGCACTGCTTAACCTAACAAAATCACTTGTCTCACCTTTTACCGGTGTAAACCCAATTGAAACAGGATAGGTATCGTACGCAAATGCTTGTTCTGGGATTGTAATCTCGATAGGCACTACTATGTCCCTCGTACCAAACGGAACGTTGATTTCTGAAGGGCCAACTATTTTTGCAATATCATTTCCTTGCACAATCGTCGCTTGCAACGTTATATCTTCATTACCTACAAGATTTTGGAGTGTTATTTCAACAATTTCTTGCTCACCCTGCATTAATCGTAGTGGTCTATCGTCCCAGTAAGGGGCGCTTGCTCCAAAACCGGCTACTAACTGCACACTTACTAGGATAAGAAATATAATTGCAAATTTCATGCTAGCCCCTCTTTTTTCTTTGCTCGTGCAAGCACAGTCCATACATTATTTATTCCCATACCGAGTATTTCACCAATTAATGCATTAGTATATCCTTTCTGCTTGAAATACATTGCGATAGCTTCAAGCATGCTGAGTGATCGAGAGCTTAGTACTGAAATTGGAATAGTGAGAGAATCTTCTTTTGCAATGCTTAGCTTTTTCTTACGTTTAGAACACGCTTTGTGATAATTCACCCAGATAGTTCGTTCATCACGATTAAGTATTGCTCCAATTTCGTGGTAGGACATTTTCTTGTTTTCTTTAAGATATTTATATACTGCTTGTGCAGGGCCTAGTTCTGACCGTATAATTTGGAGCGGTATTTCTAAAGTGGTATGTTCTTGTTTTGTAGCAGAGATAGCTTTTGTTTTAAGAGCCCAGGCAAGAACTTCCTCAGCACTCATTCCTAGTTCTTTTTGCACTTGCTCTTTGAGTTCTGAAAGTGATTTCTTACGTTTTTTAGGTACTACGGCTGCAAGTAACAATCCAATTTCCCATGGGAAGAACGGAGGTGTTTGATAGGCTTGAGCACTAATTTCTGAAGGAACAAGTTCGATGCAGGTATAGAGTAATTCAAATCCTTCATTTGCTGAATTGTTACCTGCAGATAAAAATGCGCCTGCGATAGTAAGTTGTGATCCATTTTGGAGTTGTGTTCCCGTAGCACACTGGTTGTCAACTGTATTAATACGAAATGCTGTTGCAGGAATGCTCTCTGCAGCATTTGACTGACCTATTGCATCACTGCCCGTAATGCTAAGTGCTGCTTCTCGATTACACGTATTTTGCACTTGTATAGGGTCATTAGTAGCATACGCATTAGCGGTGCCTGGGAAGACTGTACTAAATGCAAGCGAGCTTGGAGTAAGGGTTATGCAAGAGGTTTCAAGTAAGAGGAATGTAGATGTTAGAGGTGTTGTTGTTGCACCTGCATTATCTGCAATGGTGGCTTGTAATGACCAGGTACCTGCACCATCCCAATAGTGCATGTCAAGAACACATTCATACTGAGCAGTAGAAGTATCAAGTATGTTTAGAAGGTTACAGGAAGCTGTACGGGAATCCTCTCCTGGTAGTGAGGCGATTACAAGTAATGCGCTTGTGTTAAGGTCTGCTACCCCGTCAGGATCTGATGCAGTAATATTTATGAATATTTGCGTGATACCTGCTTCAGTAACTATTTGATTATTAATCTCTGATATGCTGGTTAGCGTTGGGCCATCATTTTGAGCATTTATAGTAAGGCACGCTCCATGAGTGTAGTAGTCTGAAAACTGCATACTTCCACTACTGTCAAATGCACGTGCTCGAATATCAATACAAGACTGATCGATAAGATTAGTTGTATCCCATAGTAGGGAACTTCCTTCTGAATGGTTCCCTATTGGTTCCCAAGCAGGAGTTGCAATACTAACATTTAGCCCTACATATTCAATAGCGTCATTCCCTGCAGTGTTATTTGCATCAAATAAAATGCCATTAACTTGCACTTGACGATTAAGTGGATTTTGCCAGGCAATTAGTACGTCTTGCTGTGTAGTGCTTCGTGTAACTATTCCAGTACTTGTTATACCTAGCGCTCCTGTTGAAACAAATGCTGAGCCATTATACCAAGAAACGGCTATGTCTGGGAATGCATTGTTGTTCGCTATTGAACCACTCGGGGCGTACGTGCTAACATCAAGTGTAAGGGTTATACTTGAGATTTCCGAATATGTAGTTGGAATACTTGTAGCATATTGAGTAGGGGTTGTTGTAATCTCAGTTTGAGGTGCTCCAATACCTGTAATATTAATCCCGTCAATTTCTACATTATCACCGTTATTGCTAAATTCTGATTCAAATCTAAGTACTGTATTGGTGTCAAATGCACAATCAGCAGGAGTGATTGTTGTGCTATGTTGCACCCATGTTCCAAGCGTTCCTGAAGCACTTGCATCATCGGACCAGATAAGTGTTGTATCGCAATAGAGTGTGAGTAGTTCTCCAGGATTTACATTTGTGTATAATGAAGACCATGCCAGCACTACTTGTTCAAAACCTGCTAGGTTAATCCCTTTTTGTACAAATGAACTTGCAGAGTTATCTTGCAAGTGCCATGACCATGTTCCTCCCAAGGCTCCTGTATCAGTTACATAGCTTTGTGTGTTGGTTCGAGAAGAATCTGCCCCTCCTGAAACCCATCCTCCAGTGCCAGCTTCAAATCCTTGGAATTCAATAGGTGTGCTTGTACTGGAGGATACTATTTGCACTGGTGAGGGAATAAGATTTGCGGAGTAGACGGGGGTGCTGAGTAACGCTTCAAGTACATAGGTTATGCTATCTGCATCAGTGGCACCTGACGCAATAAGTTCAATATTTGATTGTACTGTTTGATTACATGCACTGTCGCCATTACACGTAATCTCAGTTGGCACACTCGGAGCAAAATTAATTTCAAAACTAACATTTTCAGAATTATTAGTATTGCCTGTAGTGTCATTAGCAAAAAAGCGCATATTGTACGTGCCTTCAGTAAGGGGGACGGTTATGCCTGTGAACTCACGGTTATTGATAGAGGTAAGTGAGCTATTTGTTAATCCATTATCGAGCGAGTAGAAAACTGAATCACCATCTTCATTAAGGGAAATATTAATCTGAATTGTTGCATTAGCGTACGTTGTTGCATTTGGGCTTGAAATCTGGACGCTTGGAGGGATGTTGTCTGTACTCGCATAGTCAAGCGCATTAAATTCAAGAGCGCTAACCCGCGCTGTAGCGTTAATATCAACTTCGAGGAATACATCTTGTAATCCTCCAAGACCCGAAGGTGCTGTGGTATTAACAAACCAAGTAGTTCCTTCAATCCAAGCATCTCCTATTGAGGATTGTACGTTTCCTATTGTAATATTGAGTACTGTACTATTTTGTGTTACTGCAACTCCATTATTGCTTACATTAAATTGTATGGTGAGATTTTGTTCTGATGTCGTTGGTATTGGAGCTGCTTGTGTAGGGGAGATAATGGTGAGAACGTAGTTGTCTGTCGAGATTGTAAATGTTACTGACTCTGAAAAATTAGTGTTTCCAATTGAATCATTGGCAAAAAAGTGTGCTGTATAACTTCCGTCAGGAAGCACTATTGAGCCATTAAATGTTGTAGCGCTTTGACTTACTAGGGAGGTGTTAGTAACTCCTCCGTTAAGCGAGTACCATCCATTTGTTCCTGCACGGTCAAGTTCAATAGTGAGAGGGATTGTGCCATTTGCATAGGATATATTTTGAGGCTCGATAATAGTTACTCCTAATGGGATGCCTTGAATTGGCTGTAGTACAATTGCGCTTGCAGCCCAGTTTGATTGAGCGCTCCAGGTAAGTGAATAGTTTCCTGAGAGTGATGCGTCAAAAACACTGCCTGCACCTGTAGTCGGACCTCCAGTTCCGCTATTCCATAGTTGTGTTCTGCCGGGAAGAGGTGTCATGGTAAGTGTTCTGTCAAACGCAGCATCAAGGATGAGGGAGCCCTGACGAAGCGTTGCAAGGGTGAGATTTATCAGGCCAGCAGTACCAACAGCTCCAGTATGTGTTGGTAAGGGGTTTGCAAGGTCTACACCTCTTGCATTAATTGGAGTAATAAATTGTCGTCGCATAGTTCCCGAGTAAGTAACGCTAATAGTGTCAGTAACCGTGGGGGGGTTTGTGAGCATCCACCAAGAAGTTGATGCACTCACAGACGCATCAGTACGAATAAGGGTAAGTGGTGTTCCTGCAAATGTCACTGCGGTAATTGTTTCACCAGCACGAGGTTCAAATCCTATTGCTACGAGCAAGAGTGTATCTCCTGACTGCACAGTGTGTGTCGCAGCACATGGATTACAATTTGTCGGAGTGCTAGCAGCACTACTCACAATGCTTACTGGTGGGGGTGCAAATGCTATGCTGTCATGTGTTTCTTTGAACGTATCAGTGAAGAAGTATAGGCCGAGAAAAAGTGTTGCAAGAACAACAAGAGTTATTTTTGCACTGAGCACAACAAGTTTTCGTTGTGTTTGTAGAATATCACGTTCACAATTACGAACATAGGAATCATAGTATGTGTGCCAGTTAGGATCGTGTTTTGTATTGTATTGTAATTTTCGAGCATGCTTCACATGCTCTCGTGTTACTTGTATTCTATGGCGGAGTTTTTTGATACTCATAGTTTATCCTCCTTTTTTGCTTTTTTTCTGAAGCGAGTTTTCACTAGACGTTTCACTAAAAACCGCTTCTTTTTGTCGACCATAAGAATACTTACTATGTGGTTATTTTTCTTTATAAATATGCCTATATTTATAATAAATAATACTTACTATGTAGATATGCTTTTTTTCGCACAATGTATATAAACTAGTGCCTCTATTACAAAAAATGGGTCAAAAAGTAGTGATTGGAATTGCGTGTTTTCTAGTGCTCTTAAGTGTTTCAGCATTTGCAATGCCAGCACTCGGGCGTGCACAAGCGTCAATCCGTTATTTCGTCGCAGGTCCAACGCCATCGCAAGATTTTATTGGGCATGCACGAGTACATGCATCACTAGCATCATTTGATCTTGCGTAACCAAATGGATACGGGACGATAGTGTATGATAATGCATTAAATGAAAAAGTACGTGCTTCAGTGCATTATGTTCTATTGCTTGGAAATGAAGCGTATATAGCTGCTCAACTTGATGAGGAACCGTCAATATGGGTTTATGTAATCTTAAAAGAAAGTGCAAATGGTAACTTCTTTGCTTATCAAGAAACTGATGGGGCAACAGCACTAGCGAATGTGCTAGCTCAAACACCGATTGCTCCAAAAGCAATTGTTTCTGGAAATCTTAAACTTCATTAAAGATTTTTTAAAACTTCAAGCTCTTCGATAGAAATAGCGGTACCTTTGAATTTTGTCGCGTATAACATTGCTTCAAGCGCACGGGGATCTTTGAGTTTACTCAGGCCTAATTTGTGCGCGACAAATACAAGTTCAGAAGAACGAATACAGTTAATCTTCGGCATAGAAGTTGCTGCATCTTTTGCGAGTAGTAATCGTTTATGGAGTTTTTTACTCATAAGTTCTTTCAAATTTTCAGGACCCTCAACGAGCATTCGGGCAGTACGTTCGTCAATGGCAACAACACTCTCTATATTTTTTTGTTCTGCAAGAGCGCTCACTGCAAAAGAGGCCATCTCCCCCTTGCTGACTAATGTAATCCAGTGTTTTTTAACTCGTAACGTATGATTTGCAATTTCAAGAAGACGCTGTGTTTCAAGTTCGATAGTGCCCTTATCAATGCCAAGCACGTCTGGAAATTCAAGTATTTTCTTCTCGATAAGCTCATTTAATCGCATAGCGCCAAGTTCAAATTTTTTTATACCGACTGGTTTATCGTAAATTTCACGTTTAATTTCTCGAGGAACAATAAACTTTGCACCGCTTGCTTTTTTTAAACCTGGTAAGATGTAGAGTAGGCCATTCATTGAAAGATTAATCAAGGGGCCCGCATCAAATACTACTGCTTTCATGTTGAGAAAAACTCCAGTGCGTGTTGTGCTCGAATACGCACGTCTTTAGTTAAGCTGTATTTTGCATCTGCAATGTTACGTTCTCCAATATACTCTGCAAGTTCCCACGTTGAAAGGCCAAGTAATTCAGCTGTTTGACCAAGTGAAATACCGTGCTCGTAAATTTTTGTAGCTTTACTTACTGAAGCTTTTTGAAAAACAGCCTCGATAAAAGGCTTTAGATCACCTGAAATTGTACTTAGTGATTCTCGTGCATGTTCTATTTCAGAGATAAACATTGGGTGGTTATGTTTGTGCAATGCATTTGATGCACGACGAAGTGAGTCGCTACAGTTTTTGACAAACTTCTCCCATCTGTCACGCTTGATATGTTCTTTACGAAATACAAGTTTACTTAGTGTATATATTATGATGGCAATTACAATATAGTCTGTATGTTGATAGACTGAAGCGGAATGAATTGTTTGATCAGATAATCGTTTAAGACGAAGTGCGTTCCCACTACGAAGAGCTTTGCGTGCTTCACGTAATACTTTTTGCACGTGTTCTGATTCTGGAATTGGTTCTGCCATGGTTAGTGATGGTGTGTGCAGCTTTTTGCGACGGCGTGAGCAACTGCGCGCGCTACTTGTTTATTAGTGGGAAGCGGTAATATTTTTTTAGATGTTGGTTTTTTAACGAGGCTTGCAAGTGCAACAGCAGCGTTGTATTTCATTCGCTCAGTGATTTTTTTTGCCTTAACATCAAGGGCACCCCGAAAAATACCTGGAAATGCAAGCACATTGTTCACTTGATTTTCATAATCACTTCTTCCAGTAGCAATAACCTTAGCACCCGCTGATTTAGCAGCTTTAGGAGTAATTTCTGGCTCAGGGTTCGCCATTGCAAAAATGATCGGATCACGTGCCATGGTACGAATCATGCTTGGTTTAAGAACCCTTTTCACTGAAACACCAATGAACACATCAGCATCATTGAGGGCATCGCTCAAAGAGCCTTTCCAATTAAGTTCATTAGTAAGAGTTGCAAGATCATATTTGAATTTATTCACTAAAAGATCAGGTCGTGTTTTATGAAGGATGCCTTTTCGATCACAGAGTATAATGTGTTTTGAAGGAACCCCAAAAGCAAGCAGTAATTTGGCAATGCCTGTTCCAGCAGCACCAGTGCCGTTAATGACAATGCGTATCTGATTAATCTCTTTTTGAACAACCTGCACGGCATTGATAAGGCCTGCCAGAACAACAATAGCGGTGCCATGCTGGTCGTCGTGCATTACGGGGATGTCAATGTCTTGAAGTGCATTTTCAATAATAAAACACTCGGGCGCTTTAAAATCTTCAAGATTAATGCCTCCAAATCCTGGAGCAATATTCTTGATTGTTTGAACGGTAGTTTCAATATCTTGGTTTGCAAGGCAGATGGGAAACGCGTCAATTCCTCCAAAGAGTTTAAACAAAAGTGCTTTTCCTTCCATCACTGGAAGTGCTGCTTGAGCACCGATATTACCAAGGCCTAGGACAGCACTACCGTCTGTAATAACCGCAACAGTATTTCCTTTCATAGTGTAATCATAAGCTCTTATTGTATTCTGTGCAATTTTTTTACAAGGTTCAGCAACACCCGGAGTGTATGAAAGTGCGAGATCATGATTTGATGTAATGGGGTATTTTGAGCTAATCTGCACTTTTCCCTTGTATTTTTTATGCAGTGCTAACGCCTCTTTCTTTAGATTCATACTGTAAGTAGTGAATTGTTTGTTAAAAAACTATGGTTCTACATACTTTAAAATACTAGATTACTGTGTGTATAGTATGGATGTGATACTTGATACCAGCTTTATTATTTCGTGTGTTCGTAAACGAATTGATTTTTTAGGACAATTAGCTGAGCTCGGGTACACTGTGAAAGTGCCTGTTGAAGTATTGCAAGAGCTAAAAGATGTGGCAAAACGGTCAAAAACCTCGCATGATGATCGAATCATTATTGATGTCGCACTGACGTTATTGCATGATGCACAGGTGAAAAAAGTAACACTTGGAACTCAATCAGTTGATGAAGGGCTGATTGCAAAGGGTAGTGAAGGAATAGCTATAGCAACACTCGATGCAGGGATTAAGCGCAAAATACCTAAAAAAATAGCTATTTTTAATTCGCAAGGTCGAGTTGGAGTAGCGTAACCTACAGTAAGCTTTAAAAACGCTTAGAATCTCACTCAGACATGTTCTATTTGGCAACTGTAGAGGATTATGTTCGAGTTGAACCTCGACACTTTGGATTACCTACTATGGAGTCCGTTGAAAAGCAACTTAATGAGAGTTATGTGGATAAAGTCACTAAAGACTTAGGATTTGTTATTTCAGTTGTTTCAGTTGATGAAGTAGGGGATGGAATTATTATTCCAGGCGATGGAGCGGCATTTTATAATTCAGTATTTAAGGTGCTTGTATGGCGTCCAGAGCTTCATGAGCTTGTATTTGGTACTGTTAAGGAGATTACTAACTTTGGAGCCTTTATGTCTCTTGGCCAAGCACAGGGAATGATTCATATTTCCCAAACAATGGATGATTATGTATCTCTTAGTAAAACTGGGACTCTTCAAGGAAAAGCTTCAAAGCGTTCCTTAGCTGTAGGGGACAATTGTGTAGCGCGAATTGTAGCGATTAGTTTCAAGGCAGGGGAGCCAAAAATTGGATTGACAATGAGGCAACCAGGACTTGGGAAGCTTGAGTGGATTACAGAGCTTAAGGCAAAGGCTAAAAAAGATGCTGAAAAAGCAGCTAAAGCAGCCTCAAAAGAGGGGGGTAAGGCGTAAATGATATCTGGCGTTACAAAAATAGAAGAATTAGACGGTAAATCACTTGTTAAAAAAGCTGATATGGATACGCTAAAGGGGCGGTTATATATTTTACAACCGGCTGATTCAGAAATAGCGAAACATTTAGAAATAACAGAACAAGGAGTATTTGCAGTACGATTACGATGAACATACTTAAAGAACAATCAAACACGTTACTCAAGCGAAAAGAGCTTATTGTAGAGAAGGAATATCCAAGTAATCCTGGATTTTCACAAGTTGCACAAGATCTAGCTTCAAAATATAAGGCTGGAGAAGACGTTGTAATTGTACGTCGAGTAGGAAGTCATTTTGGAACAAATGTTTTCCGTATTGAAGCGTCAATTTATGATAGTGTTGAAGCGAAGGAAACTACTGAGCCAAAACCAAAGAAGAAAGGAAGTAATTAAGCATGGGTAAGAAGAAGAAAAGCGGAGACAAGAAAGGAAAAAAACCTCATAAGAATAAGCCTACTAGTAAGAAATACATGCATTATTCCATTGATGGGGATGCAGTTACTAAAAAGAAACATTGTCCTCGATGTGGTCCGGGGATCTTTCTTGCATTGAGTGATCATAGAAAGCATTGTGGTAAGTGCCACTATACTGAATTTGATACAAAAGAATAATTTTTATTTGTATTGCAATCCTCGTTGGTTTGCTATCTTTTTGTTTTTCTCGATTCGCTTACCTTTCATTGCTCGTCGAGCGCCATTTAGCAATAATCCTGCACCTGTAAGCCCGAATCCTGCAGCTACTGCTTCTCCGAGGTTTTCTACTCCATAGTCTATCATTGTTCTATAGGGGATAAATCCGAGAAAGTCAGCTGCTTTTGTGAGGAATGATGAGTTGATGTAGTTGTCTGCAGCGTAGGCTGTTCCCGCAGCTAATGGTATTGCTATGCCTGTCCCTCCTGTCGCAAGAGCGCCTTTTCCAGCGATATTTTCAAGCAATCCGGGTTTTCCACGTATTGTTTTATTTTTATTGCTCATATACATTTGGACTTGTAAGGGTTTATAAATATTCCCTTTATGTAACTACTTAAAAATAGTTATTTTTTAGTGTGTTTAGATGGAATTATTTTTAAGGCACTTTAGCTCTACGTAATGATGAATAAAAGAGGTATTGGTGTAATAACCCTTGTTGTACTTGGGGTGGTAATAGGGATAGTTGTTATTTTTGGAGCAGATATGTATTTGACAAGTGATCCTGGGGACGGGGATTTACCTCCTTCTGAATCTGAAGCTGATGCTGTTGATGATGGGAGTCCAGTTGGGCAGCCTGAACAACAGACGGAGACTTCAGATAGTGAAGCTAGTGACGAGGGGTTTGTTGATTTAGTGGCATATAATCTAACCTTAATTAATCAGGGGTGTCCTGATGTTAATTTCACAACTGGGTGCAGTGTGGCAATAACAGGTATTGTAAAAAATAACGGTACGGTTGCTACCTCATTACCTTTTTCAATTCATTTGTATGACGCTACCAGTACGAGTTATGGGCTTATCAAGTCGTATGTGTATACTGGTGCATTAGGCCCTGGTCAGGTGTATCCTGTAAGTGCGATTTATGATGAGCTTGATAGGGATTTTTACTTTATACAGTTAAAAGTTGATCCTCTTCGGGTAATAAATGATACTGACTTCTCAAATAATCGACTCAATGGGCTTGTTGAAGTAGTTGGACCGCCTTAATTTTTTGCACAATTAGTTTAGTGATTAGTTAAATACTTTATTCGATTAAGCAATCTGATTAACTAATTATACGAAATATTTAAATAGTAAGAGGGTTTCAGAAGAACAAAATGGATTTCGACATGTTCTTTAGCTCGCCACGATGGACTATCTTAGATATAATCGCAAAGCGTCCTTCATCACCACTAGAAATCTCTCAAGAAATGGGTACTTCCGTTTCGTACGTAAGCCAACAGTTACGATTGCTCGAAGCCGCAAATCTTGTAATTAAAGAACGAACAGGTAACGCTGAGAAAGGTAAACCTCGAATGGTATTTTCAGTACCTCGAGAAATGATGCATATGACTGTGCTTATCAATCAATTACCTGCAAAAAAACTACTCTATCTTACGAGTTATCATAAACTAATTTTGCGTATTTGGTTACTTGAAAATCCAACACTACACCCGCTAATTGAAAAGTTATATTGGCAACTTGAAAGTTCACTTGACATAGTAGATGGTATTTTCGTACAAACTAGCGGGTCAACTCCTAAGGTCTATGTGGTGAGTGCTGCTGCAAAAATAACTGCAAAAGTAGCATCGTATCAGAAAGAAGTCGGTGCACAACTTGATGCTCACGTAATCACTATGACAAAAGCAAAGCGATTTGTAAATCAGGAAGTACACCCTATCTATGATCCTCATTTTATATTTGCACCAAAGGAGGAAGAAGCATAGTATGGGGCAAAAAGAGGTGATAGTTGGCAGTATTATATTGTCAGCAGTGCTTTTTTCTCTTTTGGTTGCTGTAAGCGCACAACCGAACGGTGCTTCTTTTTCAGTAGTGCGAAACGAGCGAGCCCCAACAAATAGTACTTCAGGTTCGCACGGGGCGTATGCAGGCAATGTAACTGAGTTGAATATCGGTGGTGGATCAGTGACGCAGGCATGGCAAGGGTATTTCGGAAATGTTTCTGGAACATTACAACTTGCAGATGCAAACAATAATGTCCTCTATAACTGGTCACTTGCAAGCCCTAGTGGTGAGGTGTATGCCTCAACTAATCAGACGATCACCTGGACAAATATCCAATGTTTTAATTTTACGGCAAATGGCCAAGGTGGTGATGAATCTGGAAATGGGGGGACTACAAACCTTAACGGCACTAATCTCACTACTCTTGAAACACTCTTCAATATTGATGCAGGAGATATCGATGGAGTTGATGAAACATTTTCACTAGTTGGTTCAGTTCACGACGCATTTTTCACGGCAAGTCAATCATTTAGCGCTGGGGAATGTCCAAGTACAGCTCTTTTTGATAGTACTGGAGAAGGTGTTGATGGTAATTTTGAAGAAGCACTCTTGTACGAACCAGCGTCTGGAAGTGTTGTATTTGCGTCTATTATAGAGTCAGGTTCTGTAAATGGGTATGATGGTTCCGACTATGATTTTGAAATGCTCGTTCTAGAAGATGGTCATGGGGTTGATGTAACAGCAACAACCTACTACTTTTTTGTGGAGATAGAATAAATGAGTGGATTTCAGAAAGCAACTACAGGTGGATTATTGCATCCGATTTTTGTAGTTTGTATTCTCCTAGAACTTTTATGCATAGCATTTCTTGCTTTCTTATTACCAGCTCATGTATCTGCAAGTGTAGGGCAGGATAATGTGACAGTACCTACGATTCTTTCAATTGGCAATTCATTTCCAGAATTTATTCAGGTAACTGTTAATTGGGATAATGCAATTGACTTAAGTCCTAACGCAACTGTAACTGTATATTTTGAAGCACTCATACGGGATTTTAACGGGGAAGACGATATAAATAGTGTCTCATTAGAATTTTTTGATTCGGTAGTATCATCGTATGGGGCGGCTAATGATAATAATACGCACTACGCTAATTCAACATGTAGTATTGATACAACCTATGGTGACGGGAATGAAGTAAATGCGACATGTACTATTGATTTGTATTACTACGCAAACAATGCTACTTGGAACGCAACATTTTTAGTTAATGATTCTCAGAATTCGCAAGTGTATGGTTCTGGAATTGCAACAGTAAATACGCTTCTTGCATTAGGCTTGCCTGATATAATAGACTATGGCACTGTTAATGCAACAGAGGTTTCGGATGAAATACAAGTAAACGTGACTAATTTTGGAAATGTTGCGGTTAATTTAAGTCTGAGCAGTTATGGAGCAACAATAAATGATGGCTGGGCATTAAATTGTACACAGGGAACCATACAAAATATTTCCGTAGAGCATCAAAAGTATAATCTTACAGCTTCCAATCCTGGTGTTTTAACATTTGCAGAGTTTGACTTAAACTATACTAACTCAACCTCTGCTGTAACTATTAATCAATTTGATCTTGCATATCAGCAAACAGAAGGTGTTGTCGATGCCACTAATGGAACGTATTGGCGAGTCTATGTACCAACTGGAGTGGCTGGAACGTGTACTGGTAATGTGGTTTTTGGAGCAGTGGAAAGTCCTGCAACGTAACTTCGGAGCTTTTTTATACAATGCACTATAGTTCTAAGTAAGATGGTTTTAAAAATCGCGTTTGGGCTAGGGGGGCTGCTGTTAGCTATTCTAACTGTCTATATACTCATTGGCTTATTTGTTCATTATCGAAAAAAATCAGTGAATAAGTCAGTGCATTGGTTCTCATTAATTTCATTTACGTATGCGCTCCTCGCTTTTTTTTCATTAGTCTGGGCTTTTTCAGTACTTTCCTATGCTCCCTTTGATTTTGTAATCTTGTATGCTTTTGCATTAGTGGTGCAAACAATATTACTCCTGATGGTCTTCACACAATTTGAGCGTAGTAATACTCTATTTAGATTACTTATTGCATACAGTATTCCTTTTCTTTTTGTATGGTTTTCTCTATTCGCATTTATACTCGGGTTCATTTTCATATCGGGAATTTTGACTTTATTTATACTCGGAAGATTTCTGAATTATTCAGGAGTGTATCGTACTGTTAGTTATATTGGGGTTGCGTATGCAAGTTTGATTATCCTATTTACTTTTTTTGTCTTTTTTGGTGTTGGAGATCCATATCTACTAGCCTTTCCAGGGATGATTCTTTTTGGCGTGTTTGCCTATTATTTTATGCGTGATGTAGGGCAATTTTCGATTCATACCACTCAAAAGAAAGAAACTACTGATTCGCAACTTTCACTATTTGTGCGATATTTCGTTTATCTCATAGTAATGCTTAATCTTGTATTCTTCACTACAATAGGAGTTCATGAATTAGGGCATGTGCTTTCTGCTCGCTATCATGGGTGTGATTCTCGAGCAGTCGTATATGAAGAAGGTTCTTATCCATACTCGGAAATATTTTGTGATACTCTAGATTCTCAAACAAACATTGCGCTTGCGGGACCGATACTACCTTTAGTCGCAGCGCTCATATTGCTTCTAATTGGAGGTTCACTGATACGTCCTGTTGCAGTACTTATAATGGGCTTTAATCTCTTAGCTTCATATCAGGATTTATTAGAATTGGGGCTTTCGCCAAACCTTGTTATAGCTGCCACGTTTATAGGGTGTGTGCTCCTTATAGTTGGGGTGTATATGCTTATTCGCTCTCGATTTCAAGAAACGCTCTAGTTGACTATTTGAAGCGTAGTTACTAGAGTGTAGAAAGGTTTTTATGCTCAATACTCGAGCTCAATTCATGGGTGTTACGAGGTGGTTTTTCATACTCTCTTATTGTGCGGTTGCGCTAGTAATTAGTAGTCAAGTTGTTAGTGCAAACTTTATTTGCGGTAGTGTGAACAGTGAAGACACTCTTTCACCCTCTTGGTTTGAAGTTACTGTGTATTATTCTGAAAATCCGCTTCAAACAACAAGTTGTTTAGTGAGTCCGCAAGACAATAAGTATTGCTGTGACCCTAGAGAAATAGAATCTGTTTCTTGGAATGTCGGTAAGGACATAACAGCTGAAATATTTGATCCTGCAACAGGGTATTTTAGCACTCCTCAAACCACTTTCATAAGTGGTGAAGGGTATGATGTGCTCGAACCGCTTGAACTAACTCAGGCAATAACGCTTCATTCTCCAGAAGCTCATGCCTTTCTTGATACAACTTCGCTCGATGTTTCAGTAAGCTTAGCAGAACCCTACTCAGTACTTTTGTATGAACTTATTGGCCCTCAAGGAACGGTATCTGAAACTGTTTGTGAAGCCTGCTCGCAAAGCACGTTTACGTTAGAAGATCTCTCCTATGGTGCTTATTCGCTCGTACTTACAGCGTATCCACAAGGGCAACCTGAAAAAATGCTTTCTAAAGAACATAGCTTTACCCTTCTTGAATATGTAGAAGTAAATCGCACTCTTGTTTGTGATGGGTGCACTTCTGACTTTGCCCCACCCGGAACTGATGTGCTAGTACAGCTTGATATAACACTTTCACACCCCGTAGAAGGGATAGTGTATGATGCCTTTCCAACTGAATGGGAATATACTGGGGATGGTGTAGTTGTTCCCTTTAGTGATACACACACTGCTGTTCAGTTAGCGGTTAACGGTGCTCAAGCAACAATGACGTATCCTTTGCAAAGCCCTTCTAATCGAGCTCCAGCTGTGTATGCTTTCCAATCAGGATTTGAATCGTTTGAAGTAACTATTCATGAAGTACTCGTTTTTTATTTTAGACTTCCATGGTTTCTTACAACTGCTTCATGGCACCCTTCACTTGTAACTTTTGGAATTTCAGACGTTCTTTCATTTACTCAAAAAGAGGCTAATCTTGAAGAATCGATAACACCCGATTATTCAGAACGTGTTTCACGAGTAGGGCCGCTAACTCCGCTCGTACTATCATTAGAGGGGGATTATCCCGTACAACAAGTGGCACTTTTTACTTCAGAACCTCATGGGTTTTCAGAAGCACAGATAATTTTTCGTGATGATGCATCATTTTCATATCCAATAATGGACATATACTCAACTCTTCCTAAATCAGCAATAGAAAACGTCTTTATTCGTTACGTCCCACCTGAAGAATCAGCAACCTTATTTTTTTATGACTCTCAAGAGGGAGTTTGGATAGCTCTTGAATCAACATTCAATCCAGAAAGTGGGGCGTATGAAGCTCTAGCTCCAACGGTAGGGTCTTTCGTATTCAAAACTGATCTTCAAAATTCTGAATCGGGGTTTTCATTACTCGCATTCATTAAAGGATTGTTCTCATGAAACGAAAAAAAATAGCTCTTGTAAGTCTTGGAAGTTTCTTAGCACTTGTATTCTTGCTCTTTTTGCATTCTCCCTCTTTGCCCGCACTCTCTTTTGAACAAAGCTATACTTTCGGAGAGCGAATAAAAATTGATTTAACGGCGTATGATTCTTATTCGCTACGTATTGAATCTCCCACGGGTCAAAATATAAAGAATGGGGCTGCAGACTCACTGCTTTATAAGCCCACTAGTCTTGGGACGCACACGCTCGTAGTTACTTCGGGAGATAGTATTGAGCGATATACGTTTGAGGTTATTTATCCCTCGCCCCAAGGGTTGTTACCTGTAGTTGATGATTCATCGCCTGGAGAATTATTTGTCATTCCCAAAGCGTCAATTAATGCAAAAAAGAAACAGTTTGCCTCTGATGAAAAACCGAGTGTTACTTTGGAGCTTGATACTGCAAGCCCTGGTTTTGCGGGTAATGCACAGGTCAAACTCAAGAATGCGTACGGGGTCGTTGTTGATTCACCCGCAACTCTCGTGCTTGATGCTACAACACTTGATCAAGAAGTAACTTTTGACCTCCCTCGACAATTTACCCCTGGAAAGTATACTGTTGAAGTGCTAATCGAAGAAGAAGATGGTGACTCCTACCTTGTTGAGGACACGTTTGATTGGGGCGTGCTCGCAGTAAATACTGATCAAGCAACGTATGCAGTAGGTCAAGAAGTAGACATGCATTTTGGAGTACTCGATGATTTCGGAAGAGTTGTTTGTACAGCTGACCTAACTGTAAAGGTCACTGAACCAAATGGTGATACAGTACAGTTAAGCACTGATGATAACACAATAGTTCAATCAGAAGAATGTCGCTTCCATGGTTACTCGCTCATACCTGATTTTAGTACATCATTTACAGTGAATCAGGAAGGTACGTATACGTATGAGGTAGTTGCAACCACTCATAACGGTCCTCGCATAGTACAAGACAGTTTTAAAGTTGTTACAACAGCGCCTTATTTTGTACAGCGAATTGGTCCAACACGATTATACCCTGTTAATCCGTATGAAATGCAGTTTATTGTAACCGCTCAAGAAGAATATTCTGGGCCTTTTATTGAAACAGTTCCGGGCACATTTGAAATTATTACTAGTAGCGATGGAAGTGTTGTGAGCACTGATCCTACCACTGGTGATCAACTTATAACCTGGAACGTTGATTTTGAAGCAGGTACAACGTACACTCTATCGTATGTATTTGACGCACCGGATGTGAGTCCTGAATTCTATCTCCTAGGTCCAGCGCGCTTCGGAGACTTTGTAGAAGGGAGGCAATGGCAACTCGCTAACGACGTTGTATTTACAGGAGAATTCTATCTATTTTTCAATGATACTGTTGCCCCTACTGGTTGGACTTGTGTTTCATGCTTGAGTACTGATGATTTTTACAATCGGTTCGTTCGCGGGGCAGCAACGTATGGTGCTCAAGGAGGGTTATCAGGCCATGTACACACGCTAGGATGGGTTTCAGAAACATTTGGAACAACACAACAAGGTAGTAGCGGTAATCCTGCAGCAGTTACATCCCTTAATACACACACTCACGGCGCTCTTGCAAGTACTTCAGTAAGTAATGAGTCATTATTGCCTCAACACGAAACGCTAACTGTCATCCGGTATGATGGTGTTGGGATTCCCTCAATAATCCCTGCAGGAGCAATAGCCCTCTTTAACACAACGAGCTTACCAACCGATTGGACCCGATACAGTGCGCTTGATGGTGATTTTGTCTATACGAATAATAGTGTTGGTGTTGCATCAGGGAGTAACACGCACGAACATGCTGTTGCAACAGGGCTTGCAGCATCCCCTGATACCACGACTGGACGGGGTGGAGGTTCACAAGTTGGCACTGCAACTGATGGGCATACGCACTTACAAGGTCCAAGCAGTACCTCGTCAACTGTTGATCATCGACCACCCTATCGAGAAGTCGTTTTCGCACGTGCAGATAGTGATGTAGTATTGCCTTATGCGAACTTTGAAACAACTGGAATGATCGCAATGCTTAATGCAACCCCTCCTGCCGGATGGGATCATATTTCTGACTCTGGAAGTGATTTATTCGAACGGTTTATTGTTGGTGCAGCAACATACGGGGTTACGAATGGAACAACTGCTCACGCACACCCTAATTTAGCAGTAACGACTGGAGCACCTGATGCAACAGAAGCAATTAGAAATGGTGCGGGAGTACAGTCTTCAACAAGCACGCACACGCATATAGTAACTGTTAATTTTACAAATGAAACTCATCTACCTCCTTATCTCAATGTAATTTTTGCATTTGCTCAGAGTGATTTTGAGCCACCAAACATTACTTTACTTGACCCCCAAGATGGACTTGCAACTTCAAATCCTACAATTACGTTTAATGCGACAGTTGCTGATAATGTGGCAGTAACTAACGTTTCGTTATTCGGAAATTGGACCGGTTCATACATCCGTAATGAAACAAATTTGTCTGCTCTAAATGATGCAGTCTATGCTTTCACGAAAACATTGCCTGACGGAGGTTTTGTTTGGGCAATAGAGGCTTGTGACTTGTCAGGTAATTGTAATATAACCTCTAATCGGACAATAACAATTGATGCAACGCCTCCAGTAATCACGACACTCTCTCCAGAAACTAAGAATTACTCGCAATCATTTATTGATTTCAATATATCACTTAGTGAGGCTGGCTCTCTGGCATGGTACACGCTAGATGATGGAATAACAAATATTTCAATGAGCTCAAGCGATACAACTACTTGGAATGCTACTAATACGAGTATTGGTGACGGAGGGTATACCGTTACATTTTATGCAAATGATACCGCTGGTAACGCTGGAACTGATAGCATCTCATTTGGTATTGACACCATTACGCCTCTTGTAACACTTGTGCATCCACAATCAATAAATTATATTTCAAATCAGTTGTCAATTAATTTCACAGCTAGTGATTTGACATTGCAATCCTGTTGGTATACTCTTAATGATGGGGTAACAAATATAACATTGGCGAATTGTGCTAATACAACGTTTACAGCAGCTCAGGGAACAACTACATTGCAGATTTTTGCAAACGACTCCGCAAATAATGTGAATGGCACAGAGAGTGCAACATTCTTTGTAGACTCAATACCTCCTCTTATATCGTACGGCTCACAAACACGTCCTAACGGGACCTCCTGGGAAAATAATTGGATTTACATTGATGTAAGTGTTACAGAAACTAATTTTGCAAACATTACGTATGAGTTATTCAATGAGACTGATGGGGGAACGCTCGTTAACCGCTCTGTATTTACAACTGAAGTATATGTATTAAATTTCACAGGGTTAAATAATAATCTCATTGATTATTACTATAATGTAACCGTACTTGACACTCTAGGAAATGTTAATTATACTGAGACCAGGACTCTTACCCTAACACCAGGAGATATTCAGGGTCCAGTAATCACATTCATAACTCCTCCAAGCAATGAGTATTTCTACAACACGCAAAACCCTATCTTTAATATCTCGCTAGATGAGGTTGCTTCATTCGTATTCTATAGTCTTGATTTTGGCATAACTAACAATTCAATGAGTAACCTTACCACAACTATCTGGAATGCAACAAATACTGGAACGGCCGATGGAGAATATGAAC